>JAWASI010000020.1:0-13588 GCA_038892955.1 Ignisphaera sp.
CGATTCCTCTTATTACAAACCTAGGATGTTCAATCCATTCAGACTTACATTTAGGGCATTTTGAGGGTTTCTTGGGCTTATCGAGGTCTTTAAATACGTATCCACATCTCCTACACATTGGTGGAACCATTAAAAGAGCTTTCTTCCCGTTGCTTAATCTTCTAACGGTTTTCGCTAAGTGAGCTAAATGGATATAAACGTCGTCTACATCTATATCTAGGTTACGCGCTATATCCTCAGCTGTTATAGGTTCTTCTACGCTTTCTAAGAGTTTAACCATTCTCTGCCTAATACTACCATCTAGTTCTTCACCATCAGTAACCAATTTATTGTCACCTTATGGATTCTCATATACTTCCTTACTACTGTTCATGCGTGCATTTCTTAAATCCCAGTATTCTAGACCATTCATTGATTATCTCTATTTCTGCTCTATCTGATTCAATTAGTTGATGGTCGGCATATCCCGATTTCTTTAAATCTTTTTCTAGTTTAACTTGATTGTATTCAATAGCTCTTCTCATCGGATGTGTTGTAATGTCTACGTATGCTCTCACAATAGCTGCTACAGTAGCTTCATGTAAAACTATAGCCTGATCCTTAGTGATCAATACCAACCTTATATGTCTATGGCATGAAGGTATAAATGCTACAATTTTAATTATATCACTATTTCTATATACTTTGATTTCCCTGGCTATTTCTGTCCCCAAAACTCGCACCCAAGACACATAATGCATCAGAGTTTTTATCGATAGAGTAAGCCGTTGATCTGCAATAAGAACTTCTATCTCTTCTTCATGTAGTCTATGAGTGTTCTTAATTCTTTCTTACCCTCCTTATCCTCTTTAGCTACTATCTGTTTACCTGTACCCGAAATCGAGGGAATAGACATAGAGATTAGAAGATCTTTAAACAACTTTAGGTCGTTTAGAAGCGTGGTACGCATAGTTGGATTGTATAGCGCGGCGGCTGGGTGTATAGTGGGTATAACACGAAGCTCAAGCCCAAGTATTGATAAGTCGTATACCTTGCCTCTCATCCTAGTGACCCCGTTCCACGGTTTAGAGGCTAGCGAGAATATCTTTTTTCCAGCTATATTCCCTAGGGTAACCACGATATTCGGCTTAATTAACAATATTTGGGATTCTAGGTATATACTACAACTCTCTATTTCTTCTTCTGTGGGTTCCCTATTTTGTGGAGGTCTACACTTAACGACATTAGTTATGTAGACATCTTCGCGTTTAACACCAAGACTCTCTAACGTTAAGGTGAGAAGCTTGCCAGCCGCACCTACAAATGGTCTTCCCATTTCATCTTCTGTAGCCCCAGGAGCTTCTCCTATAAACATGGATCTTAGCTCCTTCCCCTGGAACAGCGTTCTTCCTATATCGATGAAGAGGGCAACGTGAGCAATTTTTTATGCTCTCCTCTAGTTCTTCCCAAGATGTGATGTGCTTCGTTTAAGACACCTACAGGTTTTATCTGAGCTACATTTAAACTATGCCCTTATAACGCTATAAACGTTTATATATTGACTGCTGAAGGTAGTATTATGTCATAGGTAGCACTATACAGCCAAGCTATGGCGATAATCTATGGGTCTTAAACATAAAAAATACGTATACGTTGCAAGAACCGATGGATGGTACGTTAAGGTAAGAGTATTAAAGAGTAGAACAAATGAAGAGTCTAAGTACATAGTCGTAGGACCTAAAGTTAAGGTTCCACCACCTACTGCTAACATAATTAAAGAAGACATACTACCAGAGAAATTAAGAACTCAGCTTTACACAGTATGATAGTGTAGCTTAATAGTATAGCTAGGATGATGAGGTCGACGTAATCCGATTGATGAAGATGGGTCGATAAACTGACATTTTTCAAATATTACTGATGCAGCAGTTAGGGTGTTATTGTGCAAAACATAAGAATTCAGCATCTATCAAAGAAGGTTGTAAAAAGTATTTTATCGACATTAGAAAAAAGGCGTGACATAGACCCAATCTTTATAGATATACTTAGAGAGGCTGAAACTGTTCAAATCGCTTACACAGAAAAGTTTGAAATAGTGATGTTCAATTCTATTGCAGCTCTGTTTAAAATTCAGGGTAAAGATCTATATATACCAACGCTATACGCTATAAACATGTTATACAATACAAAGAAGCTCTTGATAGTTCCAGCAGTTGTTGTAGACGAAGGTGCTATGGAACCATTGAAAAGAGGAGCCGATGTTATGATACCTGGGATAAAGAAGATCTTGAAAACCTTTGAAAAAAACGATATAGTAGCCGTTATGGAGCCTAGCGAAAAATATGCAATAGTGGTTGGAATAGCCTTGGTAAACTCTGCAGACATTGTGCCTAAGGTAAAAGGTAAAGGCATAGAAAACATATCGCATTTAGATGATGAAATATGGTTAACATCTCTTCAACTTGTTAGAGCTTTATCTATTAAATAAATTGTACATAAAATAATTTACCAAGCTTTCTCTTATTAATTAAGTATCTCAGTATACTTTAAGAATATAAACTTAGATCGGGCTCATTTATACGCAGATCTAGAGCATATCATAGGTTTAATCTACGGTGGCGAAATGATTAGGGATAACGTATATTTCGTAAGACCTGATGCAATTGAAGCTCTAGAAAATGAGGTCTTCAAAAAAACATTGAGTTGGTATTTCTCAGTACTATTGATGGGGTATCCAGCTA
Organism: Ignisphaera sp.; assembly: GCA_038892955.1. Taxonomy (GTDB): domain Archaea; phylum Thermoproteota; class Thermoprotei_A; order Sulfolobales; family Ignisphaeraceae; genus Ignisphaera. The sequence goes on from JAWASI010000020.1 coordinate 2,721, forward strand.
AATTCCATATAGCTAAAGCTGTTGAAATCCCTAAAGATGTTGGCTCTTTAAAGAACCTTGACTTAGTCTCATTATGGGGGATATATAGGGAATTAGGGAAAAATTTTGAATCCTTGTGGTCAGAGGTAAGAAATGAAGGTGTAAAATTTGCCGAGTTTAAGAAAAACTATGGTGAAGCATCTCTAAATTTCATCGATCTACTGACGGAAATCGCGCATCGAATGATTAGAAGATGTAACTTTTGTGAACGTAGGTGTGGCGTCGATAGATTATCTGGAGGTATTGGTTACTGTGGACTTAATTCAAGAAGTTATGTTCATAGTTGGTTTCTTCATTTAGGCGAAGAAGCTCCTTTAGTTCCTAGTGGAACTATATTCTACGGTAGCTGTAATTTTAGATGTGTTTTTTGCCAAAATTGGGATATATCTCAAGAAAACCCCTACGGAGGGGTGGAGACTACACCATATCATCTCGCATTAATTCAAAAAGAGTTGAAAAAGAATGGGGCCAGAAACATAAACCACGTTGGAGGAGACCCTACCCCCAATATTCACAATATTATTGAAAGTCTAAAGTACCTGGACTTAAATATTGCACAACTTTGGAATAGTAACTTCTACATGAGCGAAGAATCTATGAATCTCCTTATCTACATCATAGACATATGGCTACCGGACTTCAAATATGGTAATGATAACTGCGCCTTAAGACTATCTTCTGCACCTAGGTATACTGAAATTGTAGGCAGAAATCATAAGATAGCTATTCAGTGGGGCGATATGATAATACGTCACCTAGTTCTACCAAACCATGTAAACTGTTGTTCAAAACAAGTACTTAAATGGATTGCAGAAAACCTTCCTAAGGATAGAGTTTTGGTAAATATAATGAATCAGTATAGACCGGAATACAAAGCATATCAATACAAAGATATTGCAAGAAGGGTTCGTGTAGATGAAGTAGAGGAAGTATACAGATATGCTGACGAACTAGGTTTATTATGGAGAGATATATCTAGGTAAAGCCTTATGCAACTTGATCAAGTCCCTTATTGCTCTATTGCATATGTCTCCCTTTTTCGTTATTGAATTGCATCCAAGTATTTATTAGCTTCTTCCTGTTTCTCTTGAACCACTCGGTGAACGCTCTAGAGGGTGTTTGATAGCTTTCTGTATCCAGCGGGAAGGAAACACCTTCTACCACCAGGTCTAAACTAGTATAAAGACATAATGAGCAAGGAGGGTTCAGAGAGGTTTAAGAAGGCTTCAGCATATTACTTGTGATATTATGGTGAACTTAGATGAGCTTCAGTATATGAATCTACGCGTGAACGCTATTAGTGCTACTGCTAGCACTACGTGTACTGCTGCTGACTCGGCAAGTGGGTACGCTTTGGCAACCGGGTTAGCTTGTCTAACGCTTTTTGAAAACAACAACGGGTAGTCAGAGTAGAGTGCTAGTACCACAATGCTTGTTGTCTCAACATTAACGTCTCCAGTAGGAGTAATTTTGTTGTTTATGACAACGTAGTCTGTTCTTATCCCCCCTGTTTCGGGGTCCTGCGCGATTGCTATTACCTCAAGGCACTTGTTCCTGATGCGGACATGGTCTTTAACAATATCTGACCCGGCTGAATCAAGAGCGCGGTAGAGGTAGATGAAGAGGGCACACTTGTATGTGTTGTACACGCCTGTAGCCTTGTATGCTTTATCCCTAAATCCATATCCATCCCACATCCTCGTTAGATTCAAGAACAATAGTTCAACATGTGGCCCAAAACCCCAGAGTAATCTATCTAGTGCACGGTACACGACCAGGTCAGCGTACTCGTACCAGTCCTCGATAACCCTGTTTCCAGGTTTCTCGTAGAGCATGATGTAGCCGTTTATTTCACCAATGTACTCGTACTCCACTGTATAGAACAAGTCTGGTATATCCATGCCGAAGAGTATCTCTATTTTACCGTTGAACCCTCCACCATACTCATTGTTTAGCTTTGTGAGAATTCTACCGGATAGCTCAATATCTCCAAGGACAGCAAGGGCTCTCACAGCGAGAACGTTGTCGTTTGATATGTATATTGTTACGTTGTCTGGGTACGCTCTCACAGCTGCTCTCAGCAGTCCAGCCTTTTCGATGTATTGGGATCTCAGAAACAGCAGTACACGCTGAGCATCGATAACACCGTAAACATCGTGAGCATAAACATTAGCAAAGAGGGTAACAAGTATAAGCACTAAGATCGTCAAAGCCTTCATCTGCACACCTGAGGTGGATTAAGAATGAAGTAGGAGAAAAAGCTAAATATTTTGTCGATGAAGACCAGTATGTATCTCAGAAATACCAGCAGATAGCTATTGATATGAGCGTGATTATAAGCAATATCATCGATGCTATTAGGTTCGCTAGCTGTGCTGCATCAATTGTTTGACCAAGCATTATAACAGCACGAGCATAACGTATTGGCTGTAGAAAAAGTCGAACAGCAGTAGTCTCATCTGCTGTATACACTTGAAGACAGCTCCGAGGGGTACGAACAAGTAGAGCAACCTAGCATAGGTGTCAGGCTTACGACGATTGTGAACGCAAGGTACATGTACGAGAATAGAGCGCAGAAAGTCTGGGTTGCTACAGTCAGCCAATCCCCCTGGCTTCAGTGTAATGTTGAACCTTCTGCTCCGAATAACAACATGGTTATTGTGTAAATCTTAGCCACGTGCCTCGAGCTAGTTCTTCTCTGAAACCTCATCCAGTAGCAAGTATCCATAGTATTCTCTGTTCCAATCTGTTCCAACCTTCGTGACGTAGTAGTATTCAACTATGCGGTAAACTACCAGCTGTCATCCCGTAGAGATCAGCGTGGTATATCTTAACATCGCTGTTCAGCTTGAAGATGAGAAAACTGAACAATGAATTCATCTTGTTTTCATCAACCCTCACGTCTCTAATGACGAATTATGGTGTTGGTGGTATTGGAGCTAACTGAGGAGTTAGTTAACTTATTAGCGAAACAAGGGTTTCATGGTGCGGGGGGTGGGATTTGAACCCACGCAGGCCTACACCATCGGGTCCTGAGCCCGACCCCTTTGACCTGGCTCGGGCACCCCCGCATTGTTAATGCTATAGTTTTTGTTACAAACTGGCCTAATACACCGTTGTTAGGTTAAGGCTTATTTCTTTTTTGCTATTTCACTTGAGTTAAGTATTGACGATAATATTCTTTTCGCTTCATCTCTATCGAATTTCTTTAGAATTTCAAGGTACACCTCTATGGCTTCCCTAATGAACTCTGACCTACTTCTGAATCCTCTTTTTCGATAAATAAAATCTGTTTCTTTTAACATTTCCGCGTCTATTTTTATTGAAATAACTTTTGTGAGGGGGATTTCTAATTCAAATGTTTTATAACCAATGTTTTTCATTTGGTTTCACCAAATGAAAATATTTTGTTGGTTTAAGTGTCAAACTCATAATATAAGTATTTCAGGTATACATATATATCTTATAGGTATGGGTCATGAATAGTCGGTAATTGAGTATCCTCTGGAAATCTACAGAGCTTCATATACATGGTAGGACGTGTTCTTTTATAGATTCGATTGACAGTAATACCGAGGCAGTGTTTATTAAAAACCCATATATCTATTGATTAATGTACATACCTTAACATTTGCTAGAACCACTTCGGTAAACACTTCATAAAAACTTATAAACTAATTACGCTTCACAGCTTAAATATTTTCATGAAAATTATAAGAATATAGGGGTTACCTTGAAGAATAGTGCTACTGCTGTACTAGAGTATCTAATCCTTAAAGTGTTAGCAGATAAAAAAGAGGTTATCAAAGCACTATACGATTACTTTGTTGATGGTGTAAGCCCCAGTACAATAGCTAATAAGTATGGACTTAGTAAACACCAAATTAGGGGATACATCCAGAGAATTATGGAGAAAACAGGATCTAGTGATCGAGCGAAAGTGCTTATGAAGTACGCTATACCCGTCATTACCAAAATTAAACCGATTACCAAGAAAGTTAACGGATCTATTGCAGTTTGTGCATTATGTAATGAAGAGCTACCTCTACAAATTGTGGAAGATCATATAAAGAAAAAGCACCCCGATATTGTGTCAGAATGCCTTGCCTCTGTTGTTGAAGTGCTCAAAAAAGTTGCTACAACTAGAAATGTTACATAATCTTCTCCATAGAAGCTAGGCTAGTAGATTATATACGTTTGTTTACTTCATAGTAATACATAAGTTCTGCTTTTAATTCTGGTATCAGATACTCATGAGCGCGGAAGTGTTTAGACCGAGGAAAGAATTCAATAAGGTTACTAAAAAAGGTAGACCTAAAGATATCAAAGTAGGTATACTTATTCCATTGCCTTACGTAGCTGCATGTAGTTCCCTAGTTATGCATCTTTTTTATGAATATATAAATGGGTTAGAGGATGCCATAGCATATAGATTTGTCTACAACATAGACGAGGATGTTGTTGAAGCCCTTGATCATAATATTAGTTTAAGACATCTTGATTTAATCCTTGTGTCAGCTTCTTTTGAACTTGATTATATAAATATAGCACATATACTTAGTTCCTTAAAGTTGCTACCACATCAAAAAAATAATTTTAAACCGTTAATAGTTGCAGGAGGTCTCGCACCTTCAGCTAATCCTCTACCATTAAGCAACATAGTAGATGCTGTTGCCATAGGCGAGGTCGATGAAGTACTCCTAGACATAGTTTATTCGGCTCAAGATGAAAACCCTCTAAAACTTTTAGAGAATATAAAATGCATGTGGATACCATCGTTAAACTACACAAAAATTAAGAGGAAAATTGTTGAAAATTTAGATAATGTTTTTCATCCTATTAGGCAGGTTTATTCGCTAGATGAAGAGCCTGTGTTTGGGCATGGTCTACGAGTTGAGCTTTCTAGGGGATGTCCATATTTATGTCCTTTCTGTATGGAATCCCATATAATGTATCCCTTTAGGTTTAGATCTAGTAGTACTATCTGGAGAATAATCGAGAAAGGCATTAATTTGACTTCTGCAACAAAGAGAGTTATCATATACAGCCTATCATTTTACAGTATTCCTTACGCTGATCAACTATTAAATAAATTATTGTACAATGGAATTCAAGCCAGCATTCCATCACTTAGAGTAGAGCATATCACGAGTAGAAGGCTTGAAACTATGTATGAATTAGGACAGAAAACCTTGACTATAGCTCCTGAAACACTTGTAGAAAGATATGGGTGCCGTATAGGGAAGTGCGTTGAGATAGACAAAGTTGCAGATATAGTATTAAATGCGTATGACATAGGTTATAACCACGTTAAGCTCTACCTCATAACAGGTTTTCCTAAATTTAACATAGAAGAGGAGATAATATCTCTGAAGAAGTTTCTCGATAAAATAAAACCCCATGTTAGAAAGAGGGAATTCTTGGAGATATCGTTAAATGTGCTTATACCTAAGCCGTGGACTCCTTACCAATATCTACCTCCAGGTCACGTCTTAGAAATTATTAGTAAAATTGGACTATATAAAGATTTGGTTAAGAACTATAAGTTCGTTTCCTTAGACATAATGGACCCTAGGTGGGGGTTTGCGCAGGCTATTATAACTCAAGGGAACGAGGAATTATCTAAATTAATAGTTGAATGTGCTATCGAAAGATGTACATTATCACAATTCTTAAGATTTGTAAATTCAAATATAGATAAGTTAAGTTATGTGGTTAGAGGGTGGGGTGGGAAACCCCCTTGGATGAGGATAATAGACGTAGGATTCAATGTAGGATACCTAGATAATAGATTTAAGTATTTAACAATGTTTAATGATTAACGGTTCAGATATTTGCTTTGGTAAATGCTCTAGTTTAACTACCTTTACCTGGTTTAACAGTTTATCTCCGTAAGCTTTAAATACCTCTATCCCTACCTCTATGTCGCCAAGGTATGCTATCTTAATAGATATTTCGTTGTTTTCTATACACCTACCTCTCAAGAGGTTATTTATATGAGGATACATTATCACCTTAGATCCCTTTTCTTTAGTGAAATTCTTTATGGTAAGGCATACTACTACTGGATCAGGAGATGCAATCACTATTGTGTCAAAAGATTTGCTGTTATCATAAAGTGATACATGATCACATTTTACAAAATTTGATATGTTTATTGTATACTTCGAGATTACACCTAATTTACACGAATATTTCTGAGCATAATGAGCAAACGATAGAACTGATATATCGTTACCAACCAATAGTACATCTTTACCCTTAAGGTAATCTATAACCTCTTTGTCTATAGATAGAGTAGCTAATAAGAGAAGTTCTTCATCGCTATATTCTACAAGTTTTACTGCTCTAACATAGTTATGCTCAATAACGATAACGTCTTGTGCACCACCTAGTGTATTTTTATATTGAGGTGAATTTACAATAAATGCTATTACCCTAGAGCCTTCGCTTAAATCTTTTACTCCAACACCAAGGTCTACAATCTTGCCGACAGTTATAGAACCTAGTGTTTTACGGTCCTTGGCCACCAAATTACATGAATTAAACGCTATATCTGCTACAGAAAAGTAAGTGTAAGAGGTTTTTATTGCAACCTCGTTTTTCTTTATCGCTATAGACGAGAATTTCTCTATATTGATATCTCCACAAAAGAGTACTATAGCTTTTCTATACATATCAGCTATACCTTTGCATACTATTCAACTGATTTAATGGTGCAAGGTTCTTGTGAAAGATTTTTAACCATAAGATAAGAGTCCTCGCCATCTAGGTAATACCCTTTAATTCTCTCAGCTTTTATAAACCCAAGTTTTTCGTATAGCTTGATGGCTTTATAATTACTAACTCTAACTTCTAGTTGAACCTCTTCAACATTGTATATAGTCTGGAAAACCGATAGAATAGCAGATAGTAAAGCTGTTGCTATACCTCTTGCCCTATACTCCTCTTTAACAGCCACACTAACTATATGCCCTATCCTTGATAACCTTCCATGGCACCTGCTGATACCTTCTTCAACTCTTGAAAGTACATACCCTACTACTTCACCGTTAACTTCTGCTACGTAGAACACATCACCCCATTTCTCGAGATGGTTAAGCCAAAAAGAGTATGGATAATGTTCAGGAAGACACTCGATATTTGTAGCTATGACGGTATCAAGGTCGTCCTTTGTTGCAGGCCTTATTCTTACAAATCCGATGGTGTTCTCCATAATCTTGTCCATATATATGTGTCTCTCATTAAGTACAATATAAATATTACGTAATTTGAGCGTAAAAAGTATTTACTTTAAATGTTCCACTATATACCGAACTAAGGCTATAAAGTATCAGCTTAGCACATCTATGTAAACTATGCTACGGTTCTGAATATCTAGTTTAACCTTAACTACCGATACCGATTTAGGTATAGATAGATACAACACATTACCATCTGCGCGATCTATACATACCTCTGTGGAATTTTCTTGACATGCTATAATAAGTCCTAGTGTATTTATTAACTTGATAATTTTTGTTGATAGGTCTCTAGGTAACCCTATTAAGTATATCTTACCTCTGTATAGTACTTTTGAACACTTTGAAATAGATAAAGGATATGTTGACACTATTACATATAGAGAACATTCTTGTGGAGCACTAGAGTATATTCTGTCTACTGATTGTATCGGGTTTTTAGCGTCTATGCCAGCTAAACATACGCTGTTTATCTTAGTCCATCTACCACTAATGAATAAATTTTTCTCTTTCAATACTTTTATAACATGATCATCATCGTAGATATTAGGTACAGCAAAACCTTTTTTAACAAAATTTAAGCTATCTAAGCATTCGCCTAAACCTCCACAAAATATGTAAAGATTAGCCTCGAGATTATCCACAATATACGGAAGTTTTGCACATTTAGAGATATCTATGTTACCTATAACCACGAAATCTATTGCATGTTCTGCCAAGTTAGAACCCTATATCTATTGAAGAAGGTTTTAAGGTATAGAGTACCCTATAGTTATTGTTTACGCATTGCTCAACAGATTTTCTCCAAGCATTGCCAATACCTATAAGTGCGTAATAACCATGTGATTTAGCACCGCTCTTCTTTATTAACTCACATAGTGCTGAAGTTGTTCTACCACTTCTAACAAGGTCGTCAACTATTAGGATTCTATCACCGTACTCTACAATACCTTCAGGAAGGTATAACGATACAACTTCCGGAGGCATTGATGTGATATAGCTAAGCTCTATAAATTTATTGAACCCTACCTCCTTCCTCTTCTTAACCACAATAAGTTTAACGCCTAGTCTTTTAGCTATCATTGTAGCCAACGGTATACCATCAACTTCTACTGTCATTATAGCTGTAAACCCTTTATCCTTACCCCATATCATTGCATCTATTGAAGCAAATGTTAAGATGTCCACGTTGTATACGATAGGATAGAGGCTAACTATATCACCTTCTGTTACCTTTAAAACCCTTGAAAGCATTAATTCAACAACATCATCACTTAATAGTTTAAGTAACATATTCTTAGCTCGCTCTTGGCTTGGCCTGATGTCCCCATGTATATATCGCCAGAGCGTAGGTATAGATATTCCTAGTAGTGATTCTAATTCCTTGAATTTCATAAATTTTTTAAGACTTGAGAGTACCTCTGTGACTAGTTCAGCATAATCTACTTCGTTACGTTCGTTATAAGCCATTTTCACACCCTTGTAAATATATTTGTATTCTACTGAAATACTGTAATACACAATATCAGATACTGATTTTTAACTTAACTGAGTATATATATCTTGCTACAAATATCTTTTAATATACATGTAATTCCTACCACAGAATCCCTGAATTACTGAGTATCTGAGGCATAAGCAGCTGCTACAGCTAAATCCATGAATTTTTTCTTCGAAATAAGCTTTGTTATTCCGTAAATTATCTGCTCTATAGATTCCTCTTCATCATTACATTCAACGAATGCTTCATCTTCAACAACGATTCCGCTAAATCCGTTCATATTTGGCATAAACAGTATTTGTACATTTGTGTATCGTTTAATGTATTTCCTAGCCTTTGTAGCTATTAAGGTACATTTAATTATGTCTTCAGGTTTTGAACCTGCCACTATTAGTTTAATAGTATCAACCATAATCATCCGTAGGTTATTATGAATTAGTGATATTATATAAGCTAGCTGCGTCGAAATAAATAAAGTTTATAAAAGTATTTAGGCGCTATTTCTATTCATGATAACAAAGTTTATAAAGCTTTATGACTATATATTATAGGGTATTGGGTGAAATTATGGAGTTCGAGTTTAAGAAGCTTTATGAAGATGAAGATATAGAGGTATATAAAGCTCCATCAGAGGAAGAACTTGAGAAACTAGTTAAGGAGACCATAGCCAACGCTAAGAAGCCTTTAACTTGGAGAGAACTTAGGGAGAAGTTTAGTGGTATAGCAGGTGAAGATAGGCTTAGGAAAATACTGGTAAGACTCATCGAAAGAGATGAAATAATAGAGTTACCTGATGGAGCCTTCGGGGTACCTGGTATGGAGCAAAATTATGTGCCTAGAAAAACAGCTAAAAGAGTTAGACCTTTAGTACCCTCTAAATTTAGAGCAAGGTGGGGTTCAATGGCAGCTAAATTAAGAAGAGCAGGACTACCCTTGGGTGAAGCTCTTAGAATACTTGAGAAAAGCGGTATAAGACTCTACTCAACATCCCAAGGTGATGAATTCGAGGAAGAGAGCGAAATATTCGAAGAATCCTTTAGTGAACCTGAAAATGAAGCATAAAATTTAGAACATTATTTCTCAAAAATAATTTAGACTCTAACATATCATATCATAATATATTAATTTAAGTTCATTGGGAGTTCACTTTATGGCATTAAATAGCAGATGTGAGGAAACCAAGGTAGTAGTTCTCGGCAAAATGGCCATTATTAAAACTAAGAGTGGAGGCAAAGCTTTAGTAGGCTCACATAATCTTTGTGTATTAGCTAAAAGATTAGGTCTTTGTTTTGAAAACTATGATTGCTGAAATTGTGTAAAACAAATTATTTAAAGCTTATACATTATCAATTTATTCCGCATCTTAAGGTACTCGTGATAACCAATGTATACCTTGTTCTTTAGGAACCACTCAGTCCTATAAGCTTTATCAACAACGTCAACGATTTTATCAGTAACTACTAGGCTGAAAGCATCGCTACCTGCCCCACTACCAAACGAAACCGCTAGTATTCTCTGCCCTGGTTTTGCTTGTTCAAGTATTTTTGCCAATCCTATGAGCATTGAAGCGTTGTAGGTATTGCCGATCCAAGGCGTTACAATGCCTGGTAAAACTTTTTCCCTAGGTATACCGAGCATAGATGCAACACGTAAAGGAAATCTTCCATTTGGTTGATGAAATACAGCATAGTCAAAGTCTGTAGGCTTCAGACCTAATCTCTCCATAAGTATATTGGTGGCTGAAACTATGTGATGGAAATAAGCTGGTTCTCCTGTAAAACCTTCACCATGCCTTGGATAAGGAGCTCCATCTCTACGCCAAAAATCTGTGGTATCCGTTGAATATGTTGCCATACCCTCGAATATAGCTACTGCTTCATTTGCAGATCCTACAATGTATGCTGCTCCACCACTACTAGCCGTAAGCTCTAGAACATCACCTGGACTTGCTTGAGCTGTATCCGCACCTATGGCTAGAACATACTTCGCATACCCGCTTTCAACTAACGAAGCCCCTATTCTTATTGCTTCTGTAGCAGCTCTACATGCAAATTCTAGGTCTGCTACTAGATGAGATGGTTTTATAC
>JAWASI010000020.1:13598-29831 GCA_038892955.1 Ignisphaera sp.
CCAAGGGCTTCAGCTATTATTGTAGCCCCAGGTTTTACGGCATAAGGTTTGCTCTCTGTTCCAAGATATATGGCATCTATTTGGCTAGGATTTATCCCCGCTCTTTTAATTGCGTATAAAGCCGCTCTATACCCAATTGTAACACTATCTTCATCTACACTAGCCACAGCTTTTTCTTCAATCCATATCCCATCGACATAAGCTTTATCGAAACCCCAAAATAAAGCAATGTCCGTAGCCTTAATCCTGTAAATAGGTATATATATACCCCATCCAACTATGCCACTTTTACCCATCTTATCATACCACCTGTTTGATGAAAGCATAACTGAGATATAATAGCCTTATATGGAGTAAACAGAATTACAACTTGAAAGCTCGTACTTTAGGGTGGGGAGGAGGTTAGATTAATCCTTCTTGCTCAATTATTGTAAGCGCTTTTTTTACCAATACATCTATGTACCTATAGAGCTTATCTATATAGGCCTTATCTAGCGATTCTACATTAAATCTTTTACCAGTATACGATATAGTATACCCTTTCATAACATATTGAGCTGATAGCGTTGACTTTGTTAAAATGTAGCCATACTCAAGCCATCCATCACCACATTTAACTCTAAAGCTTACGAGATCTTTTTCTAAATTAGTTACTCCATATATAATGGAGTTTACATCCATTGTAGCTTCTGCTATTATATCAAACAAGTGATTATCGCAGTTCTCTATAATGTTATCGCATTTTACCAGCATAATCAACAACGATATGTAGGGATATCTTAGATGATTATAATCGATAAAAATTTCTGCGCAATCATTACATGTTGATAGTAATTCTAAGAATGTAGAAGCCCTATTTAAACATTGCGTTATCGTATCTTTATTCACACTCATAAACTTAATCACGCTCTCCTCTAATGCTTAAAAGCGATTTTAATTTTAGAGATCTTAAAAGTTTATAAATTCTTTCATTTAATCAACGATAGAATTAGGATACCGTTGTTAGCATAAACCCAATGCGTTTTCAACACCTTCTATTACGCGAGAAACGACTATCCATGAATCTAAAGATTTATGGAATATAGATACTTGTTCATGTGCTAAAGATCTCGTTGTTTCCTCAAAATCGCCATGCTGAAATGCCCCAATTATTATACAAATATTCTTACCTTCATTCATAAGTTTAGCAAGCTCTTCGCCTATGACTCTAATTGTTTTCCTAACCCCGTGTTCCTCCATCAGCACAACTTTATCAAAATTCATCATATTTACGAATTCCCTAAGGTTTTTTTCTTCGACCCACAGTAAGGGTTTTTCGCTACCGGGTGGAATCAAACCTGCTACTAGTAATTGCTCAAACAAACCAATGAATCTATTGTAGTTTCGCGGTAACCTTGTAGTAGGGTCTATATGAATGATTTTATCATTGATTGTGTGCACATATACCCTTAGTAAACCAGCAATGTTAAGAGGGCTTGATAGCGCGTTCATCAACGATATGTGGACTATGTCGGGTCTACCTCTTTTATACCATTTACTAAGTTTTTTCATAGCGCTATAGTGAAGTGATATGTCTAACAAAGTTTCTGAAGGTTTTTTACGTCTTTTTTGCGCATTCTTAACAACTACTGGATGATTCTCTATTTCTTTAGGTACAAGCTCTAGACCTGCTTCAGCTAAAACTATGTTTAAAGGTTTCACGTGCTTCACCCCTTATTACTTCTACGTACTAGTGTAGACCATACATATCTTATTGAGAAAACACCTATGGCATAGTTTAGGTTTACACATAAGCTTACTATGTATATAGGCAACTGTTTGAACCCAAGCCGCAAAGACCTTGAAAGCATTTCTCACTCTATAATATGTGCAACCAATATTTATGGGACAAGTTCCACATGGATATCTAATACAATAACCTTTTTTAGGTGCATTAGCTATGAGGTCGAACGTTACATCGAAATTTCTTAGAAAAGAGATTAAGTTTCTATCTATTGGCGCATATATGGTTAATTTTCTTACAAAAACTAGGTAGGCGTGCGAAACTTTAGGGCCAACACCTTTTATTTTTAGCATGTATGTGATTACTTCTTCGGGATTCTTCTTCAATAAATGGTCTCTGTACATTAAGTACTGCTTTAACGCATGGACAAGGTTTAGTACTTGGTAACTACCGCCAATACATTTAACTATATCTGCTAATTCCAAACTTGTGAGAGCTTCTATTGACCCATATTTCTCCATAATGTTCCGAACCCATTTAACAACATTTACGTGGAAATCAGTATTTTGTGATAAGAATATTGATGAAAATATCTCAACGTCATCTAGAGGCGATGTAGCTATGCCAAACCAGCTATACTCTGATACTAGTATTTCCAAGAACTCTCTATACCTCTTTTCAATTACATCAAATCTACTAGGTATAGACCAGAAACCCAAGATCTCGTCTGCATAATCCAGACATACCCTATCGCTATGTTTAATTACTAGCTTGGAATCCTCTTTGATTATCACGAGCCCTCTACATTCACCCCATAATTTAATGGCTTTATCTTCTTGAATATTAAACATAGGTAGAATAAATGATGGGTAAAATAACATAAATAGATTTAATCTAGGGTCTATTTTAATAACCTTAACATTCATTACATGGCATACCTATAGTTAACACAAGTTTTGTAGATAAGGAGCAACCTACAGATTCTCAAGGTATTTAAGCATCAATAATAAATTCTTTGGAGGATTCAACGCTAAAGCAATAGCTCCTAGTAACACTATGTCATCTCCTAGAGGAGTTAATTCTATAATAGGTTTCAATGTTACAATGCCTTTGGATTCCTCAATGCCTTTTATTATTGGGTTCAGAATAAGTTCGCGTTTGTTCCTTAGGGCTATAGCGCCACCAACTGCTATTATTTCTGGGTCATAGATATTTATCACGTTCTCAAATCCTGCAACATTGTACTTGTTGATTTCATCTACTATTTTAAGTGCCAAGGGATCTCCCTTCTCGGCTTCCTTGTATACATGTTCTGATGTTAACTTATTTTCGAGGTATAACTTGAATACAGTCGATTTTTTCTCTTCTTCAGTCAATGTCCACTCTTCTAAAAGTTTCGATACAAACTTTGGTATATTGGCACCACTTGCATATGCTTCCCAATGACCTCTACCACCACAACCACATTTCATCCTCCCTTTTACGTCTACAATCATATGCCCTATTTCATGGGCATTACCCATCTTACCTAAGAGTAGAATGTCGTTTACTACTATACCTCCACCTATACCTGTGCTTAACGTTATATAGACAATATTGCTTTTACCCCGTCCTAAACCAAATAGTTTCTCCCCCCAAACAGCAACAACACAGTCGTTCGCGATTATCACAGGTTTTCTTAACGCTTCAACCAGAGGCGATCCTAGTTCAAAAGTCCGTATAGGTACGTTAGGAGCCCCAATAACCATACCCTTGGCTAGGTCTAAAGGGCCTGCTGCACCTATACCAATAGATTCAATGCTATTAACATATTCCTTGAATTCTTTTTTAATAATCTCTAGAATTAAGTTAGCTATTGTGTATTTATCTCCTTCCCTAGGTGTCGATGTAATGATTTTCTGTACTATGTTACCATCAGCTGATGCAAGGGCTACCCTAATCCATGTAGCACCTATGTCAACGCCTACTACATATTTAGCCACAACACCACCCCAAAGTTGGGTTAATTTGTATCAGTGCTCTCACCGATCATCATATCTTCAGTTAGGAGGTGCAAACATCATACTAGACAATATTACTTACTTAAGCAAGCTAAATATTTTACCTAAAAGTAGATAACCGCTAGGTATAATTCCAAGGGAACCCTTTAAACAGCATTCGGGCTCGGTAAATCTTGTTATGTTATCGTGTTGTTTAAGATGTTTATACGATATCATAACCGGAACAGCATCACTTGAATGGGCTTTTAGCTCTGGTGGTGTACAGTGATCAGATGTCACAATTATAGCTGTATTCTTTAGGTCTATCGATTTAATTAACGGTTGAATGTATAACTCGTCTATAGTTTCAATAACTTTAACCTTACCCAGTTTATCCCCATCATGTCCAGGTTCATCAGGTCCTTTAAGATGGACGTACACAACATCGTTTTTCTCAATAAGTTTTAAAGTTGCCTCGACTCTTTCTCTATGTAATATTTCTTTATCACCTTGTAGAGACACTTTAGCTACATCCATTCCAAGAAGTACACCTATGCCTATCTCAACGGGCATTTCAGCAACTATGCCAAAGGATTTAGCATAAAGTTTTTGTATAGGAGTTATAGGCGGTATTCTGTCTTCAGAATCCCTGAGGAGTATGGCATTAGCTTTAGGGATCCTCTTCTTCTCTCTTTCTATGTTTATTTCGTGGCCATCAAGTATTTCTATAACTTTTGATGTAAACCTATTAACAAGTTCACATGTTATCCTAGCTTCTTCTGAATTATCTAAGGGTCTACACAACGATATGTAGGGATTATAACTTTTTACTGCAACAGATAGCTTACCTTTGCGTTCATAAGCAGGATCAGTGTTTGTGATATTAGCGCTTAGCTTCCTCTCCCTACTACCTATCACAACCACTGCCCTATGACCTATGGTTGCAACAATTTTAGCGTATCCACCGTATACCCCAAGTTCTATCCCGTCAATTGCTTTAGCTAGCTCTCGCGCTTCTTCTGTTGATAAGCTTCTCCCAACCCTCCTATCTATTATTCTCATTGTCTTAGGGTCAACTGTAGCAAAATTTGCCCTAAATGCCACCTCATAACCTTCTTTAATGGTTAACCCTACCCCCAGTGCCTCCAGAATACCTCTACCGATACCTATCTCCTCAGGGTTATAGCCTAGAATAGAGAATACCGCTGCATCACTCTCAGGCGGCGTTTTATCATCAATAGGGTAAAAACAACCTCCTATAGCACTCTTGGCTAATAAATCTAGTCCTTGTGTTTTTGCCAACTCCAACGATGTAGGTCTATGGGTAATACCATCAGCTGCCCCATCTATAACAATAATTAATACTTTCATTTAGACCACCTAATTGAGAAATAACAATATTGAACAGAGATATAAAAACGTTGATATCGTTGATCCCTAGGTTATAGAATAGACTTTTATCTAGATAACAAAAGGTGAAAGATATATATACCCAGTTTAACTTCGTTATAATCGGTAGACTCGTAACACCTTACTAGCAAAAACGAGCGTATCATTATGAGCCAACAGGTAAATATACGCAAAATAATACGTGTAGGCGAAAGAAGTATCGGTATAACGATACCCAAGGAATGGCTAACGCATCTAAATGTTGATATCGGTTCATCTGTAGAAGTTACATTAGGTCCTGGATACATACTTATCAGACCTCTAACCTCCGGCGTTACACAAACCAAGATTACAAACACTATATCGTTAAGACATGAAGAAGTTGAACATCTTGAGAGACTGATTATCGCAAGCTATATAGAAGGCTACGACATTATAACATTAGATGTTCCTCGCAATATTGCTAGGGACGTATTCTATAAAATTGCCATGAGGTTGCCTGGCACGATAGCTATGAACGGAGATATATTCAAAATAAAGATTTCTGTTGACGAACTTAATACAGATTTAAACGATATCATAAATTCGATGAAGACCACCATATCCTCAATGTTTGATATGTTGATTGAGTATTTTGAGTTGGGCAATAACGAGAAACTCAAAGAGTTGATAAAGCTCGACGATGATCTTGATAGATTCCATTTTTTGGGGATGAGAACAATAAGGAGAACAGCGTTTAGGGATCCGGTATCAGCTCTAGAGTTCACCACTATTATTAAGAGCTTAGAGCATATAGGGGATACCCTGGATAGGGTTTCCAATACATTTCTCAAAACAGGTATCAACGTAATTAAGCGTAGTGAATGCAAAGAAATGCTAAAAGAGATGTTCTCTAGAGTATCATCATATGTATCTAAGGCTATTAACTCACTTGCTACTCGTAACGTTAACCAAGCGTTTAAAGTTTTACTTCAGCGAGAAGAGCTTACACAAGAAATATTAATGGCTGCCACGAAATGTATTGATATAGCAGGGATACTGGCGATATCTCATGAAGCTATGGTCTCTGTATACGAGGCTGCAGAAATAGCAGAAATTTCAATTCTTAGACATTTAAGAGAATCAAACCTACAATATAAGCTAAAGAAAGAATGAATAATAGAGGCTATAAGTTGATACTATACAATGTTACGGAAATTAGTTAATCGAGCTAACGATAATAGGTACTTGATATTTTCTTTTACGTAGTTTATAGTCTTCTCCGTTACATCAATAAAATCTCTACTTAAAATGTTGCACTCTATTGCTTTATTTAATTCATCTCTATCTATCACCTCTATCTTATTATCAACATAAACTAGGTCTACATATAGATCTAAGTAGGAAATAACTCTATTCTCTAAACAAATCTCGGGCGGCGTGTTGATGTTTACGTATATACCCTTTTCTTCTCCGGAAGCCCTAACGTACCTATGTATTATAAACCATGCATCTATTGGAATCAATGTAAATGCTATATCTCCACGTTCCTTAGGAGTACCTAAACCGTCGTATACCCCTTCGCCCTTAATAACTCTTTTACCAATGATAACTTTACCTAAATGCATATCATCTACGACATCTACGACTTCCATAGGCCCTAAATCTATTTTCTCGTTCGTAGCTTTCCTATGAATTATTGTTATATGCTTGCCGAGCATGCTATCCGCTAAAGCGTATCTTAACGCTTTATAGAATTGATTTCTATCGATATATCTTGACATTCTATCGGCTAAATCTGCTAATTCAGTTAGTTTACCGCATGTCCTCATAAAATGGTGTCCGGGCATAGTAGGTGTTACACTATTTCTTACCTCATCTAGGTACTCCTTTGATCCTCTTGTTAAAGTCACAAAAGCTATGGATTCTCCCTCAACAACGACATCACCCGCATTGTAGCTGCTGAGTTTAAACTTCTCCACATCATTTAAAGCTTCTTCGAGATCCTTTGCTATTTTCTCAAGTGTAGCAGCTCTTGCTGAACTACGCCATCTAATGCTGTAGCCTTGTCTCGTAATATTAGCTGAAAGAGTTCTAAGCATTGATTTTCTCTCTAAATCTCTTATATGTTCGCTAAATATAACCTTACCCATACCATCGTCTAGTAAAACAACAGTATCTTTTATTACCGCTATACCTGGATACGCTACTGCCGTTCTATTGTATTGCATAGCCGGTTTAACTATGTGGACTACAACTTTAGATCCTTCTACACATCTTGGGTAACCATGTATAATAACTGTGTAATCGTTAAATTCGGCAATACAGTACCCACTCTTAACACCTTTTATCTCGACTACTATACTAGTGTAAGGGCCGTACTTATTGTACTCAAAACCAACAAAAGGTACCTTGCTAACCAACGTATTAAGCAAATTTATTACAGCTTCTCGCATACCCACTATAACTAGGATA
Source organism: Ignisphaera sp. (assembly GCA_038892955.1). Classification (GTDB taxonomy): domain Archaea; phylum Thermoproteota; class Thermoprotei_A; order Sulfolobales; family Ignisphaeraceae; genus Ignisphaera. Next base: position 21,144 of record JAWASI010000020.1, read on the forward strand.
TTGGGATCCTCGTCGCTTACTTTTATGGTTGCATGAGGTGGTTCCTCCTTTCTAGGATGCAATGAAAATCTCTGTGCAAGTTTATCAGAGAGATCCGATAGACTGTAACCTGAATCTATGATGATTTTAGCTAGCGCTGTAGCATACGGACCTCTAACTCTGTATACATAGACCATTTTATCACTTTACCCTCTTCACATGATTAGTCTTTCACTGTTTCGAGGATCGATATAGCCGACCATAGGAGGGTTCTGGCATGCAACGGCATGTTTGGATCTTGACCAACTTCGTCTAGGATCCCTATAGCATTAGCGGCTTTTACACCTGGAGATAAACCTTTTTCGTTTAGAGCTCTTATAGCAAACATAGCTGCTCTTCTAATGTTTCTAGGTATAGATGGGTCGTTCATAATCCTAGTTAAAACCATTAAAGCCTGCCTTATCTTAGCCTCGTTGTCATAAGCAACTTGTCTAACAAATTTCTTTTCTTGTTGCCCTACTTTACTAACATCATCTTTAGGCTGTTCATTACCGGAAACTGATGCTATCATGAACCCCACCTCGTTATTAACTTAAAATAAACACCTACCATAGCTTTACCAAGGACTGTTACTTGAGTTCGTCGAACACCTTATCTTAATCTTAGAAAATTTGGAAAGCATAAAAACTTTAGTGTTGCTAAGCGTTATTATACGATATAGTAGGTGATACTTAGATGCCTATTGTTAGATGGCATGGTCATGCATGCTTCGAGATAGTGTCATCCAAAGGCAAAGTGATTGTTATCGATCCACACGATGGACGTAGCCTTGGATTAAAACCACCACGTGTATCAGCGGACATAGTTTTAATAACCCATGAACATTTCGATCATAATGCCTACGCAAGCATTGCTAAACCTAATGCTAGGGTTCTTTCTATGAACGTAGGCGAAGTAGTGATCGACGATGTTAAGGTTGTAGGGGTAGAGACATACCATGACAAAGAACGGGGTAGAAGAAGGGGTAGGAATATAGCATACAAGGTCGTTGTGGACGAAGTAAACATTGCTCATCTAGGCGATTTAGGGCATGTTGTCGACCCAGGCATAGGTTCAAAAATTAAACCTGTTGATGTACTATTAATCCCGGTCGGTGGTGTATTCACCATAGACGCTAAAGAAGCTTGGAATGTGGTAGAAATGCTGAACCCAATGATTGTTATACCAATGCATTACTGGATTCAAGGACTCGAACTACCTTTAAAGCCTGTTGATGATTTCTTGAATCTTGCCCCTTCTACATGGAATAAAGCTATTTTAGATACAAATACGCTTAACATTGATAAATCTAGCCTAAAGACTAGAACTATCTATGTACTTAAGTATGAATAAAAATTGGTTACATCAACAACTACTCTTGAGCATAGACTTAAAATTATTTTTCACATATACAATAAAATTAATAAGCTAGTAAAGTTTCTTAGAATTCTTGATTATATGGTGTACAATATTGTCATGGAGTACATATAGTGGGATTAAGGTTCCATGGGTACCCACGAGAGAAGAACTCCTTGAAATAATAATGAGGTTGGCTAACATAAAAGATTATGATGTGTTCTATGATCTCGGATGCGGCGATGGGAGGGTTGTCATAAAGGCGGTTAAAGAAGGTGCTAAAAAAGGTGTTTGTGTAGAACTTAACCCATCATTAATCGAAAAAGCTAAGGAGAATGCCAAGCTAGAGAATGTCCAAGGTAAGATAGCGTTCATAAACGACGACTTCTTCAACGTACCCTTAGGCGATGCTACAATTGTGTATATGTACTTATTAACCTCCGTCAATAAGGCGCTTAAGCCTAAGCTTGAAAGTGAACTAATAGAAGGAACTAGGGTTATCACCTTAGACTTTGAGATCCCTGGATGGAAACCTGTTCAAATTATAGAAGTTTCTCTACCCATGAGAACTGCAAGGCTTTTCTTGTACGTAAAAGGTATTAGCGATAAATAGACGCTATTACATTAGCCCCGCTGCTTTTTTAGCTTCATCAACAACTCTCGATGCCTCTGAGTAAGATTGCAAAGCAATTGACTTAGCATCATAGTTTATCTTAAGCTCGTGCATTAAACTCTTGGATACTTCATCAAGTTTATCCACTAAAATTGCAAGGACTGGAGGTACCCCTTTAATATGTTGTCGTAGAATTTTGACAATATCTTTTACAGCTAAGGCTGCTACAACACTATTACCTGCTAAAACCAGTGTTTCAAGCCTTAAAATAATGCTCTCCAGGAATATGTTTATATTACTTAAACGGTTATCTATAACCTTTAGCGCCTCTATTTCTTTATCTACGTCTGTTATTTTCTCTGGCGCTATTTTAAGCATCTTTTCTTTATACTCAACATACTGTTTTATGTTTCTATCTATCATGGTCTTGTAGTGATTGACTTTATTGTAAAGTTCTCTTAGTATAGCTAAGCTCAGTAATACCCTTGATCTAATTGGAGTACTCACTCTAATCACTGTATAACTATATTTAAATACCTCTAGAAGTTATTAGCTGTGAACCATATAAGTAATTATGTAGTTTTATAGAGATTAGATAGCGTGAGTACAACATTAACTATTCAACACATGTAGGCGTAAGTATATCTTTACCCCCCGATGACAGTAGAGAAAGTTCTTTTGTCTCTAATTGCGGTAGTAATGTTTTCTCTATTTTCGATACCTTCTGTTTAGCATACCATATAAAAACCTTTAGGAGTAATCTTAATGGCGCGTAGGCTTTCTTCCTTAAATAGAAATTATTCATAATATCTTCGGCCCACTTAATTGTATGCCAGAAAGCAACTCTCATAGCTTCAGCATGCTCTGCGGAGAACTTTAGCCCTGTTATACCTCCTTCAGAGCCCTTTAACGCACCCATAGGGACAAATATCATTGGAACTATTATACTTCTATAGTTCTTCAATCTATCTAAGAGCTCTACTGTCTTCAAGACATCGTCTGGTTCTTCTCCTGGAAATCCTAGTATAAAGGTTGCTGCAGGTACTATACGATGTTCATGCATTATAGCAAAAGCTTCTTCTACTATATCGGGCCACTCCTCCGGCTTAAATGGTGCTGCTTTAGCAGGCATTATCATCTTGGCCATTCTCGGCGACCCTGTTTCAATACCTACTTCTACCCCAAGGTACTCCTGTCCGATATCTGAATATATGATATCTGAGACATTGGTGATAAGTTTATACTTTCTCTGAGAATAGACAATAGCAGCTAATGATGCATGAGCCCACGCCAATGAATCTATACTACCTTTTACTTTCTTAGCAACCTCGGCGTGAAGTTTCATGACAGCATCAGGATTAGGCTCTACGCCAGAAGCACCATATAGTAGAACGTCTTCGCTATGTAGTATTACGTGCATTAACCCATTAGAAATGTTTACATCTATTTCTTTAATCACCCTATCTATAGGTATATGGCGCAAGGGCCTTAATGTTACGCTACAGAACCTACAACCTCTTGGACAGCCACGTGTTATCTCGATTAGTCCGTTTACGCTTGGCGCTTTTATTAACGGTATTTCGTCTATTGAGGGTACCTCCTTAGCTCCTACTGATACATACTTAGGAACAGCTTCATTGTTAAGAAGTTTTTGAGTTAAATCAACTATAACTTTCTCGGCTTCACCTTCGATAATCAAATCGATGCCCCATTTATCTACAAGCTCTGGTTCCCACAACCACTGCCATGCAGCTGGTCCGCCAACAACTATTTTCACGCCTTTCTTCTTCATAGCTCTAACAGGTTTACTCTCCATAAGCTTTATAAAACTCCGCCTATTGATAGGCTCCTTCTTTGTTAACAACCACCACTCAGAGCTTGGAGGCCCAAAGGCAAAGAAATCATGATGACCTATCATCAATATCTTAGCGCTATCAACGTATTTCTCTAGGTAATCCGGGTCTATGATGTACGCAGAAAAGCCTGCATTCTGTAATGTTGCCTCGATTTTTCTTAAACCATAGGGTGCTTCCAAAGGTCTTCCGAATTCGTCTACCTTAGGTCTAGGACAACATAGGTACATCCACAAGAATTCAGGTAATACAATAGGTGGAGCTGTTGCTATAAACCCTAGGAATTCTTTACCATGGTGGTTAGTAATCATAGTCCTATCCGATGTTATCAAAATCTCAACGTTATTCATCAATTCAACCTCAATTCATATAATCACCTACTATGTAGAGGTGTTTATATACCTAGCCTCAAACAATCTATGCTGGGTAAGTACGTCTGTGCTCATAGCGGGTAAGCACTATGAACATGAAGAGAAAGAGAGTTATAGCATTAGTAAATGCGTGGAGTAGAATAGTGAAAGAAAACATCGCATCACGCGAACAAGTTAGGGAAATTTTGCAGAAATGCTATGAAGAACTAGGTGTTGAACCTATAAGAGGGTCTAGCTCTTCTCCAGATCTCTATGATAAAGACATAGTGTCCCTTTACATAATCGGCAAGTGGGGGCTGGGGGTAGATAAAGAGCTTAGTAGAGAAGTTTTCGAGAAAATATTCAGCATCGAGATAGTCATTGAGGATATAGCTAACAAGATTCAAAAAATATCGAATTATGAAGAGTTTTGTAAAGAAAATGCCGAATTATGTAAATCTCTAGACGATAAACTCGTTGCAAGAATTCTTAGGTTCATGTTTACGCTGTACTACTTTGGATTCATAGATAGAACCACGTTTGTCCAATTCATGAGGAAGATACATACTATTTTAAAACCTATGGAGAACACAATAAAGAGGTTCGCTAAGTTTGTGATAGCATACGAGGTTGGTAAGAAGATAGCAGAAAACGAGGTTAAGACCAAAATAGATTTAAATATGGAGAAAAATGCTGTAGCTCTTGATTTAGGGATCCCGAACGCCCTTCCATCAGTTGGCTATATACTGGAGGTAGCTAAACATTTCTTCGAAATACCGCAAAACCTTGCTATCAGCTTAAAAGGCGAAAATAGATAAAGGTAAAGGTAGCGCGTAGTAAAGGGCGTAGGGCATTAGGGGTGCTATATGTACCGAATAACTATTGAGAAAATATACATGGTTAAGAAAGGCAATAAAAAGTTTGTAGTGGAACTCTGTCGAACAAATGATGGAAAATTGTTTGTCATACCCATTTTCACGACTAAGCATATCTATGAAACAACTGATGGTGAAGAAAAAGAGTGGAACTATGATATAACTAAGGCTGAGGAAGTAGACTATATATCTCTGCCCCAGAACATTAGGGAAGCTTTATCTAAATTACATGTGATATAGGTTTCACGAGCTGTAGCCTTTTTTACTTGGTTATAGCTTAGAGAAATCTATATAGTTTGAGTAAAGGAGGTCGAAGCTAAATTCATGGATACTTACACCAACGCTATCATATATGCTGGAGATCACGATGATCATTATGTACTCTCGTACTTAGCTGAACCCATAGCAAATTGGGTTAAGGAAGAGCTGAAAATTTTAACACCACCTCAAAGAATGGCTATACCCTATATTAAGCAAGGCTATCATATACTTATATCAAGTCCCACTGGTACAGGTAAAACCCTAGCTGCTTTTCTACCAATAATTGACAACCTTATCAAAGAATCCATTAATGGAAAGCTTGAAGACGAAATATATGCTGTGTATGTTTCGCCTTTAAGGGCTTTGAACAACGATATGAAGAAAAACTTGATAGCCCCTTTGAATAATATTAAGAGGTATGTTAATAAATGGTGCGGTAAAGAAGTGGATTTACGTGTAGCTGTTAGAACTAGCGATACACTTCCCCATGAAAAAGCTCGAATGCTTAAAGAACCCCCCCATATCCTTATAACGACACCTGAAAGTCTTGCCTTAACGCTTAATGCTCCAAGGTTTAGGGAGAAGCTAAGGAATGTTAGATGGGTTATTGTTGACGAAATCCACGAGCTTGCTAGTAATAAACGGGGATCCCATTTAATGGTTTCTCTTGAGAGACTTGTAGATCTTATTGGTAGAGATTTTCAGAGAATTGGATTAAGTGCAACAATATCACCGCTAGAGGAGGTTGCAAGATTTTTAGCCGGCTTCGATGATAACGGTAACCCTAGGCCTATTGTTGTTGTCGATGCTAGATTTGCTAAACCACTTGACATCAAGGTAATAAGCCCAAAAATGGACTTAGTCTATAGCCCAGCTTCAGCGTTAACCGAGGCTATCTATGAAAATTTAGCTGAGCTAGTGTTAGCGCACAGAACAACTCTAGTGTTTACTAATACACGTAGTGCTACTGAGAGAGTAGTATATAAGTTAAAGAGGATGTTGAGTAGTAATGGTGTTTTAGACGCCAACGATATAGAGGCTCATCACAGTAGCTTAAGCAGAGACGTTAGGCTTGATGTAGAGGATAAGCTAAAGAGAGGAGAACTACGTGTTGTTGTTTCCTCAACGAGTTTAGAGCTCGGAATAGATATTGGCTACATAGACCTTGTGATTCTGTTAAGTAGCCCTAAAAGTGTTACCCGGCTTCTACAAAGAGTTGGTAGATCAGGTCACAATGCGTATACTGTTAGTAAAGGCATTTTACTTGTTGTTGATAGAGATGATCTAGTAGAATGCACTGTTTTAGCTAAGCTAGCTATAAATAGGAAAATAGATAACGTAAAGATACCTAAAAAACCCTTGGATGTACTTGTCCAACATATAGTGGGTATGTCTCTCGAGAAACCAAGAACAGTCGACGAGGTTCTTAGAATTGTTAGGAGGAGCTATCCCTACAAGGATATAACCGAGGAGGAGCTAATGAGTGTCGTAAACTACCTTGCCGGAAGATACCCTGGGTTAGAGGACTACAACGTATACGCCAAGGTGAGATACGATGAGGAGACAAAAACCATTGGTAGAAGGAGAGGTGCTAGAATGATATACCAATTAAATGTTGGTGTTATTCCCGACGAAGCGAAGGTCCCAGTTGTATCTATAACCGATGGCAAAAGAAAATACGTAGGTGATTTAGAGGAAGGTTTTGTAGAAATACTAAGCCCTGGAGATATTTTTGTTCTCGGCGGTAGAACATACAAAGTATTAGCTATACACCCAACCCATGTAGTCGTATCCCCAGCTGAAGGTGAAAAACCTACCGTACCCATATGGTTCTCAGAGATGTTGCCACTATCATATGATTCAGCTATCGAGGTTGGAGTATTCAGGAGAACAGTAGCTGAAATAATTAAGGCTATGCCTAGGGAGGCCGTAATAGAGTTCTTAGTTAGAGAATATGATTTAGAGAGACATGCAGCTGAATACATATACGAGTACATATACGAGCAACTACTTTTCACAGGTATCGTGCCATCAGATAAAACAATTGTTATAGAAATATGGAAAGATCTTGAAGCATACTCTACGAATATCATAGTTCATTCGTTATTCGGTAGGAGAGTAAATGATGTTTTATCGAGAGTATACGCGTATGTGTTAAGCAAAAAGTTAAACGAAAGTGTAAGAATAAGTGTAACAGATAATGGATTCATGCTGACATTTAGAAACATTGAGATCTTGGACCAAACACTTAAACAAGCTATAAAGGAAACAATAGAGGAAATTACGGTGGAGAATGTCGAAGCCGTAGCCCGTCAAGCTATAAGGAGAACAGAGCTATTTAAGAAGAGGTTTAGGCATTGCGCAGAAAGATCGTTTATGCTTTTAAGGAGATACAAAGGAATAGATGTATCCCTAGTTAAGAGACAGATAAATTCAGAGAAACTCATAGAAATAGTGGAGAAGTATCCTAGATTCCCCATAATAGAGGAAACTTATAGAGAGATACTAGAGGACGTTATGGATCTTACCCACGCAAAGGAGGTAATAGATAAAATACATAAGAACGAAATAGAGGTGCAATTTGTGGTTAGCCGTTATGCCCCAAGCCCCTTTGCTCACCACATAATAGCCTTTGGGTATAGCGACATAGTTCTAATGGAAGATAAGAGGAAGCTTATAGCTAAGTTTCAAGATATTGTAAAGAAAATCCTAGAGCATAAAATAAGCCTACAGAATAGCGGACACAATACCATTGAACACCTTGAACAAAATCAAGAAGGAAAGGCTTTAACGTAGAGCACCAATTTAATTAGCTATTTCATGACTCCAGATATAGGATGATGATTTTCGCATACAAGAGTATACATTGACTTTTACCTCAAGATTTAAAGGCTATCTCTGGTAATTTGATAACCCGGTGGTAATTGTGGAGCTCGTGGATCCAGGATTCCTAGAATGTGATATGAGTACTTGGAACTATATATTACATCCAAGACCTGTGGTTATAGTTATTAGCGGTGATTGGGTTGAGTATAGCGCTATGGCTGCCTCATGGGTAATGCCTGTTTCCAGAAGACCCCCAATAGTGGCTATAGCTATAGCTAGGTCTAGATATACCTACGAATTGATTCTCAAGTATAGAGAGTTTAGCTTATGTGTGCTTGATTCAAAACATGCTGCACAAGTACATAAATTAGGTACAGTATCAGGTAGAAATATTAAGGATAAAATTGGCTATGTTGGGTTAACAAAGGCTAGGTCAAGTAAGATAAGGGCTCCAATAATTAAAGAATCTCTTGCTGTAGCAGAATGTGTTCTTAAGAATGCTGTTGAAGCTGGAGACCACGATATAGTTATAGGTA
>JAWASI010000021.1:0-3380 GCA_038892955.1 Ignisphaera sp.
GTAGCTTCAGGCGTTATACCCCAGATTGCGGTTATAATGGGCCCATGTGCAGGAGGCGCGGTGTACTCCCCAGCATTAATGGATTTCGTGATAATGGTTGAAAAAACTTCGTATATGTTTATAACTGGACCAAAAGTCGTTAAAGCGGCCTTAGGTGAAGATGTTACAGAAGAAGAGCTCGGCGGACCTCACATCCATGCTTCAAAAAGTGGGGTTGCCCATCTCGTTGCTACAGACGATAAAGAAGCTATAGAGCTTGTTAAGAAGCTTTTAAGCTACTTACCATCAAACAACATGGAGATGCCGCCGCATATAGAAACAGATGATGATCCTGAAAGACTTAGCCCGGAACTGGACTCGATAGTACCTGAGGATCCGAAGAAACCGTATAATATGTATGAAGTAATAGAAGCGGTAGTAGATAAAGGTACTTTCTTTGAACTACAGAAAGATTTCGCTAAAAATGCCATAATAGGATTTGCTCGTATGAATGGCTATACCGTTGGTGTAGTAGCCAATAACCCGGCGTTTTACATGGGTGCGCTGGACATTGATTCATCCGACAAAATCTCTAGGTTTGTAAGATTCTGTGACGCCTTTAACATTCCGGTGATAACATTTGTTGATACGCCAGGTTTTGTTCCAGGTACATTTCAAGAACATAAAGGCATCATAAGACATGGTGCAAAGATTATATATGCTTATAGTGAAGCTACGGTGCCGAAGATAACAGTTATTGTTAGAAAAGCTTACGGTGGAGCTTACATAGCTATGAGCTCTAAACATCTTGGTGCAGATCTGGTAATAGCTTGGCCTACTGCGGAGATAGCCGTTATGGGTCCCGAAGCGGCTGCAGAGATCATATGGCGTAAAAAATTAGAGGCTATTCAAGATCCCAGCGAAAGAGAATCTCTCCTTAAGAAATTAGCTGAAGAATACAAGGAGAAGCTAACTAAGCCTTATTTAGCGGCATCAAGAGGATATATAGACATGATCATAGAACCTAACCAAACACGGGCTATTATAATTAAAGCTCTAGAATTCTTGCTAACTAAGAGGGAGATAAGGATAAGAACGCCACCGAAAAAACATGGAATAATGCCCACCTAGGCTTTAAATAATAAGTAGAGAGCTAAGAGTAAACTATAACAAAGTAAGGCCTTGGATATACCTAGGCGATACTTATGCCTAAATATCACGAAATTATAGAAAATAATGATGTAGCTAAAGCTGTAAATATTGCAAGGTTGTTAATAGAGATCGAAAATATAGTTGATGAAGTTGCTACAGAGCATCAAGTCGAAATACATAAATACAGAATTGAAGGATTAGAGGATATGGGAGGAAACGAAATAAAGGTCTACATAGATTTAGATGCAAAATGCTCTAAGGAGATAACTGTGGGCGGCACTCTTATTAAAGTAGTTTGTAAGCAGACTTTACCTAATATCGTTGAAGTTTATAGGCGTGTAGCTACTAGGTTGGCAAAAATATCTGTAGACCTTCTTAGACATTTTCTTACTAGAGAAGAAGAGTATATGGTTGTATTCATAGATAGAAGTTATGCCGTGTTACTCGAAGGTTCACCGGAAAAGGTTGTAGCTCCATCGATACCTGGAACGTTATTCATATGCCACACACATCCAAACACTACTAGAGCTTTATTTTCTAAAGAAGACATTAGATCGTTACTTGAACTACTATCTAACAGGGGTCTTGGTGGTTGTATAATATCAGCATATTCATACCTTATTATATATAGGTGTGGACCCTTTACTTTAGATGATTACTTTAAGCTGTTCAAGGCTGTTAAAGAGCAAGAGTACATCGATATTGCTACCCTGAAATCTCTGGGCTTGGAATCCATAGAAGGAATAGAACTTGCTATATAGTTCCTGATATAGGGTAGAACTTTGCCTGTCTAGTAGGTGTACTAATATAAACCTCTATGTAGTCTCCAATACCACTCGTTTTTATCTTAGGAATTAACACCTCTTCTAGCTGAAAAACTCCTGCATATTCATCCATGTGAACCACTATCTTTATAGGTTTTTCCTTAGCGCCTTGCTCTATCTCGACTTTCTTAATACTTATAGCCGATAACGCGTGCATATCTAGTTTACCTAACCTATAGGGTATACGTGCTCTACCTTCGGCCATGTCAAGCCCATCACTAACCTTAACAACACCACACTCAATGGTTAAGCACTTGGTGTTATACTCTGTAGCGTAGACAGCATGCATTATTTCCTGTCTTAATGCTATAAGCTTTCTATCAACAAACCCTAGCTTGGGTAACAATCTATTAAGGAGATCTTTAGCTAAGAAAGCCCCTATATATTCGTGATTCACTCTATGAACTGAGTTCCCTATATCGTGAAAATAAGAGGCCATGATCACAACAAGTTTGGCCTCCTCTATGTTCTTAGTTGTTCCATCTCTTAGAGTAGTAGGTATAATGTTGTTATTCATAAGAATATCGAGTAACTCTAAAGCAGTACCTGCTACAATTCTTGCATGCATTATCCCGTGGTCATTGTATTTAAGACGAGTAACAGCCATGGTGTTGCTAATTTTAAGGAGCTCAGATACTTCAATATCTTCTTCAAGTAGTTTAAAAACAGACTTAAGTAAAGGCGAACTTTCGATATTCTTGTATAATAATTGAGCAGATACAACAACCATTTTTCTCACCTTAAACTTAGTTTGTTAACTAGACTAAAAGATATTGTTAAATTATTGTGATCTGTAATTAATTAATCTCTTACATCCCCTCTACGCATTGTCTAGTTAGACTTATCGATAATCTATCATTTAAAATCCTTAAAATATGTAAGGTATCGAGTACTTTATTTACGATCTCGGTATTTGGGGCAGATATGAGGTATAACGATGGTTCAAGAAAAACAGGCGGAGTTTTAGTCTTAAGTGCTCGTATTAAGACTATGTTATCTTTAGATGTTTTCTCTAGTATACATAGCTTACTATTTACATAGGTATACCCTATGGTTTTCGATCGTTCATAAACTGTTTTCGGAACTAATATTATACCTAATGACTTCAGAACACTACGATCAAGTTTACATAGCTTCACAAATAGCCTCAGATCTACGGTAAAAAACCCTTTGATATCCGATAAGCATTTCAGCTTATCTTCGATATTTTCCACTATTACAGTATGGATAGTATATTTAATTGAATCACCAATGGTTTTCTTTAGACCACAGCTACTGCAAATTTTTATAGCTTTAGCTAAACCAAAATCAATATCTACGACTATGTCAACTAAAGCTTTGATGTTCATGGTTGGGCAAGCCCTGGGAATAAGCTAAGTATACCTCTTCGCCGAGCTCTATGTAATTACCACTATTAGGTTTACC
>JAWASI010000021.1:3390-4270 GCA_038892955.1 Ignisphaera sp.
TTGCAACTACAGCGAGATTACTAGGTATGTATATTGTCGCATTTAGGGGTTCTGATAGCCTAATATTGTTTTGTTTCTTATATTTCCAAATAGCGCTGTTTACCTTTATAACCTTGTCTAAGATTTCGATGTACCCTGCATTCCATTTTTCGTTGGGTGTTGGCATAGTTTCAAGATGTATGGATTTCTCACTATATAGTTTTCTCCATATATAGTCTGTAATGAATGGCATTATCGGAGCAAGTATTAGTAGCACCGATTTTAAGACCTTGTTAAGTGTGTACCAAGCACTTTTCTGTTCTTCTTCGGTATAGTTATCTAAGCCGTATGCTCTAGCTTTTGTAAGTTCTAGGTAGTGGTCAGCAAATATATCCCATACAAAGTGGTATATCGTATGAATAGCTGTATAGACATCTGTTTTCTCGTAGCTTTTTCTAACAACTTCTATAACGTTATTAAGTTTTTCAAGTATTGCTAAATCTAAGGGGTATAGAGTTTCTAAGTCATCTATTGATGGGAACATAGATATAAACCTAGCTATGTTTAGAAGCTTTGTAACAAACAGCATACCTGTTCTCATTAATTGTTCAGAAACTCTGTAGTCGCTACCAACTTTAGCAGCTGCAGCGGCCCAGAACCTAACAGCATCTGCTCCATACTTTTCAATCATAGGTTCTGTGTATACAACGTTACCCTTGCTTTTGTGCATAGCTTCTCCTTTTTCATCTAAGCCCATACCGTTAATTCTAATAATATCAAAAGCAGGCCTCTTGTATATCTGGTATACCCTTAACAATGTATAGTATAGCCATGTTCTTATTATGTCGTAACCCTGAGGTCTCATAACCTTAGCTTTACCCTGTAAATAGAGGTTAAAGAT
>JAWASI010000021.1:4280-10144 GCA_038892955.1 Ignisphaera sp.
TCGTAATACCAGCAGCGTATAGAACTGATATCGACGAATCGAACCATGTATCAAAAACCTTTGTTTCGCCAACGAGTTCTTCCTTAGGTGCTCCACAATTGGGGCATTTATCCCACGGTGGTGGATCTCTCCACGGCCTATAATATCTATTAGGCTCTGGTACTAACGTACTTCCACATCTTCGGCACTTCCATACAGGAACTTCTGTAGCGTAGTATCTAGTTTTGGATATAGGCCAATCCATAGCTAGAGAATCTATCCAATTAATAAGTCTTTGCCTATATTCTTCAGGTATAAACTCTATTTGATACACTATGTCCTTGAGGTCATCCCTAAAATCGAGTTGTTTCAAGAAATACTCTTGGGTTAGAATAAACTCTACTGGTGTCCCACAACGCCAACACGTAGGTACATTCCTAATTATCTTCTCTACTTTTATCAAACGACCTTGCTCTTTAAGAAGTTCAACAATTTTACTCCTAGCATTTATAACATTTAGTCCGGCTAAAGGTCCTGCTTTTTCGTTCATAACACCATCTTGGTTTATTATTATTCTAGGTTGTAGCCCTAGTTCGCGAATTATTCTTACATCGGCTAGGTCTCCATAGCTACATATCATCATTATACCGGTACCAAATTTCGGATCTACGGATTGATGTTCAATTATATCTACTATTGTATTATATATGGGCACAACTGCTTTACAATTTTTTAAATGTTTATACCTATCATCGTTAGGATTATACGCTAAAACAAGGCATGCACCTAACAACTCCGGTCTTGTTGTAGCTATAATTACGTTATCTCCACCCTCTAGGGAGAACAATATATAGTAAAGTTCTCCTTGTTCTTCTTTATACTCTATCTCGGCTTCAGCAAGAGATGTTCTACATCGTGGGCACCATATTACAGGTCTTTCAGCCTCATATATCAAACCCTTCTGCCATAATATTATGAATGTAGCTTGTGTAGTTTTTCTATATTCTTCGCTATCTGTACCCCCCTTCCAGTACTCGAATATGCATCCAAGTTTTCTCCATATAGCTATGAACTCTTTTTCAACTGTGTCTAAATGCTTCTTACATAGCTCAAGTAATTTAGTTCTACCTTCAACGGTTTTCGCCATCTCGTGAGGATTTATGTTGTAAGCTCTTTCAATGTATATCTCTACGGGTAGCCCGTTTCTATCGCCGTAGAAAGGAATTAACACGTTATAGCCTAACATTCTATAAGCACGTCCAATCATATCCATCTGTATATATGATGCTACTTGACCTATGTGGGGTTTCCCGGATATATATGGTGGTGGAGTATCCACGATTAATGTCGGTTTAGATGGGTCATAGCTGAATTTACTATGTCCTTCTTTCTCCCAAATTTCAGAAAGCATTATTTCGTACTCCTTGTTCCAACGAGTATCAGATATCTTAGGTTTAAACTGCTTCTCGTCTTCCAACATAGTTTCCACACTCTACATTAATTGATACCTAAAATTTATTGTACTTTCAAGATACTTTAATTGCATAACATTAATCGTTTTGCAGAGAGTATAAAACTTTATATAGATAAGCAATAAGCTTGTTGTTGATGTATGATAAGCTTATTAATTCCTTGGATAAATCATAAGATGTAGAGTGTAACATAATTTAATACTTTGGGGCAATCACTATGGTTCCCCCTATAAAGAAAGTTGAAGATGTTGTATGGGTTATCCCCAGTGACTACAAACGATGTATGAGTGTGCCTGCAATTATTTACGCAGACGAATTCTTAATAAATAAGATGAAAGAAGATGCAACACTTGAGCAAGCAGCCAATGTTGCATGTCTACCAGGTATTGTTGCAGCTAGCTACACTTTACCAGATGGCCATCAAGGCTATGGTTTCCCCATAGGTGGTGTGGCAGGGTTTTTACTAGATGAGGGTGTTATAAGCCCAGGTGGTGTTGGATATGACATTAACTGTGGTGTAAGAATTTTAAGAACAGATCTAACGATAAATGATATCAAGCCTAAGATCAAGAATATTGTTGACGAGCTTTTCAGAAATATACCTAGCGGTGTAGGTGCAACAGGGAAACTAAGGTTAACAATTACGCAGCTAGATGATGTCCTAGAGGAGGGGGCATTATGGGCTCTTAGGCAAGGGTTTGGCACTGAGGATGATATAGAGCATACAGAGTCTAGGGGAAGTCTAAATTGGGCTAGTGCTGATAAGGTTAGTAGGAGAGCTAAAGAAAGAGGTGCTCCACAGCTAGGAACACTTGGTAGTGGTAACCACTTTTTAGAAGTCCAGGTAGTGGATAAGATATATTTACCAGAAATAGCTAAGAAGATAGGTATATTTGAAGAAGGTCAAGTAACGTTAATGGTCCACACAGGCTCTAGAGGTCTAGGTCATCAAGTTGCGAGCGACTACCTAATGGTTATGGAGAGGGCTATGAGGAAGTACGGAATAAACCCACCAGATAGAGAACTTGCTGCTACACCATTTAATAGCCCAGAAGGTCAGGATTACTTCTCAGCCATGGCGGCTGCGGCTAACTATGCATGGGCTAATAGGCAGATAATTACGCATTGGGTTAGAGAATCTTTTGTACGTGCCATAGGTGGTAAAGACTTTGAAAAATTTGGCATTAAGCTGATATACGATGTAGCCCACAATATAGCTAAAGTTGAGGAACATGAATATGAGGGAAAAAGGGTAAAGATTGTTGTACATAGAAAAGGCGCTACAAGAGCATTTCCGCCTAAACATCCAGAGATACCTCAAGATCATAGGGAGTTTGGACAAGTAGTGCTTATACCAGGTAGCATGGGTACAGCTAGCTATATAACGATACCAGGCTCAAGAGCTAAAGAGACTTGGTGGTCAGCGCCACACGGAGCTGGTAGATGGATGAGCAGAGCTGCTGCTACCAGAGCTGTATCACCGAGGGAGGTTGTTGAAGAACTCGAAAAGAAAGGAATTATGGTTAGAGCAGCTACAATGCGTGAACTTGCTGAAGAGACTCCTGATGCATATAAAAATGTTGATAAGGTTATAGAAGTAGCTACCAGAGCAAATATTGTTAGACCTGTAGTAAGACTAATCCCAGTTGCTGTTATAAAAGGCTAGACTTACGATACATGTTGTTGGAATAGCTTCAACAGAAGAATATTATAAGGCTACTAGATATAGTGTTCCTTAATTTTATTCAACTTTATTGTTTTACGCTCAGAGTATTGAAGTGAACACCAGTAATGGTAAAGATTTTCAAGGGCTTTTTTCTTGAGCTTGGTATCTAGGTTAGCATTGTTTATAGCGTCTTCGAGAAATTCTATGGTCTCTTTCATTACGTCTAGTTTGATGGGGAACGGTATACCGTCTTTACCACCATGGGCAAAAGCATAAGCAAACGGATCTATAGTGTGTGTTACGGGATCTCGAAACGACGGGGTATCGCCATATATAAGATCTGCTACAAGTGCTAGAGCTCGAATAAGTTCAGGACCTACATTTTCTTGTAGGACCAATGTATCGAAAGAATCTATGACTTTGTTTACTAGACTATTTAGGGTTTTCTCAATTCTAGATATATTAGTTATCGGTTTATAGAATAGAGGGTTAACATTAACTAGGTTACGTATACCGTGATCAACCTTGGAACTATTTTTGTTATCTGCTCTCCTAATCCATTGTTCAAGAGATTTATCTTTGTTAAGAAGCCTGTTAGCGTAAGATATATCTCTTATGATTTGACGTGGACTAGTTAAAAGATCTAGGATTGTTTTTCGTGTTTTACGTGATTCTATATCAATTAGATTAAGCGCATAAGATCGGAGATTACAAGCTATACCGCTATGGGGATCCTGTTCAACTGTTAAATAACTTGTGTGTATATGGTATCTCCTAGCTATTTTCTTATCTACATTCATACCTTGTTGAACAACAGTCCATAGACCATTACTCGATATAACAAGGCCGTGAATATACAAGGTATAACCGTCTTGAAGAACCGTGCCATCGATTTTAGCGCTAATCTTACTCACATACCTATAGTATTCAGGGTCTAATCCATAGTGGGCAAGTTTCTCGACTTCGTTTTTTACTTCCCTTGCATCTACGCCTTTACCACCTAATATAGCAAAACCTACTTCATTAAGGGTACCAACGTTAGCAAAACTCTTTAAAATATATAGGACAACAGTTGTAGATCCGCTACTATCCCAATCCATACCTATAACGTTGTTAAATGCTTGAAACCAAAGCGGATCAGCAAGTTTTTTCACGAGAGCATCAGGCCCTAAAGCATCGATTATATACATAGTTATTGCTTTACCTAAACGCTTCATATAGTAGAGCAGGTGGGGAGGTACACGACCATCATGTAATGGCAGCTCTGCGTAACCATGGATACTCATAGTTATCAGCAATGCCTAATGCAAATATACTCTGTAGAAGATTATAAATCCAGAGGTTACCATAAGTACTCCTTTAATGTAAAGAGATCCTTAGCTGGTATTAATATTCATGAATATTACCTACTATAGTATTTTGTTTTAAACATTTCTAAGAACTTAATTATGTCTACGATTATGTATGAACCTTCTTTGTAAACAGGTTTGCATTCTTTTACATCTCTAGATATAACCATGTATATGTTTTGAAGTTTTTGTAAGCCACTTTTGGATGCTTTTACTTCTAGTTCTCTTACTATAGAGAGAACTTCTTTAATTTCAATAGAACTCCATTTAGCCTCTATAAATGTTGTTATGGCTCTCCCAATAGATATAACATCTATCTCTATATCCTTATATCACCACTTATCATCTTCTTCTATCTCTATCCATCTCTAGTATTTCTACTAAAAAGTTTGCCTACGGTTAAGATATTAATGATAAGGTGTAAATCCTCTATCCTAGGATCTAAAAACACCGGTATTAGCAAAAGATTTTAATTCTACAGGCGATGCTCTCCTTCAATTTTAAGCTTAATTATGGCAGACCTAAACTAAGAGCGAAAGTACTAGGTGAAGAGCTTGGATCTAAGAAGAGGTGGAATAGCCTACACTAATGCCGATGACGTTAAAGCCTTAGTTGAAGATATTGTAAAGTTTCTAAGCGATTTCTTTTGGTATATAGATTGCTCACGGCTGTACGTAGTTAGATCTAAAAACTCTAAAAGCAAAGCTATAGCCAGAATCCACGCACTTCCGAAGATATGGCGATACACCTTAAGAATACCACCTCAATATATTATTGAGGTAATTTCAGAGAAATTTGATTCCCTAGATTTTGAGGAAAAGGTCTACGTCTTAATCCACGAGCTTCTTCACATACCCATAGGTTTTAGTGGTGGATTAAGACCGCATAAAAATTATGTTACGGATAGTAAAATAAGAAGACTCTTAAAGATTTACCTAGCTCGGAAAAATCACGATAGTAAAGATTTTTAAGCAGCTTAGCAGTAAAACAATAACTGTATTTATCAACAACCCATGTTCAATTCTACTATAAAGTTTAGTTATGACATTAGAATACATTATAACTCTTAACAAAGCCCCTGTGCCACCTATACATGCTCTAGTATTAGAACTACATGTATAAGAGATTAAGAATTTGGAGACGTAATATAATTCAGGTTGTAGGTTTACATAGCCCTTTTTGTAGATAATATCGCTTTGATCTTTATAGATCTCACCTTTTCTTCTCTTTCCATTTCATCGAATTTCATGGACAGATATCTTATGGTGTTTACTAGTCTCGGTATAAGTATTTTTTCTATCATTTGAACTCTTCTTCTTAGTCTTGAAACCTCTCGACCTATTAAGTAAAGTGTTTTTTCGTATTCTGCTAACTCTATAAGTATCTTAATTATTTCTT
>JAWASI010000021.1:10154-25155 GCA_038892955.1 Ignisphaera sp.
TTCTAGCGGTAACGCTATACTGGGTTTCGATATTTCCTCTAGCTCGAGAAGAGGAACTACAATGCCCAAAACATTCCTTGTTCCAAATACTACCTTATTTGGTTGAATTGTTGATGCAGCTAAAAATAACGATTCTTTTCCATAGAATCTTAGGGTTCTGTAGTACTGTGGATATACTTCTGCTAACAATGTATTTAACTTTTGTCTTAGTTCTAACGATTTCCTCAAAGCTATGTAAAATTCTTGTACCAATAAGGTCATTCTATCTCTAAGAATTCTATGAAGTCTTCTTGTAAGTGTTAACCTCCTTCTAAGCCTAATTAACTCTATTTTGGTTACTCTAGGTAGTTTTATTATCTCTGTGCTCATCTTTGCTAAGCCTGTTGAGCTCTATACTTTGGATGATATTTTTGAAATGTTTGCGGCGTTATTTGCTTAAGTTCTTCATCTGGTAACATAGCCAGTAATTCCCAAGCTATATCAAGTGTTTGTTCAATAGATCTTCTTTCGTATTCACCTTGATTGATGAACTTCTTCTCAAAGTTGTCTGCAAATTCTAAGAATTTTCTATCTCTAGGCGTTAGCGATTCTATGCCAACTATTGCCAACAGTTCTCTAAGGTATTGACCTTCTGCATAAGCTGATATTAGTTGTGCAAATACCTCTCTATGGTCTTCTCTGGTCTTTCCTGGACCAATACCGTCCTTCATAAGCCTTGATAGCGATAAGAATACATCTACTGGTGGGTATATACCTTTTCTCCACATATCTCTAGAAAGCACTATCTGGCCTTCAGTTATATAACCTGTTAAATCTGGTATTGGGTGCGTTATATCGTCATCGGGCATAGTGAGTATAGGCATTATGGTCATACTACCTTTCTTTCCTATTGCTCTCCCAGCTCTTTCATACATTGTAGCTAGATCTGTGTACATGTAGCCTGGATACCCTCTTCTCCCCGGTACCTCCTCCCTAGCCGCTGATATTTCTCTAAGAGCTTCACAGTAATTAGTCATATCGGTTAATATCGTTAGCACATGCATATCGTACCTCCAAGCAAGGAACTCTGCAGCAGTAAGAGCAACCCTTGGAAGAGCAAGTTTTTCAACTGTTGGTGCTGAAGCGGGTGCTATAAACGCTATTGTTCGATCTAATGCACCCATGGACTTAAGCTCTGTTAGGAAGTAATACGCTTCTTCGTATGCAACACCAACAGCCCCAAATACAACAGCGAATTTCTCTCCAGTACCTTTAACACTTGCCTGTCTAACTATCTGCATTGCAATTCTATTATGTGGAAGCCCTGAGCCACTAAATATAGGAAGTTTTTGGCCTCTTACAAGAGTAAGTAGCCCATCTATGACCGATATACCTGTCTCTATGAACTCCGAAGGCGGAATCCTTAGCGCTGGGTTCAGCGGCTCGCCGTGGATGTTAAGGTAATCTTCTGGTACAATCGATGGCCCTCCGTCTATGGGTCTGCCAAGTCCATCGAATATTCTTCCAAGCATATCAGTTGAAACTCCTAACCTTAGAACTTCTCCGCGAAGCTTAACAATGGTTTTCCCAGGTGAAATACCGGCGGAAGAACCGAATATCTGGATTATCGCAATATCGGTACTTACATCTACTACTTGACCTAACCTTGTATCGCCATCTATGTTTAACTCAACTATTTCACCGTATTTAATTCCTTTCAAAGCCTTTACAAATACAAGTGAACCCCTAGCACCTAGAATTTCTCTAGTTGATTTCGTTATTAATTGTGGTAAGGACATGGAATCACCTTAGAAGTTCGGAAAATTCTCTTTCTATTGTTTCAATAACCTCCTTGAATATTTTTCCCTTTAGATCATCTAGAGTGTGATACTTCATCCTTGCTATCATGGTCCTACTTTTAAGTTCTCTAATTTTTGCAACCGGTATTCCTTCTGATACAGCATACCTTGCCTTGTTATAGAAAGTTATTATAGCCTTCATTATTAGATGATCTTTTTCTGGAGGAGAATAGGCGTCCGTAGGTACATAAGCACTTTGTTGCAAGAAGTCTTCTCTAATCATCCTAGCTATCTCAAGCGTTAACTTATCATCTTCAGGTAATGCTTCAGGACCAACAATTCTAACAATATCGCTTAACTCTGCTTCCCTTTGGAGAATCTTCATGGCTATTTCTCTATATGATTCCCATTCATTATCTGTAAGTTTATTCCACCAATCTTTGACGTACGATATGTAGAGACTATAGCTTAACAACCAGTTCACAGCAGGGAAGTGTCTTCTAGTTGCAAGACCATAATCTAAAGCATAGAAGCTTTGTACATACCTTACGGTACCTCTGACAACAGGTTCACTGAAATCTCCTCCAGGAGGTGAAACAGCGCCGATTAACGTTAAGCTTCCAACTCTCTCGGGTTTGCCAAGTGTAACAATTCTACCGGCTCTTTCATAGAATTCCGCAAGTCTTGAAGAAAGGTAGGCTGGGAATCCTTCTTCGCCAGGCATTTCTTCCATTCTACCGCTGATCTCCCTCATAGCCTCTGCCCATCTACTAGTCGAATCTGCAACCATTATGACGTCGTACCCCATATCCCTGAAGTACTCCCCTATAGTAACACCTAAGAAAACGCTTGTTTCTCTAGCGGCAACAGGCATATTGCTGGTGTTAGCGATGAAGACGGATCTTTCCATCATAGGTCTGTTTCTTCTCGGATCCATAAGCTTGAGAAAACTTGTTAACGCATCACTCATTTCGTTACCTCTTTCCCCGCAACCAACAAAGACAGCGATATCTGCGTGGCTCCACTTAGTAATTTCCTGAAGGGCTACAGTTTTACCTGTACCAAAACCACCCGGTATTGCAGCTTTACCTCCTTTTGATAGTGGAAACATGTAGTCTATAACTCTTAAACCAGTTATAAGGGGTTCGCCAGGGTCTAGTTTATCTTTGAAAGGTCTTGGGATTCTAATAGGCCAAACCTGGTATAGCTTAACATCATACTTACTAGCTCCTTTCTCTACGACCGCTACCGTATCTTCGACGAGGTATTCACCATCGTTTGTAATCCACTTCAAAATACCGGATACACCTGGGGGAATCATGATCTTGTGTATGACTATAGGTGTTTCTCTAACGTAACCTATAATATATCCAGCTTCAACCTTTTCTCCAACGTTTAAACTTTTCTCACGCTCAAAATACCATTTCCTACTCCTATCTAGAGCGGATACCTTAAGACCCCTCCTAATAAAAATATCCTTAGTTATTTCACCAATAACCTTCTCAGGTCTCTGAAGACCATCGTATATCGAACCTATCAAACCAGGGCCAAGTTCAGCTGATAAAAGCTTACCAGTAGCAACAACTTTTTCACCAGGTGTAAGCCCAGTAGTATCTTCGTAAACTTGTATATACGATTTATCGCCTCGTATAGCTATAACCTCACCAACAAGCCCTTCTTCGCCAACATAAACAACTTCATACATCATAGGTTTTAATCCTTCAGCAACAACTAATGGACCAGCTACTCTATATATTCTTCCACTACTTTCCAACAATATCACCAGATCTTGGCAATTATTACGCTTGGTCTGTATCAGCTAAAGCCAAACTATACAAAAAAACTTTAATGAAAATCTCTTAATGCTATGACCGTGGATTACATGTATATTTCGAACCCTATGAATTTTCTGATTAAACTTCTATAAACATCCATGGGATTCTTCTTAATCTCGTCAATACTATCAGGTAACATTACTATTACAGGGAATAATCTAGATTGTATATCCTCTAGCACACTTTCTGAAACTTTTTCGATAATACTTTTCTGAGTTAATATGATACCCACATCATCAGGTTCGGAAACATTCTTAAATAACTCGTCAACGTTAACTTTATCGATGACTTCAAGAATTTCATCAACTCCTATAATCTTCATTAGAGGACTTAAGTCGGGCTTAACTATAGCTACAACTCTTTTTTTAATTAATTTAGGTTGCAAAGCCATTGGCTACCGCCATGAATATTTATTCATCGCTAAGTATCTGATAAACATGCTTTCATAGAATTTATGTATAAGTAGATACGTAAGCCTATCTATAAATGAATAAGGCGAGTACAAGAGGGACTTTAGTTGTTCATAAATAGATTTTAACTCATGTATTAAAGCGAATGTTGGGTCTTTCTTTATATGTTCATATATTTTGTTGATTTTTTCGATAGCAAGTAAAGCAATAGGTGTGGGCATACCCATTTCTTTAATAAAATCTTTTATTTCAATATTACATGTACTCTTTAGCATTCTGCAGCTCAAAATATATCTATAGGATCTTAGCGAAGAAAACAAGTAGAAAATCTTTAGGCTATTCTCTATAAGTTCCACTTCACTTATACTGTGTAACGTGTTAGCAACTCTATCTATATAAATCTTCGTAAAGCATTTTACAACATCTAATACTGTCTGCCCCTTGTTTGCGCTCAAACAAACAGTGTATAAAGGTAGGTTACCAATAGACTTCTTGGAATATACGATATACTCAATTAAGGGCTCTATTTGCGATATAATGTATCTAGATCTCAATTTTTGTTTCTCTAATATAAAGATCATAGAGATAACTTTATCTAAGTCGAAGACTTCTATAAAACAGTTTATAAAGTTATCATAAGGTCGCGGTATATATTTTATCAAGTTTTCTAGGTAATACTTGTAAAAGTTATATATAGCCTCGTCGATATCGTCAATGCTTTTCATTTGTAGAAACAAGGAGTATTCCGATCCTAGGATACCTCTGGATATAGCTGTTTGAATATCTATAGGACTATCAGATTCTATAATCTCTAGTAGAAGAGCTAGGTTAGGAGATTTCGATATCAACACCGATACGTAGCCATAGGCTCCTTCCTTAGTAAGCTTAAGGCTCATTAACTAAAAACCTCTTTTCTAAGCTCACTTAAAAATATCTCTATAACTCTCTTCAGCCTATTTTCATAACTATTATCTATCATTATATTTCCATCAGGTGAAGACACAACTACACCTCCGAGTATATCCATTTCCTTAACATCAATAACAAGGTTAAGCTCTTTAGAGAGAAATTCGGCTACTTTTTTTGCTAACTCTAATTCTTTTTTAGAGACATAAATAACAACCTTTTTATCGGATCCGCTTAAATCTTCTAATATAGCATTGATTGCCTCTTTAGTAAGGTTTAGAAGAGATTGTTCGCGTAGAACAGGATTTAGGTTATTTAAGTAATTCCAAACATATTTCTTAAGTAATTCCAAGATCTCATTTTTTGCTTCCGCTATTATCATCCTAGCTCTTAAACGCGCTTCAGCGATTTTTGTTTCATAATTAACCTCCTTAGCTATTCTTTCTTTTTCCTTTAGAATCTCTTGTTGTTTTAAGTTATAGGCTTCTTCAATAATTTTCTTTGCTTCTTCTTCTGCCTTAGAGATAATTTTCTTTGCTTCTTCTTCTGCTTTACTTAAAATAACCCTCTTTAATTCAGACGACATGAAGTAGTTTCCTCTGCAGTATTTTTACGATGAACTTGCTATACTAAACAGCTAACAATAGCGATGATATTAAGAAGCCAAAGGCTAGACCCAAGATACCAAATAGCTCCTCATACGCAGCTAATACAATAGTTGACGGAAATATTTTACCCCCTGTCTTAATAAGCTGAGTCACACCATCAGCACAAACTTCGCCTTGTTTTAATGCAGAGTAATATTCAGCAATTCCAACAAATATACTTAAAGCTAGTAAGCCCACAGCAATATGTAGTGGTACAAAGCCATAGGTGTTGGTATATACTCTAAGCATCGAATATGTTAGAAATAGATAACTAAAGCCGTACACCATGGCCTGGGTAGCAGGTAAGAATGCTAGTGCATATACTCTAGTGGTCATCTTAGGGTCTTCTGATACTATTGCAAGGCCTGCTGATGCGGCTTTCTGTATGCCAAGCGTTGACCCTATCACGGCCATTGCTTCAGCTATTGGTGGACCTATATACGCTAGGGTGGTACCTATGTCAAGGGACATGGATAATACCACTAGTGTGTTAATGTTTGTCCCCTCTTTATAAGTTTTTTATTTTATTAACATTAATATGATAACATATTGTTTGTTTAAACGATGACATTAAGCTTTTCTACGGCTACCTATGGTTATTTTAGACGGTATGCGTACTTTTAATGCGTTAACTCTTTGGTTCATTCCTTCGTAGAATTTTGATGATATCTCTAGCATGCATAGTCTTAGTGAATGTACGAAGGGGCTTATAGGTGATAGTATGAATGCGAAAAAGTGTAATCCTATAGAGGCTAAAATTCCTAAGGCTATGTTTGTTGCTATAGCTCCTCCAATTATGATGTTAAATATATACGCAAGTATTGCTGTGCCTAGTGCTATACCCGCAATTCTTATGAATGAGAATACATCTCCTAGGATTCCTACAACATCGAATATCCATAGAATTGCTCCAAGGGCTCCAGAGATTTTTATTTTACTGAATATGAGTAAAGCTATTGAAGTGATAAGCGAGATCTTTATTGTATTGTAGTTATCCTCGACAAAGTCTATTCTTTCAATTAATTTATTTGTGTACATTATATGGAGTATCATAAAGGTACCCAATAGCATTATAGCAATTATTGCTAGCTCCGATAGAGCGCCGTAAATATCACGAAGTTTTTTAATATTCTTCGCAAAGGCTAGGACATGCGACAAGAATATCCAAACCCATCCAACTATTAGGCTTAGCACAATCATTTGCTGGGCATTTAGAGGATTAACAAGCGGTTGATGTATTGGGATAAACTTACCTAGAAGGTCCCCGAAGAAACTTTTAGATAATACACCTACAGCGATACCGCTAATCCCTACAACATAGAGAATTCTCTGAAGTTTTCTAACTCCTTCACTCTTAGGATCTTCAACTAAGAGGGGAAGCACATATTTCGAAGCTATTATGATCCCTATAGAGTAACCTACATCAGCCATCATAAGTCCAAAGAAAAGCGCGAATGCGTAAGTTAACAGGGGGGTAGGATCCCAGTCGTTTTTCGAGGGAGCCCCATTCATTTCCGTTATAAGTTCAAAGGGCTTAAATGGCTCTAAATTTTTAAACTCTGCTGGAGGATTTGCTGATTCCTCGAATATCACTTGTACTGGATAGCTTCTCACAAGGCTTTCTACATGTTCTCTTTTTGATTCAGGCACCCATCCTATTATCAATGTTACGAAATGGGATTTCAGTGATTCGTATAGTGCTTTAACTCTCTCATACTCTAAATCAAGAACGACCTTCAATAAGGCTATATCTTCCAAACTATCTCCAATAAGAGTTTTTTTCTTTGTTGTTAACTCGGTAAGTGTGTTTTTGCAGCTATTTATATCGTTATCTATTTCATTAATTAGCTCTTTAAGTGTTCTCGACTTATATCTTCCTACAATTTTAGTTCTTTCAACACCTTTTGGCAAAACGCTCGATATTTTTTCAAAATCTCTTGCTAAGAAAGCTAAACACGCTAACGACTTATCACCTTTTGAAATAATAGATATCGTATACAAAGCTTGTGCTTGTAGTTGAAATATACCTTCTGGAGGTCCTTGAAAAGTTTCTACAACTACCTCTATACCGCTATAGCTTAGAAAAGAGGTATCTGCCTCCGGGTATTTGTTTACAATATCCGCTATTAACGATTTATAGAGCTCTAGTTCGTCTACCTCATCCTTTAAACGAATAATTAATTCGTTCAACCTTTTAATTTCGTTAGCTATTCTGCTAAATTTCTCGGTAAGTTTTTTAATAAGGTCTTTAAATTCGTTCGGTTTAGGGGTATATTTAATATCTACCACTACCTCTTCATCTAGCTGAAATGTAAGTTCTTCATATAGTTTTTTTGCATTTTCTAAAAGATTGTAGTAATTTATAATTTCCTCAATTTCTTTCTTGTACTCCTCTAATTTATCTTTTGGAGTAATAACCTCAAGCGCACCTAGTTCTAAAATCTTTATCGAAATTACTTCTAGATAATCATTTGGAACAACAATATATGTCTTTACGGCAAAATCTGGTTCAGAGAGAATCAGTCTTCCAATATTAGCCATGAAATTCCCCTAGATTTCTATGCCTGCAACCATGGACGCAATCTTTCTAGCCGCAACCTCAGCTTTTTTAGATCCACGATGTTTTATCATAGAAGCCTCGATCTGAGCTTCTTCAAGAATTTTTTCTATTTCCTTCCTTAGCTTTTCTTCAATTTCTTTTCGGTATTTTGCAAGCTCATCTAAATAACTTCTATCATCGAGGATTTCTTTAGCTTTAGCCTTAGCTTCATCAACAATTTTTTGTGCCTTCTTTTTGGCATCTTCGATTATGCTAACAGCCTCAGCTTCGATAGCCTGGATAACGCTACTCATAAGGCATACCGTGGTAAATTAGACATTAGGTTAGATTTATAACTTTTAAATTTTCAATCAATAATATGGTAGTTTATGTATATAATGTCTAGATCTATATATAAACTTATACCAACATGTAGCCAACACCGTTCAATGAAGATAATTTAAGGTCGTCTACGGCAATTCTTAATGTAATGTTTAAATCATGAGGGTTCTAAATGAATAAGATTTAAATTTCTTAACTAATTACTATCTGGGGATTTATTTTTGAGTGAAGTTATCGATAAATTATTGCAAGCCGAGCTAAGAATTGTAAACAAGCATCTACCTGCTTCTAGAAAAAGCCTTAAACAGCTTTTAGATGAAAAAGTACCATACGTTCTTTGTAGAGATGGTTCTATTCATGTATTTAGGCGAAGTGAGCTTCAGATGCTTAAAACATATGTTAGCGATGATGAGGCATCTAGACTTTACCTCCCCATAGTTATACAGGTGAGAGCAGATATGGATATTATGACAGGTTTTGTAGAAAACGAACTTGAAGCATCTATAATTAGACGTATACTAGGGTTAAAACCGCCATTAGAAGGCGAACCTAAAAAGCTTTTCTTATACAAACCACAACTTTATGAACTAAGGTACAAATTTTCAACAATATTTCAGCTAGCAATAATAGCTGACCTAGATTCCGTTGACATCCTTACAAGTGGGGGTGTCCCCTAGCTCTTTACAGGTTAGGAAGATGACTAAGTTTCAAAACTTGGCAATATTCTTAATCTTTGTTGTAGTTATTCTGGTTTCCCTACTATCAACATTTATAACAACATTCATAGGTTTACCCAATAAACAGAAGTACAATTTAAATCTAGTGGAGCTCTCCATTCATAGACTTATAGATGATGTGTCTAAGAGTTTAGAGGAAATTAGGGGGTTAAGGTTCAAAGAGCCCATAGTTATAAGGATAATCAACACTTCGTGGGCCATAAAGATGTGGGCTCCTGAGGAAAGCATCGAAATACCTAAGGAACTCCTATATAGAGAACTAATTTACAAGTTATCGTTTCTAATACCTTACGATAAAACTATTATACAGCTTGAAAGATCATGGGTTGGAATGTTCTTGGCGGCCGCAGCTGGTACAACCTTATACATAAATATTGACTACTTTAACCCAAACGATCCATCGGCAAGAAATATACTAGCCCACGAGTTAACACATGTTTTGCAGTTTTTGCACTTCCAAATAGGTTACAACCCCTTAACTCTGGATGAGGGCTTAGCTTACGCGACCCTCGTAGAAGGCGATGCAGGGTTAACACAGCATCTATACTGCGTTGAGACAAAACTTTGCACTCCTTCACCTCCAACACATTTGTACCTTGGTGACCTGTACCTATCCTTAAATCTCTTCCCATATATATATGGCGAGAGTTTTGCCCGATATCTATACCAACGCGGAGGATGGAATTTAATCAATAAAGCCTACGAAAAACCTCCAAAATCGACGTTAATGGTTATGAACCCGGAGATATACCTTAGCTACCTATTAAATGGAACTAATGTAATAGTAAACGTATCTATAGCTATAAATGGTATTGATAAGTGTGCCTTAAGCGATACGCTAGGGGCTTACTACGTAATGCTTATCTTAATCAATTACATAGGTATCGAGAAAGCAACGGATTTAGCTCTTAATTGGAGAGGGGATAGAGTTATGCTGTGCGAATATGAGAATCAAGCGAATCAATCTTGGATAATGCTATGGAACACTACATGGAGTTCGCCGTCTTATGCTATAAACTTCTACAAAAATATTACGTCAATGCTTAAGCAAAAAAGCAATGTATTAGAAGTAAAGGAAGATAAAGTATTGGCGATAATAAACGTCTCGAACGATGTTAGGCATGTAGTTGAAGTAAGTATTACCAAAAACTTTAACGTATTTATAAGGTCATGGTTTACGAAGAATACCTAATCAAATATTTGCTATTAAATTTACTGTACACTAATATTTATAAAATTCTTTCTCTCGATGTATTCGGCTAAGTACTTTAGCTCATCAATATATGGTGATGCTCGTGAAGAAAGTTTTGTAGTTTTGAATGCAGCAGCTATTGTAGCATACTTTAGTGACTCTATTATATCGCGGTACTTTAAGTATGTAGCAACAAAAACACCTGTAAAAGTATCACCGCAACCAGCTGTTGATACTATGTTTAAACCTAAGCTATTTAATTTAATGGCGCTTACCTTTATTATCTTATCTTTATGTATTGCAATAGCCCCCTTTTCTCCTCTCTTAACAATAATAGAGCATCTAACTCTATTAGCGTACTTCTTAACGGCTTCTAGGTCATTAGCGTCAATGCTAGCGTACGCTTTAAACTCTACCTCATTTGGTAGGTAAAAGCATTTGTTGTTTGTAAATGCAAGCTTATCCCATATGTTGACCCAAAGATCGTGAGGATCAATAAAAATAAACGCATCTCTTGGCAAACTATTTAGCAACTTAATAGCAGAGCTCAGTGTCGTATTACCTATGACTAAAGCTCTTGCATCCTCTATACTAGGTACATGTTCCTCTGAGTATAGATCGTTTGCTCCAGGTATAGATATTATAGTCGATTCTCCCTCAGAATCTATGAATACAAAAGCTTTTCCTGTTTCACTGTTTAATACCTTAACATACCTTAAGTCTATACCTTCGATCCCTAATTTCTCTAACACAAGATCTTTGTAATCTAATCCTATAGCACCAAGAAGCACGGGATTAAGAGATTTATCTACCCTAGCAATAGCTGTAGCTATATTAGCTGCTGTACCCCCTACATCGACTTCAACGACCTTACCCCTGTATTTTCTCCCTCTAGTCATAACATTGTCTATTTTAATAATAAAGTCTATATTTATTCTACCTGCAACGTAAACCGTCATGGAGCATCAACGTACTTTATCAGTAGAGTTTAATTATTGTTGCACTAGATAAATTTGTGTCAATTTAACGTTTTTAACTTTACGTAGTAAAAGGAAGATTCAATAGAATTCTTAAATCATATACTTTCAAAAATAGTAAAATATTTTTTAGACTTGTTTTACCCTATAGTGCTGGTTAGAAATATGAGCGAGGATCTAGCCCTCTACGCTGTTGACTATGCATGTAAACTCGGAGCGCTATATTCTGAGGCTAGAATTCATAGAGTTGACGAATTTACTGTAATGTCTAGGAATGGGGTTATAGTCGGATCGAGCAAGGAAGCATCCAATGGTATAGGTGTAAGGGTGTTAGTTGATGGAGCTCTAGGATTTGCTTCAACTAATACGCTTAGCAAAGAGGCTATTAGGAGAATAGTCGAAGAAGCTTATTCACATGCAAGAGCTCTTTCGAAGGTCATGAAGAAGCCTATAACATTTGCACCAGCTAGACTTGGTAGGATTAGCTACAGTGTTGAGGAGGAGAAGAAATTTTCAGATTTAGTGCTAGACGAAAAAATAAAGCTTCATAGCGATCTGTGGAAACGTGTAAGTTCAGCGGTATCTGAAGCTCGTGTTAATGTTCTTACGCTGAGGTATATCGAGTCCGTTGAGGAGAAAATAGTTGTTAATAGCGAAGGAGCTTTAGTTAAAAGCCGTATACCGAGGTTATGCGTGATGTTGAACATCGTTATTTCTCACCCTCAAAAGGGGACTATTCAGCGTCTCGAGGAACACGGCGGTAGTGGGGGCCTTGAATGGCTTAAGAAATGGGATCTTGAGGAGAAACTTGCTGAAGATGTTAAACGCTACGAAAAAATACTTCTTGAAGCCATAGAACCTCCAAAAGAAGAGATACCCGTAGTAGTTGGAAGCGAAGTAGTTGGGATAATAGTACATGAGAGTTGTGGTCATCCAAGCGAAGCTGACAGAATTCTAGGTAGAGAAGCTGCTCAAGCAGGTAAAAGCTTTATTAAACCCAATATGGTTGGATATAGAATTGGTAATGAGCTTGCCACAGTTGTAGATAACCCAACAATACCGGGAAGCTTTGGGTTCTACCTATACGACGATGAAGGTGTTGTAGCGAGACCAAAATACTTATATAGAGAAGGTATTGTAAATGAGTTCTTGCACAATAGATGGACAGCTAGCATATTTGGTGTTGAAAGTAATGGCTCTGCAAGATCTATGAACTATGCCTCTGAACCTATACCGAGGATGTCAAATACCTATCTTAAACCAGGTGATCACAGCTTCGAGGAACTCTTAGAAGGTATCAAACTAGGCGTATACGTAAAGAGCTACATGGAGTGGAACATAGACGATGAGAGGTGGAGCCAACGTTACGTAGGGTTAGAGGCCTATCTTATAGAGAATGGAGAGTTAACTAAATACATTAAAAATCCAGTACTCGAATTAACAACTAAGGCGTTCTACAGTTCTATAGATGCTGTTGGTAAGGAGCTGAGATTCTATACAGGGTTCTGTGGAAAAGGAGAACCTTCGCAAGCTGTTCCGGTATGGTTTGGAGGACCAGATGTAAGACTTAAGAAGATTAGGCTTGGGGTGGGATAGAAATGGAGATCCAATTGCAGGAACTTTCGCAAAAAATAGTTGAAAGAGCTCTTAGAGAAGGCTTTAGCGAAGCAGCTTCGCTTATCCGTAGTAGAGTAAACGTTATGGCTAAGATAGCTAATAGTGAATTAAGCGTTGTTCAGCGATGGCGTACCTTAACAGTAGACCTATATCTAGCTAAGGATAAAAGAATATTCGTTTTAAGTCTTGAGCCTAGCAACATAGAAGAAGTTGAGAAATCGATAAAGGATCTCATGAATATAGCTGGTAAGGTAGTTGAATCACCTTTCTATGCACCGTTACCAAAAGTTGAAAAAGTTGAACCTCTTAACGTCGTTGATAGGTCGGTTATAGAATATATGGATAAGGTTGACCAAATCGTGGAGACTCTTATCGAGGTCAGCCATAGAGAGAATATAGACAATATCGCTGGAATGGTAGAGTTAGGATTCGAAGAAAAAGCTTTATCAACATCTGCTGATGTTAATGCTCTAGAGCAGAAAACATGGTTAACAGGCTACATAAGAGCATTTGCTTCAGATGGCTCTGGTCAATGGAGCTACACATCAACTAAAGCCAACATCAAAGGTCTTGAAAATGCTGCTATAATAGCTTCGAGATTTGCAATAGAAAGCAAGGGCAGAGTAGATATCGAGCCTGGGTACTACGATGTAATTCTAACACCCATGGTTTTCGGAAACTTAGTGAACTATCTTTGTAGAATGTCCTCGGCTTTCTCTGTCTTAATGGGGACATCTATATTCATGAAAAAAGCTATAGGTGAAAAAGTAGCATCAGATAAGTTTAGCATATACGATATTCCAAAAGATACTGAGCTGCCAAACGCCACAGGTATCGACGATGAAGGTATAGGAACTTACGATAAGCCTATAATAGAGAACGGTGTGCTAAAATCGCTTCTACACAATACAAAAACTGCACAGATGATGAATACTAATACTACAGGTAATGCTGGCTGGATAGCCCCTCACCCATGGAATATATTAGTGGTAGCCGGGGATGCAACAGAGGATGAAATGATAGCAAGCGTAAGAAAGGGTCTGCTTATAAATAACAACTGGTACACAAGGATGCAAAACTACGTTGAAGGAGAGTTCTCCACTATAGCTAGGGATGCCATACTTCTAATAGAGAACGGAAGAATAGTTAAACCAGTAAACAGGGTAAGAATAGCTGATACCTTCAATAATGTGCTGAAGAATATAGACATGGTGGGTAAAGAACTATACAATATTCAGTGGTGGGAAGTGAGAACACCAACTAAAGCGCCTTACATATTAATAAGAAATACCAGGATAACCAAGCACGTGGTTTGAAATAGTTTATCGAGTTTTCGAAGAAAGTATACAATAATCAAACTTTTTATTTTACTATATTACACATTTTATATATTAATGAATTATAGTTTTACTTTGATGGGAATCTATCCATGGTAACAGCAGATGATTATAGATTCCTAGTAGCCGAAGATGCTATCAATAGAATAGAGAATAGGATTAAATTATGGGGGCTTCCCTACCCACTAAATAAAGCAGTTGCACTTGAACAAATTAAGAAACTTAAGTCCACGTTCATGAAAATTAAGTACTCTTACTTGCCTTATACCATGTTGATAGAGTTCGAAGAATTTAAAAATCTAGAGCAATTCGCCAGAGAACTTGCATCTATTCTTTTACCGCCGAAAACCCTTAAATTAGATACTACAACAACAAAACTTGCAGTTGCTGAAATACGCTATGCACTGTCGGTACTCTTAGGATTAAGAAATAGGATTGCACTAGGCGATGATAATAATCCTGAATACGCGATAGACGTAGTTGGAGTTGAAGTTGGTTACGTAGAGAAGCACCCTAAAGCAGAAAAACTTTGGGTAACTAAAGCAGGAACAGAGCAGTTCTCTTTAACGATAGTCACCAATATACAGGGCATAAAGAAGGGGGAGTTAAGAGGTGCAGCAATACTACCCCCAATAGCTTTCTTTGATATCGTGAGCGAGGCTATGTACTGTACAAACCCCTTAG
>JAWASI010000021.1:25165-27327 GCA_038892955.1 Ignisphaera sp.
AGAGAATTCCTTCGAATTTTGTGCATAAAGTCGAAATAATCAACGTTGTTGAGAGTATAGTTGAAAACGTAAGGTAGATCTAACTAAACACATCAAATTTTATACATGGATATAACAAAAGAGATCCAAAAAATTTATTTAAGCTAACTAAG
This sequence comes from Ignisphaera sp., assembly GCA_038892955.1. GTDB lineage: Archaea > Thermoproteota > Thermoprotei_A > Sulfolobales > Ignisphaeraceae > Ignisphaera. Next base: position 25,318 of record JAWASI010000021.1, read on the forward strand.
CAGTTTAATCTAACTGTTATGAGGTGGCTAAATGAGCTCACACCCTGATATAGAAGTTATCGTGAAAAACATAATCGAGAAAATAAGGTCTCTAGAACATGAAGTAAATTGTGCTGTAGCTTGTGTTAGTGGAGGTGTTGATAGTACTACTTCAGCTATACTAGCTAAGAAGGCTTTAGGAGAGAAAGTATACGCTGTGTTTATCGACACTGGTTTTATGAGGTTAAATGAGGGGAGAAGAGTTAGGGAAGCGCTTAAGGGTTTAATCGATTTGGAGATACACGATTATTCTGAAGAATTTATTTCAAGAATAGAGAATATTAGCGATGCTGAGGATAAACGTATTGCATTCCGAGAAATATTCTACACAACCGTTAAGCGAATTGCTGCAGAAAAAAGATGTAGCTGGATTGTTCAAGGAACTATTAAGGCAGATGTAGTTGAAACCGTTGGGGGTGTTAAAACTCAGCATAATGTTTTAAGCGAAAAACTTCTTGAGAGATACGGGTTTAAGGTTATAGAGCCCTTAGCTGACCTATATAAGCACGAAGTTAGAGCTATAGCTAAACACCTTGGGCTACCGAACTGGATAACGAATAGACAGCCATTTCCAGGACCAGGACTTCTAGTTCGTACTGTTGGCAAACTCTATAGAGAGAAACTCGAGCTTGTTAGAAGGTTAACAGATATTGTTGAGGAGATGTTGAAAGATAAAGGGTTTAGTCAGTATTTTCCAGCGATCTGGGAGTACAACGTTATTGAGAGCCGTATTGAAGGAGGTTTTGAGCTGGAGGTTTATGGCGTAAAGGTAACAGGTGTTATAGAAGGTAAACGTAGTTATGGTCACCCAATTATCGTGAAGAGATATCCAGCGGATAAGAATATCTATGATTTATACAAATACTTCGACACAAAAAGTCATCCACATATACTTGTGGATATAGGTGATAAAGGTAAAGATAGAGGTGAATACGTAGTGGCTTTGAGGATAATTAGTACAGAAAACTTCATGGTTGCAGAAGTTCCTAAGGTAGATTTTATGGAGCTGAAATCTGTGGCTGAAAAAATTCTAGCTAAAGAACCTAAGGTACGATTAGTTGCATTCGATGTAACACCTAAACCTCCAGCAACAATAGAATATGAATAACATTAGATAACTATTATATACTATCATATCCTTGTTTTTATTTTCTTCGTTAAACTATCAGCTATATATAGCGGATCGGGTAGTGGATTACCTCTATTCCATACCATATTAACTACGGCTAACGAATCTTCGGGTTTTATCTTATGACCTATAGAAATAAATACCTTACTGCCATGTACATTCTTCAGCACATAGCCGACCACCATCCCGTTAATTATAATTACAACCCTAAGATTGTTATCTGTAGTTATTGAACCGTAGAGAAGTTTTTTAGCAACACCTATAGATGGTTTATCTAGAACTACACCTATGTGAGATGCTATACCAAATTTCCTTGGATGTGAAAGGCCATGGCCATTTACCATAATCACGTCGGCCTCAGTACACCTTGATGAAAGCTCCTTAACAGCTTCTATCATCAAAGGTGCTTCTCTAAAAGCTAAAAGCCCAGGTATATAGGGTACTTCGATTTCATCTAGTATAGCAGTATGGCATAATTCCTTCTTCTTCTCTACATCATATGCCACTGCAACTCCTATTGCCTTAGACCCTTTGTACCCATTATCAACAGCTACTACGACCTTTACATTATCAAGGTCTATAGGTTCTATTCTAACAAGTTTACTTAATTGAAGTTGTAGTTGTTTTGCTATTTCATAATCAAAATGCCTATCTATCGTTATTCAGCACCAATTAAGACTATTCTTTGTCTATGTAAATGGAATGCTTTTCTCTACAACTCCATTCTTAGTTATTAAGGCTAAGTCTACTCCATCACCAGAAACAGCATCCCTGGATGCAGCTGTTTTTATAGCCTTTATACATAGTTCCTCTGCTTCAGATAAAGACATATCTTTTCTATA
>JAWASI010000022.1:0-2656 GCA_038892955.1 Ignisphaera sp.
CCAAGTGATTCGCTAATTTTTGGCTCTGGGATATCTTGGAGAATCAAAATATTAGAGGAATTAAGTATTGCTGTAGCAGGTTTTTCGAGTAATTGAGGCAAGCTTGATACAGATATCGAGAATTGAGTAAGCGTAGCTGCTGATATTAATGGTGCAACCGAATTGTAGGTTATAAGGAGGATTGCATATGTAGCTATAGCTAAGTAGAAGGAGAGAGAAGGTTTTATAAATTTTATAGCTATTGAGGAGCTATGTATACTTGTTTTTGGTATATATAAAAATTTTGATATACTGTGTATCGCTAGAAATGTAGCAATAGCTACATAGATAATTGAAGGTGTGTAGTGAAAGAACATGAGTGCTACTTCAGAACTTACACGTTTGGTTAATTCAATAATTAGGATTAACCTTACCAAGTTTCCGATAAAAACAGTTATTACAGCAATTGCAAGTGATGTACTAGCGTAGAGTAATTTCTTTGCTTTAGAAGAGCTAGAAATAATAGCAAAATATGCAATAATGGGTGATATAGTTAGTATAGAAAGTATTGATACAACCCCGCTACATATTGGCGCTACCTCAAATAATCTATTAGCACCTGTAGCATCTTTTACTAAAAGCATTAACATACCTTCACGTTCTACAACTTGTGTAGAAGTTATAGTAGATACAGCTGATGTTACTACACGAGTTAAAATAGATGATAAGTAATCTACAGCTTGTCTTGGTATCGGTACGAGAGTAAGCAGAATAGCTATAGATAAATACGCTATAGCAAAACTTTTAGGTCTAAAGAATAGAGTTAACGATGACCAAAGCAAACATACTATAGAAAGAGCTTTAAATTCAAGGAAGAATTCGTTAATTATATCCCCGATTAAATAGAATAATATTGAGAATAGAAACAATGTTGTTGAACCTAACAGCCTAAGAATGTTAATACCTTCAATTTCAAAATAGCTCAATAACAGCTTATAGAGGACAACCACAGATATAGGGATTATGGCTATCAAATAGCTGTAGTTCTCCATCTTTAGTATTTCTATATAGGCATTTAGAAAATCATTGTAAGTTATATAAAGTGTTAACAATATAGCAATAGATACAAGGAGTGCTACAGATAGTATGTATAGTTTATAGTTATTTAGTTTATAGTTATTCGTATACCTTCACCGTCTAGCTACTTACGAACATTAATAAGCTCGATGTTATCCATATAAATAAACCCGTACTTGCTTAGTATATGTTTTACAATAGTATATCTAAGATTAAGTGAACTGCTGTAAATAAGTGTAAAAGGTTTTGGTGGTATAAATTCGTTTCCTATAATTATTTTTGTTAAGTTATTTGCAAACTTTTCATTATTTAGTAAGAGGATAGCTAAAGGTTTAGGTTTCTTAACGTTCTTCAACAACTCTACTACCTTGTTTTCTCCTAATACATGTAAAGAGGTGTAATTGAATAAAGTCTGTATTGGAGTTTTTACGAATACTCTATACAATTGGTATAAGATTTCCGCGGATCTACCTCTCAAACTAATAACTATATCCCCTACGACCAATACCAATAATACTTTTGATGTAGGACTTCGTTTAAAGATCTTTAAGTATAACTGAAGAAACGAATATATTAATTTATCGAGCTCTTGGATATTAGGGGCATAGAGATCGACTAATATAAGAGGTTCTATACCTTCGCTTCCTCCGCTACCTAGAAGAGATTCATCTATTGCTGAAGAACTAAACTCTTTAACTACAAGTGTACCTTTACTAACAGATTTTTTCCAATGTATAGATTTAAGGGAATCCCCTGGGGTATAAGGTCTAGACCCTGTGTATTCACCATAACGGCTTTTCCTATATCCGTATCCTTCTCTACCCATTTTTTCGGTTATTTCTTCTAAAGCCTTCATTAATTCCTCAAGAATTACTCCTAAGTAAGCTCTTTGTCTAAATCTACGTATATACTCCATGATGTTTTTAATAGCTTCTTTACCTCGAGCTTTTGTAGCAACAGGGAATTCTTCGCTAAGCTGTGCAATAGAAAATTCTATAGTTGGTGGAAGAGATAGTATATCAGAGATCTCCATAAGGTATCCTCCTACAACCTCTAAAATTCTCCGCTTTAAAGGAACAACATTATACTCAACCAAGTATCTGCCTACAAATCTACTACTAAAAAAGAAATCATCAAATGCATAAACATAGATTTCAATAGAATGTCTACCTACATGATTTGCAGGTAGCTCTACATTAATTTTTGCTTTATCTTTTACAGTATAACTATTTTTATTAACACCATAATATAGCACAATATTGGCTTCAAATGGGGTCTCTACACTAAGTAATGCAAAAGCTTTTTCCCCCCATGTTACAGTATCGCTAACTAAGGAAATCTCTATACGTACTTTCGAAAGTTTAATATAGCTATATATAGCGTAAACAATGATTGTGTTAGACGAAAATGCTATAGGTATCAATATACGAGGATTCACTAATGCTAATAAAGACGATATAATAAAATAACGGAAAATTTGGAGTGCTGATGGGCCAAAAATAAACTGTTTTCTTACATCATCAACAAAGCTGTCTTTACCTATGATAAACGGCATAGATATAGATAGAGGTATAGATATGTATATACCTTCATTTATAGC
>JAWASI010000022.1:2668-9003 GCA_038892955.1 Ignisphaera sp.
TTGATGCGTATACAATTAGAGGTATTTTACTTCTTAATTCCTTAATTAATGAAAAAATAGCTAGAGTCAGTAAAGGAATTATTACTAGTACGCTATTGTGTACATAGAGAATGTAAGTTAAACTAGCTAGAGTATATATAAAGTTCAGCCATTGAATAATTTCTTTATTTCTTCTCAACATACTTCATCATCGCTATTACAACTAGTACTACAAAATAGGATAGTAAAGCTAAAGATATGCGATCTTGCATTGAGACCCCTGGAACAAGGTTATTAAACCAATACTTAAATAAATCTACTATATCTAAGTCTATGTAGTCAACAATTATACTTGCTTTACCCGAGCTCATGAGCTTATATAGAAAATCAATATTATCCCCTAAATCCATTAAGTTATTAGCAAATAAATCTAAATCTGCTACTAACCATAGAACCCCATTGTTTATCTTCCAAGAACATGCAATTAGGTATTCACCCATTGATTCACCTACGGTGTAGTAACCATTTCTATCAACATCAGCGTAAGCATATCTTGATGTTTTTGCTACAGAAACGGTATTTTCTTCATCAAGAATTATATATGAAGGTCTATAGGTAGCAATTTTCATTGTATTGTTACCTAGTACCAGTTCTATGAGGGGAAATTCTCTTGAACGTATCTTTGATACTTCATCTAATACCTTATATATTTCAACTCTAGCTTTAATCCCTAAATATTCAAGTAAATTATTTGAGTACCCATCCTCATCCAGGATAACAATAGTTGTTCCATATTTTAGCATATCTTTAACTAGTTGATTAATAGCGTTACCTGGGTTTCTTCTTAATGGTATTATAACTAATGTTTTTTGATTTAATTCTCTCGCATCTTTAACGAAATTAACGTTAATTGATTTAATTGACAGAAGATTTGAGTATCCATTACCACCGGTGTTGAAGGGGCTGTAAGGTGTTGTAGATGGCATATTTATTAGTATCGATATAAAAGATATGATTATAGCAAATACCAGTATTATAATTATGTCTTTACCTACTCTCGATTTCCTCAATCCTTTCAACAATCCTAATCGCCTTATCTACATCTATACCGTGGTTTGAGTAAAGATCTTGTTCATAGAGCTCAATAAAAGCTTTCACGAGTAATGATGTATAACCACTAAAAGATTCATAGAGTCTACGATAAAATTCTCTTAAGGTCTCGGAGGCCTTTGGAGGCTCTACATACTTTGAAACTATCTCTATGATCTTCTTATAAAGGTTTAATAAACGTGGTTTCCTGAAGAAGTACTCCATAATAGTAGTATGAGTAGTGGCTATACCCCTAGTTCTATAGATAACGTTCTTCATAGTACTACTCCCTAGCCTTAGGGCGGCAATAATATAGCTAGTTCTAGAAGGTGTTGTAATTGTTATTGCTAAGAAGATGGTCATAATGATTAATGTAACTATGTTGAGTACATATATAGAGCTTTCAATTACTGTAGGCGAATACATTAGGTTATTAGGGTGGATCTCAACCAATATTCTATACCTCCAGAAGAATATGGTTAACGGTAAACTGAGTTCTACAGAAATCTTTGGGTTATTAACTAACGATAATCTTGTTATTACGTTATTATCAAAGTATATAGTTACATTGTAATGGGTAGGCGAATCCACATAGATTTCAAGTAGAGGTTTTGCAATTGGTATAAACGCAAACGGTTTTACGTTAATAGTTGCCACAATGTTTTCCAGCACTACAGCTATGGTATAGCTAAAGCTATAAGCGAGATATTTACCTTTAGGTTGTGTAAGGAATATAAGTTTTAGATATCCTATCGACATGTTTGCTGAAGATATATTAAGAACGTATTCGCCAAACGAAATAGTTAAATTAGCTATAAGGCTTTTATTCGATATATTGTTCAAATATATTGATAGGTTCAAAGGGGTGTCCAAATTTGCAGATATTCTAACCTTTATATCTTCACCAGGCTTTACATAGCTAGGGATAGAGACTTTAATTGGTGGATTTAAGTACATCAACGTAAAGTTAGAAAACTTGTAACCAATTAAGATCCTCCCATCTACCACCACCCTTGCGATAACGAATAACCTGGAATCCATTCGAGTTGAAGGTTTCATTCCGATAGCGTAAATATCTTCTGCCTTAGGGGTTTCAATTTTTATGCTTATTTTTTTGTCTATAGGAATAGAATATTGAATTGTCTCGGATAGCATATTTTCGCCATAGATAATTAAGACCGTTATATTCACGTAGTCAATACTTAAATTAGTTGTTAATAAAATACCTATATCTAGATCTAGTATTTCACCTCCATAGACAATTGGTTGATGATTTAATTCTATGTGTATTTCTTGACCATAGACACCGAAGTATATTTGCATAAGGTTAGATATAATGATTTCGAGTTTAGTATTAAGGTTTACGATGTAGTTAGTTAAAGTTCTTGTAATTAAATACCTTGTTGCAGGGTCTTTAAATAACGATGATAGCTTATTAACATAGTTATTCATAGATTCAATTAATTCTAATTTTGATATGTAGAAATCGTTAATCAATACGTAGAGCTTTACATTATCTTCAACATCTATGAGCGTTTGTTCCTCGGCTTGAGTTAATAAGTTGATTACTCTTTCAATGGATTTATATACCTTCTCATGAATGTAGCTAAATTCCTTTGGCAACGATATATCTGCAGCTTTCCTACAAAGAGATAAAGCTTCGTTATAATTCTCTCTTAAAATAGCTTCTACAACATCTTGAAGTACTTTGGCAAGAGGAGCGGGATCTATATCTAAGCTAGATTGTGCAGAAATAGATGTATATGGCACTAAACCTAATAAGGTTAATACCATCAACAAGATAGCCGGTAATACTTTTAAGTTAATAGCTGTAAACGTTTTATATCACCTCTAGGACTAGTAGAATCCTAATTACAACTATAACTGCGAATACTATTATCAAACCTATATCTAAGGGTTTTAAATTTGTATATCTCCTTATTGATGGGTCTATAGCTGTATAAACAAAGTATAGTAAGATAGCTACAGATAGATAGGCATCAGGTCTTGATTCACCTACAATAGCTAAGAAAATTGTGAAGAACGTTATCAACAGTACTAATACTAATATGCTTCTATCGGTTTCAGCCATGTGTTGCACTCTCAATTCTTAGCTTAACCCTGTAACCTTCTTGCGATACCGATTCCTCTACAATTTCGACGTCACGTTCATAGTGATGAGCTATAAGCGCTAAAGTGTATAGCCTTAACAAATTAATAGGTGTTTTTATATAGTTAAATCCTTTATCTGTTAAATTCGTAAACTCCACCGATATTAAGTCGTCTTGTTTAGCAATAGCAATACCTCTGCATACTGCAGCTATTTCTATGAATACTCTCTTAAACTTATCTATTATATCTTCACCGGCAGAAATATTAGATAAAAAATTCAATATGTTTTCAGTTGGTATACCTACATAGGGGGTATTACCAGCTATACTTATGCCTGTAACAACATCACCGCATGTAACATCGTTTTCTGATAAACACAAAATCTTTTGGGTATAACATAGCTTTAACTTGTGATTATTGGGAATACCCATATCCTCTACAATTCTTGTCAAAAACATGTTTAAATCTTCTGCATACCGTGAAAGCATATTTTCAGCAGGTTCACTATAACCAATTCCAACAAATGCAAGTACTACACCAACGACAGCCACAGATAACGCTATACCTACAACTCTATCACTTACCACTACTAAACCGTAAACTAAAAATGATGCTGCTAATGCTATAATTGTTAACCCTGCTAAAATATATCTACTCTCCATCTACAGCCACTTCGCGGTACACCTACTCCTTCGGAACTTTAACATTATTTAAAGCTTCTCTAACAATATCTTCAGGTTTTACGCCTTCGGCTATAGCATCATCTGTTAAAACTATTCTATGGACAAGAACCTCAACTGCGATCTCCTTAATATCGTCTGGGATTACGTAGTCTCTTCTATTCATTAAAGCTAGGGCCTTGGCTATTCTATACAGAAATATTGATCCTCGATGGCTCATACCCATTCTTACATACCTATGATTTCTTATATAGTTTATTAATTCGGCTATGTAGTGTATAATTCTATCGTCTACGAATATCCCCTTCGATATAAATTCCTGTATCCTCAGATATTCATCTAATTCAATTGTTTTCTCTACATCAGAGGCATCTACGGTATAAAGCTTGTCTGCTCTTTTAATAATCTCTATCTCCTCCCCCATAGGGTTATACATAGAAACACATTTTACCCAAAACCTATCCCTAAGAGTAAGAGTCAATGGATATACACCTATCTCTTGCTCTATAGGGATCTCGGTGGCAATCACATGAAAAGGTTTTGGAAGATCATGATCAACACCGTCAATAGAGACTTTGTACTCAGCCATTGCCTGTAGAAGCGCTGATTGTACGCGAGGCGGAGTTCTATTCAATTCATCAAACATTAATATATTAGAAAATACAGGACCTCTTACAAACCTCCTAGACCCATCTAGACCATAGATATAGTAACCTGTAAGATCTGTAGGAAGAATATCTGGATTACCTTGAACGCGAGCAAAACTACCACCAATAGCTCTAGCAATAGCCTTAGCAATCAAAGTCTTAGCAGTACCTGGAGGACCCTCTAAGAGAACATGTCCACCAGCGATAAAAGTAGCCAGAATAAGGTCTAGTAAATGTTTTTTACCTACAACAACACCGGATATAGATCGCCTAACTCTATCAACAACTTCATAAACTTTATCAAAATCCATAGCCAACACGGTAAACCCCTAACTATGCAAGAAACCAAAGTTAAATAAACTTACATCAGGTAATCAAAATACCCATAGAGAATGCCATATAAACATAGAGTATCTTACAGCTATCAATAACGACCAGCATAAACAACACATATCTATTCTGCACAAAAAAACATATAATACCAAAAATAATACACTCATTCTAATCTAAACCCATACCCTAAGATTTCAAAAACAGCGTTATATTAAATACTTCAAAATACGTAAACCACTAAAAATTAAACATGTAAAACTAAAACAAAAAAGATATAACTTTTAAACCACTATTATATCCGATTTAATAAACAAAAATCTAAAATAAAATAAGTTTCCCCATATAAGAGTACCTAAGATGTAAGTTACAACCCCGTATATTAACAATTAATCTAATGTTTACTTCCATAGATATTAACAACAAATTACAGAATTAAGCTATACATTAAGACAATACGATCCATAACTTCATCATTACATCTAATTAACAATGATAGCTATTTGCAAAACTATTTTTATTGTATTAAATCCTTGCACAAGTAGTAAATAACAAGTAATAACGAAAATTAGCATGAATAATACATAGCTCACTATTATATTAACAGCAAATTATATAAGTAATATTTAATAATATTTAAATTAAAAATACGTTATTCTTAAAGGTACTACTATTATTAATTTATTGTTTAAGCAGTATACCAATACCCATTATCTATACATTTTTATAGCTCTATAAAGAATTAAAACTTATATATAAGTACCTCTCTAACTATATCTAAGAGATCTCCTTGAAAATACCTAGAACTACATTAATATATGTACTAATAGTTTTACTCTTAAGCTTATCACTAGTTACAGTTAAATCCTCAACTTGGATCTACACCAAAACACTATCGGATAATACAAACGATAATTCTGGATATCCAGGATATACTGATTTAATAAGAGTTGACTATGGATATAACGAAACACACTTTAACGTCAATATAACTGTAAATGGAACCATAAGCCTCGATGAAGGTATAACAATATATATATATTGGTGTACTTATTGACACAGATATTAATGGAGATACTGGATATAAGTATCCTCCTCCTAATGGTGGATACATAGGAGCAAACAAACTTATTGAAGTTTCGATAACTAATCCAAATACTATATCATATGCAAATGTCTATAATTATACTGGAGATGGTTCTACCTGGTCTTGGACTCTGGCGAATATCCCCGCTGATTCTGTCTATTGCGAATTAAATGAAAATTCATTGAAGGTTATTGCAAGTAGAGGTGTTATTGGCTATGAAATAGGTGAAATAAGAATTCTTCCAATTATAACGTATTGCCAACAAGGTATTTGTACTACAGTTGATTATTTGGATGTAGGTGTTGAAATAATTCTTCCGATACCTGAGCCTGCGATTATGGTTGCTTTAGCAACTACGTCTATCGTTATTTTGATGAGTATTAAGGTGAAGAATAAATAAATTATAGAGTG
>JAWASI010000022.1:9013-27169 GCA_038892955.1 Ignisphaera sp.
ACATAATGTTTATAAGTATTGTATTTCTCTTATAAAATTCTATACAATATATGGTGCTTCCTCTATTATATAATGTCTGGAAAAGCAATGATTTAAAATCTCTAGCAAAGTTTATTGCAGGAGTAATAATTTCCCAGATACCCACATTTTATTTTCTTTACAGGAATCCAACAGCATTTATATCTAGCACATTGTTATTTCATGGATTAAGACCGGGAGGCGGTATCAATATTTTAAATGTGCTATGGAACATAAAAGATCTGCATTTCAACATCGAAGTATCTAATATTGCAACAGCTATATCACTAATTGCAACATTATTTTTATCTGTCTACATTATTATACAGAGAATAGATTTAGAGAAAGCAATGATATCCACAAGCATAATGGGCATCTTGCTTGGCAAAATAACAAACGAGCAGTATTTGCTTCCAATCTACACACTTTTACTATCCTATTCACAGCAACCTTATATTCGTGAATTCGCACACAAATTAAGCCTTGGTTATTTAATATTTGCTTTATTAAATACTAGAGGGGTTTATCTGTGTTTCCCTATATTAGCGTTAATAGGTAGAGCATTCGAATATAACATTCATGAACTAATAAGGCAATTATTCTCAAATGAGTCTTATTACTACATCTCAAATACAGTACTTTTCATACTCGGTGTAAAGATGTTCACCCTAGAGATATTATTATTACTACTTATTTTGCTTCCATACAACAATTTATCAACCTTCTCAAGATTATTAAACGAGAAGAATGATGTAGATAAAGAAAAAACCGTTAATAATTAACATCTTTTATCTCTACTTTTTCAATTTAACATAATTGCATTAATCTGCATGAAATCCTAGGAATAAAACAACTTAAATAATTACTGTGTAATAGAAAGAGAAAGCAAACTAAATAGAATAATTGTTTTCCAATACAGTAAATTAAAATAAAGCTGAAATCTGTTCATAATCTTGACTTAGCATGGAATTACACTATTTTTGAATGGCGTATAATACTCCCTCCTTTAAAATATACTCTTCATCAATATCATAGAATGTTTGAAGATCTACAGTGGTTATTATTGTTGCAACCATGTTTTTCTTAGTAACATTTTTTATGTAGCTATGAATTACCTCTATAGTTTTATCGTCTAGGTTTGAGTAAGGTTCATCGGCTACGAGTAGTTTTGGTTTCTTAGCTAATGCTCGAGCTAAAGCAACTCTTTGTCTTTGTCCTCCTGATAGTTGGTCAGGATATCGATCTTCTAAGCCATTTATCTCGAAAGTTTCGATGAGTTCAGCTATTGTCTTTCTTCTTTCTTCTTTATCTATACCTAGGATTTTTAAAGGTAATTCTATGTTTTCTCGAACAGTAAGCTCTGGAAGTAGAGTATAATTTTGGTCAACATATCCTATTTCTTTGAGCTTTATTAATGCTCTATGAGATTCGCTTAACCTCCAAATATCATTGCCTCTATAGATTACTGAACCCATGTTTGGTTTCATAAGTAGACACGCTATTTTTGCTAACGTTGATTTTCCTACACCACTTCTACCGCGAACAAGAATAATCATACCTTCACTAACCTCTAAGTGAACACCTTTAAGAATATATTCACCACTGTATTTTTTCCATATATTTACGAGCTTAAGCAAAGACATACAAATACCCTACATTGAATACTATATTTCTATTTATAAACAAATCACAGGGAGACTTATATAAGTCAACTGGAGTTATAGGTATTCCGTAGACCAAGTTATCCCTAGATAAAACAAGAAAATCTGGTTCTTCACATAATTCTTTGATTATGGTAATTGGTATACCCACAATCTTTGGGGTCATATAGCTGTACTTAGGATCTCCGTATATGTTAATGCTTAAAGCATGTACCTCGATAAAGTTTTTAAAAACGTTATCGTATTCTCCATACCTCCAGTAAAAAGTGTAAAGGTTGTGGTTGAGAGTTGATGCTAAACTGCATGTAATGGTTGCTAATACCAATATTAGAAGAATTGCGGTGCTTACTTTTCTACTATTTTTAGGTATATCAATACCCATGGATATGAAGGCGTATACAAAGTAGTTAACTATCCTATGGATTATACCTAGGGCTTCCACCATGTATGTAGATATATATAGGAATAGAACCACTATAGGCAATAATACCGCCGATTTAATTCTACTTAGAGGCTCTTCTCTAACCCTATAGGCTATGGAGATCATCGGTGGAATTACGTAGAATAACAATAATATGTTGTTTATAGGTACAGTAATAGTGTAGATGATCGATGTTGATGCTAGAAGTGAAGCTATTGCTATAAGAGATGTTGAAATTACCCCACCTAGGAGTAGATAAGCTAAGTAAACAGCTATAGCGTAGATGCCAAGGATAACCAAATCCGTTAACGAGATAGGTATTACAGGTTTAGCAATAAATGTTGAATATAGTGCGTAAACCATTGCTAAAGATACAATTGCAACAATATGTTCAAATCTTATATTAAACTTCTTCCTATCTTTAAGAGAACTCACAAGGTTTACATAGAGATAACTACACAGTATCGCTATACCCATAGCGCTCGCTAAAGGATGACTTAATACGAGGGCTACTGAAATAAGTATAGGTAATAAGGGTAACCTTGACCTAGATCCATGAATAGATAGGTAAAACAATATAGGTGTTAATGTATAGCCATAGAATTCTTTTAAATATGCTGAGGTAAATAGAGTAAACGAAGGTAGAAGAGTTACTACAAGTGAAGCGGCTAAACAGCATCCGTATTCATAGCTATACCTTTTTGCTAGGAGATACACAGATAAAAACATGCCTACTGAAAGTATTGCTACACCAGCGAACTTAAAGAAATAATCTAAATGTATTCCGGTTACATGAATATAAACAATACTTTGCAATACAGAAAAGGGCCAGAACACATGGTGTCCATAGATTTCATGTAAAGAATATATATTTGCATTTGGATTTTTAAGCATATATTCCGTTAAACGCTTAAGCGGCCAAACGTCGTTAGAAAATACATTGTTTGTGTATAAGCTGGGGGCTAATCTAATTAAAACAGTAAACAGTAAAACTACCGCGTATAAAACTATGTGGCTAGTTTTCATAGTTCTTCAACTCCCTAACAATTCCAGCTATACATAGAACGAATTGTACAGATCCCATATAGAGTACATCACTGTTATCTATGTTTAAAGGTATTCCATAACCTAGAAAATTAACCAGAGATTTAATACCTAGGTGTACAACAACCACTATCGATGTTATGCTGGATAAAGCTATTAATATACTGAGGAGGATCATGAAGACAGCTATAAGCAATTTCTTTGTTACCCCAAGGGATAAGAATAACTCTAAATCTGTGCGAAGATACCCAACGATTCCTATCCCCAGAAGAGGTAAACCTATTAGTGCGGTTAAAGCTATTGAGTAAGCTAAATACATTACGTAATCCCTATATATACCAAATTTATATAAATATACCTCAGTGGGGTTTTGAAAATCCTTCAATTCTATACTTTTACCTCCCCTAATCGCAATAAACATAACCCTTCTAACTAACTTTTCTATATCTGATTCATCTACTCTTAACCCTAAAGCTTCGTAAACCTTGCTAAGAGTATCCATACTGTTTACTTCAACTATTACAAAGCTATAGTAATTAGGTGGAACACCTCTAATCCTAGCAATAGTATTATGGTTTACACCAATACCTGGTTTCTCACCAACACCACATATTCTAAGGAATAAAGTTTCTCGGGTAAATATAGACTGGATAGGTATGAAGTTATCCCATAAAACTTCTGTTCTCTTCAACAATCCTTGGTCAGGGTAAGCACATGTATCATTAACATCTTTTACTTCGTACACCACTACAGGTTCTACACCTACGAACCCTACTGTTACAAATACGGGGTGTAAATAAACATCCTCAAATCCCTTCAGTTTCGCCTCTATGTATTTTAAATCTACAATAGATGTAAACGGCGATATAGCATCACTAGATATGATGATTTTAAACCTACTACTGCTATTAATGGGATAGAAAACGTCGTATACCATGTATAGCGATTTTATAGACCCTATAGCAAATAAAGAGAGTATAGATAAAGCTGTAGAGATCAAGGCTATGAATAGTACTACCCCTATTCTCTTACGAAGTATATGCATTAAAACAACTACTACACATCTAGCCATACTTTATCCTCCTCAACCCAAGAGCCAAAGAGATAGCTACAGTTAAACATATAACTATCAAGGCTATAGGTAAGACTAGTAGTCGTAGAGATGGTTGTAGAGAAAACCAGTATAAATTAGAAATTTTGTGTAGAATATTGAGTGCTACTATAGACATCGATATAAGAAACATTAAGATTATAGAAGATATGCTAGCTATAGCTATTGCAATTCCTAGAATAATCTTCCTTCTATCTATACCAAGACCTAAGAATACCTCAATTTCGTCTTCAAGCGCGGTAAATACCCTAGACAAAGCTATATACATAAGAGGTACATGGACTGTTAGCAATGCTGCTATCCAGACCAAAGAAGCTTCAACTATACCTTCCTCCAAAAACTTAAAAGCGTACCTCAGTATCTCTAATGAATTTACCTTACACAATTTAACCTTGCTATCAACAGATTCGTTAACCAATATTATAACCGCGTAGATACTTGTATGGGTATGAGAGATACATTTCTCGACATTGTTTATAACTATGCTACCATTTAAGTATCTCTCGTAAATATTCATTGGGACCGATATAAATTCACAATCTTTTGCTACTTCCTTAAAATTTACGATGTTCTTAAGTAAGATATCCATAGAGGCAATAATCAACGGTAGCTCAGCATCATTTAATCGGACTACCCCAGCTACCTCTACAGAGGAACATAGATCAGATGCAACATGAACATCTTGAGCTGTAAACAGATTCACTGTATTAATGATGGTTCTCTGAGGTATTATATCTACAAACCTGGATATATTTGGTATTGATAGAAGAATAGTGGTTAATACCATAGGTGCTACAAAGGATACTATCAACGATCCGTAAGCTCTTTTTCTAAAAATAGATGAAATTATAACCGTTGTTATCTCTATAAAAACCATAGCTCTTCATCTACATGATCTATATTTGTATGTGTTCTTCAAAGATAGTACTACATATCATCAATATAAAGGTTTTTACCGCTATAAATTCTTTTCAAAGTTAGCAGACATCCTGTAAAAGTATAGAATTCAAAGTCCCGCTACAGCATATAGCTAGGACTTGTAAAGTCCAAGAGCTTTATATACTCAGGGAATTTGATAAATCTTTAAATATAGCTAGCACGGTATTACTTATTGTTGGTGTATAACATGAAATTCGATCCAAGAATTCTAGGATTCTCATTAGCTATTTTTGGTTTAGTGCTTTTAATAATCGTTGTATACCTAGCTTATAGCGCGTATTCAACATATGCACCGTTTTTACCGAAGGCTAAGACTTTAGACGAAGCTATAACTAATACCGTTTACGAACTTCTAAACCTAGTCCTAAAACTCGGCTTCCTAGGTATTATCCTTGGCTGTAGCGGTATTGCGCTAAAGTATGGAATCTCTATGATTATTGAATTACGTAAAATCGAAAAAGGGATTTCTCCTTGTACACAGCATTAAAGCTCGGTGTAACTTTAGTATCTATACTTGTCACTTTAGGTTTGCTATATCCTATAATAATCTTTGGCCTAGAGATTTCGCATAATCCTTACCTTTTACCTATTTCAGTAAATATTCTAGACTACAATTTATCACTCCAAATAGCTGTAATTGAATTATCTGTATTGTATCGAGGTTCTATACCTCTAAACGATTTCTATGTTAGATTCTTAAATAAAGAGTTCTTTGTAGGTGATTTATCTAAAGGTGATAAGAGAACTATTAGAGTTGAGATAGAGTTGAAGAATATTGAAGAAATTCCAAAGAAAGTTGAGATAGAGTTCAAGATAGCTAAGCTCTATACATTTCGTATAATTTCAGAAGGTGGAGTTGTTGGGTGAGGTTAAGAGAATCCTCAAGTCTATAGCAGTCGGGGTAATTAAAGGTGTTGTTTATTACTTTATATACGTAGTTGTATTGCCATTCATCTTCATAATTTTTCTTCGCATACCCATCGACATTCAAAGTTATGTACCTTATCTATGGTTTTTCATAGCCTTGAATACAGCCGTAGAAATACTTAGAAAACACCCTATCTCAATACCCCTTAACGTTATATCAAGACTTGTAGCAGTACTTATACTATACATAGCCTTGAACTGCGGTAGACTAGAGACAACTATATACATTGATTCAAATGTAACACAAGTAAGCATTGATGTATCATTAGTCTTCTATGCAATAATACTATTCAGCTTCATACCTACATTCGTTGATTTATTCAACTACTTTTCAACTATAGAAGAAAGCTAAGTTATAACATTCAAAGACTTAGTTAAAAGTGTAGATACATGAAGCTAATTTAAACCTGCACTATTCTAATCCCTTAAGCTACAAAACTTTTATGACAAACTCTGCAATATCAAGTAATTTAAACATTAATGAATAAGATATTTTCCAACATAAGATATACAACGAAATACCGATGCGCTAAATTATACTTGTATTACGATAGAATAGCTAGCTGTATATTCACGTAGTTTTAATATCCTTGATATAGAAGATGATTATTCTGGGTACAGAGGTTTATGGGTATATCCCATCCATATTTAGCGATACTAGCAACTGTAGCATTTATAGGGGTTGTTATATCTATGTTTTCGCTATTTTTTTATATAGTAGACCAAGTAAATAAAACCCCTATCCTAGGGGTTTACGCAGAAGCTTATATTAATTATAATGGAAGTGTCGATGTAGTTATCACAGTAGAGCATAAACGCGGTAAACCAGTAGAGATTAAGAGTATATTGCTATTCAACGAAACTAGTGTTATTGTTCTAGAAAATCTAGAGAATAGCGAATTAATTCTGTTGAATAGTTGTAGAAAGAGGTACACGTTTGTTGGAGGAATATGTAGAATAATCTTAGTATTTCCGTCTGGGGTTTTTGCTGAAGACAAAATATATAGTGGATTAGTGATTTTTAGCGAAGGTTCGTATCCCATAGCTTTTACACCTATAAAACCTTTGGAGTATATCCTTAAACAATATACCAGTTGATTTTCTGAGAATCAACTCTACGTATCTACATGTGTAAACGTAGAACTTAGGGACACAAGTGTATAAGTTGATGTGTACAAATGTTCTTCGAATATAGATTCACCTTGGGTCGAATTTCTATATTGGAGAATGGCTAGGTTGTTAACGGTGATGTTCTAGGGGTATAGATGAAAATAATGGATGTGTTTCGGTACTTGTTGTCCTACTACAGCGAATAACATTAATGGGTATAATTGTGTTGTGTTTCTAAGAATGAAGCTAGATAGTGAAGAAATTGATGTATACAGATATCAGAGATTAGCTTTATACGTTTAATAACTATTACAGCTTGTATTTTCCCATGAACACTAGCATATTCATGGATGTTATTAGGCATTAAATTATGTAGAGAAACAAAAATAAGGTAAACAAAATATTCTATGCTTTACCTATAAACATCGATGCTAGAGATAATTGATTTACATTGGTGGTGAACGTTAGCTATAGTAACTTAGAGTACAATATTATAAGGATACCTATATAATTCTTAGCATAATTATAATTAACATAATTATAATTAATTGTATCTACGGCTTCCATAGCAATAATGTTTCTAAGTAGCCAAGGAAAAAGCATTAAATTCATGAACATTTTCTTCAATAACATAGCCTCTACGATTGTTGAGCTAATTCTACATATATGTTGAACTTATAACGATACTAAGCGGTTTAATTTTAGTCAATTTAACAAACTAATTAATTATATAATTCAATAATTTTGTCTATTTATACCTTAATCAAAGCTTCTATGGTCTATGTATGGATGTTTCTTTAAATATTGCATGGTAGAGGTATGTATTTCTTTAGGTATACCATGGGTTGACGATAAGGCATACCTTGAATATTTTATACATGTTGAATTTAATCAAGGGTTATGCTCTAGGAGTCTATACTGAATAACTGAATAAGTGAAAATATTTTAAGTTAGTGACCAATATATCTTATATAGGTGTAAATCGAAGGTCTTAGTACAGAATTTAATAGAGTTAATAGATGGGAAATAAAGGGATGAGAATTAATGTCTGTAAAGTTAGACATTAAGCTAAGAATTCTAAGAGCTCCAACTATTACGCTTAAATGTGTTGAAGAGTATACTTTACCCAAAAGCGGTGATACCCCTGTATACGGTGTATGTATTTCGGAGGATAAATACATAGTGTATGATTTGCTGACTCTGGATAAAGATGCTGATAAAAAGATTAAGAGGCTAGAGGAGGAGTTATACGAGATAATCATGGTTAAAGAATCATTAACTGAAGAACTCAACAAAATTAAGGATGTTAAACTGAGGTGCATTGCTGAAAGACAGCTTATGGGCTATGGTGTAATCGAGCCTTTCTTTTTAGATCCAGATATAATTAACATGCATATACTTGCAGATAAACCTATACAAGTTCTTCACAGACTCTATGGACCTCTTGAATCCAGTATTACTCTTAGCGAAGAAGAGGTAAAAGAGTTAGCTATGAGGTTAGCTGCTACCGCAGGAAAACCGCTTTCAGAAGCTATCCCTTTAGCAAGCTTCATTGAACCACGTTATGAGGCTAGGATCACCATAGTCTATTTATCGGATATAACTATGAGACGTGGAATTATTGTTGATATTAGGAAACCTCCTGAAAATCCGTGGACTATTCTTAAACTTATACATTTAGGGACGCTTAGCTTCGAAGAAGCGGCATTCCTATGGCTTATGGTTAAGTATAAGGTGCCTATAATCATAGTGGGAGAGATTATGACTGGCAAAACAACTCTAGCTTCAGCATTGCTATCGCTTGTCCCCCGAAAGGCTAGGGTTATGACAATAGAAGATACCCCTGAACTTAGGTTACCTGTAACCTACTGGACCAGAACTACTGTTAGGGATTTTGGTGAATATAAGATATCTGTATTCGATTTAGTTAAAACCTCTGTTAGACTTTCTCTAGACTATATTATAATCGGTGAAATCAGGGGGGAAGAAGCCCGTGAATGGGCTAACGCAATACTCTTAGGACACGGTGCTGTAACAACATTCCATGCTGAAAGCCCTGAAGCAGCATTACTTAGGCTGTTATCCCCACCTATATCCGTTGATCCCCAGGTTATTAGGCTTCTCAACATATTTGTTAAAACAAACGCTTTCGATAAACCTCAAGGTCGTATCTATAGGCATGAGATCTATGTTCACGAAAATGGCAGGGTAATACCATTATTTGTATACAATAGCGATACAGATAATATTACTTTGAACCCTGATTTCAAGAACCCATTAAAAGAGCTTACGTTCATCGACAGAATAGTCAGAGCCTACGGTATCTCTAGAGAAATTCTTGAGGAAGAGTATGAAGCAATGATAGAGGTGCTAACAGAAGTCTATAATGAGCATATAAACCTAGACCCCAACATAGATAACCCAAGCTATAAGGAGCTACCTATTATCCTATATAACAAACTTCAACAAAAACTTCTTCAACGTTATACATACAAAGCATAGCTATGTGATTCTATAATGTATTTCACTAAGTTTAAGAAGTTTATACACTTAACGAGAACTATATTACGGATTCGCTATACTCCCGAGTATATAGCTATGGTATTGATATTCGCATCTACAACTACTTTAACTAATAGCTGGAACATAGCTTCTGCAACTACTTTAATTTTATCACTAACCCTAGCATCGCTTGAAGAAACAATATTTGAAAAAATAGAACAAAACATACGTAATTTAATGATTTCTAAGTTTTTACATACAGGTAGAGGATTTAGCTCAAGATATATAAAACTACTTACGCGAATCTTTAAAGATCTTCTAATTGCCTTGGTATTAGTTTTAGGCTATATCTTCAGCTACTTAATGACTTATCGATGTATCCCCCCACTACCGTTTTTAATACTTCTTGGTGCTCTTAGTATTAGTGCTCTTACCACCTATTTCTTGCCGAAGATTTCTATAGCCTTCTGGATTTCTCGAAGAAAAACAGATGCCGAGGTTGAGCTACCTTATGCACTAATATTTCTAAGAACTTTAGCACCTCTTAGGCTACCTGTGTACGAACTTCTAGAAATGATTGAGGAAAGCGTTTCCTTGAAGACCTTTGCTAAAGAGATTAAACTAGCTAAGAAAATATCTTCTGCCACCTCTACCTCTTTTTTATCAGCACTTGATACACTTACAGCTAACCACCCCTCAGAAAAAATTAGAGATATATTCAGAAGAGTAATTTTAGTTGCTATATCCGTAGGCGACATAAAGGATATAGTCGAAAAGGTATTTGAGGAGGTATATACGTGGTTTGAATCTAGGGTCTCCGCCCTCGTAGAGAAATTCACAATAATTGTTGGTACAGCCTTATTTGCTTACTTCTTTACACCCATAGTAGTAGCGGCTATAGCCCCTATAATCGGTGTTACTACTCTACTTATATCGGTATTTATTCTAAGTATACAGCTACTAACATTCTTCATACTCTACACCCTTATAACCAGTTTCTACCCTACAAGTCTTGTTGTTAAACCTTCTAAAATTTCGCTTATAGTTGGGGGTATATTTATCATATCTTCCACAACATTATCTATAGCAAATATTTTCCTAAATATACTCGGTATAGAGTACAACAAGGTGATCACGGTATTAATCGCTGTTTTTCTCGGGATACCTATAGCATTTACTGAGAAGGACATTCTAAGAGCTAAATTCTACGATAGGTTTGTACAAATGTCTTCAGATACCTTAAGCTTGGTAGCTATAACTGGTGAAAATCCAGCTAAAATTCTTTTAGAAAACTCAAAAAACTATGGCGAAAGAATGCGTAGATTTGTTACAGTTATTGTATCCGGCTATACATCGCCTAATTTGAGGCAAGCACTTATTGTTAAAGCACCCAGCCTCTACCATGCATCATTTATCGAAACTTTGACTACAATCCTCAGGCTTGGTTTTAAACCTGAAGCGCTAAGAACTTTTGCTACAAGCTATGAAAAACTAAACGTTGTTGTAGGTAATGCAAGAAGATTTGCAAGTATGTTAGAAGCTGTGATAATAGGGTTATCGGTTGTTGCAGGGGGTTTCTTAGCTTATTTGAATAAGATCTACGGCTATCTATGGGATTTAATGATGGGGATAAATGTTGCAGGAAGTGCAACAGTTATTTTTGCCCAAATGTCTAGCATCTACGCAATTATAGATACGTTAACCATACTATCGATGATCTTAACCTCAATGTTTGTTGGAAAAGTTAGAGGAGGATCTATTCTGTACTCTTTTAGAGTTGCATTAATTATGGTAATACTCTACTCAATAGCTAAGTATATTGTGCTAAGCCTAGCTATCTAAGTGCAACTCATCTAAATTCTGCTTGATGTAATCGATGGCCTCTTTAATACATATTTTCATTTCCTCGCTAGTGATTATAGTTGGTTCACGGTACCTTCTATACACTATAACCTTGTAATCATATTTAGAATCTGCAACAAATCGTTCAACTTTAAGAGTCATATCGGATATGGAAGCTTCTTCAACACATCGTTTCTCGTCGTCGCAATTCCCAATTCTAATAATTCCAACACCTCTGCTTTTTAGGTAGAGTACTTCGGTGTAGAGCTCTTTTAGTCGTTTAATTGGATCGTACTTCAATAAGTGAAAACCGTGAAATACAACTATATCGGGGTTGTAGTTTTCTACTAGCTCTAGTTCTTTAACCATTAATTGCGTTAAACTTTGCGCAAAGGGGTTTAAACCTTTAAACACCATATATTCGTTGACTAGTTTCTCAACTTTTTTAAAGTCTATACCATAAGATGAAACGATGTTATTTAGCATATCCTTCAATACAGATGGGGAGGAGATATAGCTAATTACTAATATTTTAAATTTATACATAACGGCAATAGCGAGCAAAATTATCAGCACTTCACGACCATATATTGTCTCGGGAGGAAAGAATATGTTTACAAGAAAATCTCTATGTATATGCTCCATTTTGTCTCTTAAGCATTTACATGGGAAGACCACTTCTTCTTTTTGTTTGGGGAGTTCTTCCAATATAGGTGGTGTATAAACAACAAAACCTCTACCCTCTACTATACTGAAAGGAACTTCAGCTAAGTGTATAGGTTTTCCACGAGCTTTCCTTATTTCTAGTAACCTAACAATAAACCTATCCTCAACAGTATGCTTTAGTATAAACGTAGCATCCGATGTAAATTCTACAGAACCTAGATCTATACTTTCTCTACCAAAAGGAAGTTCCGCTATAAGCACAAGCACCCCATTGATTGCAGATGGTAGTTGATAAAAGTAGTTTAGAAGCCAAGCTCTCTTCTCTAAGTCAAGTTTTGCAGATTCAATAATCGCTGTAATAGAGTCTATCACAACTATGTTAAAACCTTCTTCAGAAACAATCTTCGAAATAATGTCTGCGAATTTCTCTAAATCAAGAGTTAGGGGAATTCTAAGGAATTTCAGTAAACCTTTTTCCTCTGCCTCAGATAACCTTATATTTAGTTTATCCATAATTTTAAATAGCTTATCTTTTTCCTCGTACACCGATACATAAAGGCATTTAAACCCTCTCAACGTATTACTATAGCAAATAGAAGATGCAAAGGTTGTTTTACCAGACCCTGGATGACCTGCTATTAATATTGTATAAGGCGGTGTTATACCGCCTAAGATCTTATCAAGTCCTTCAACCCCAGTTATAAAATTGTTAACATTATACTGCATACCTATACATCCTCTGATAAGTAGTGTTTATCCCAAGTCCAATCAAATACTTAAGTACTCTTAAGTACTTAAGTATATGAAATATACTTATATTTTTTACTTATATTTTTGTTTACCAGCATATAACATATCTAAGCTAAAACATGGTACAAGATCTTAGCTAATATTAATAAATAGAGCCAAGGTATTCACTAGGCTAATTCATTACCTAATAGCTGCTTGTTTATCAACTCCATAAATTCTTTATCTTTTCCTGTTTTAGCTAAATAAAGCAACTCTTCCCCAAGATCTGGCTTTTTTAATAACTCTACTATAGGGTTGATAAAAACCAGTAAAAAAGCATAATCAGCTGAAACTATATCCCCTCTATAATGAGATAAGATTATTGAATAAAGCCTACTAGGCGAAGAAAACATCAAAGATATACAATCAACATTGTATCTAGAAACACATAAAATATTTAATAAACTAAGGTGTCCTGGGACCCTTTTTAGCAGATAATTCCGTAGATAATCCTTGAGCTTACTTAGACCATCCAATAAGTGATCCCCAGCATCTTTGATTTTAAGGTGGTAATATTAGTAAGATAAGATCCTGCATTAAGTAAGTAAAAAGTTTACATATTATAAACAACCAAAAATCGATTTGCAAGATCATGCCTCAGCTACCATAGCTTATTAATTACAATAACCTAAGTAACTAATCATACAGCACCCCATACCTTATTATAGTTATAAACAGGTGTACTATATATCTATTACGTATAATAAATTAAACTTGATATTCTATGGATATAATATACAATTTGTATACTAATACAATAAATTCTACAAAAAGAATAATATAATGCATAACGATGATTTAATTAATGGTGTGACATTGTTATAGGAATCAATTAAGGGATATGTTAATTATGTATGAAGGCGATTTAAATGTAATTTAAATGTAATATATTTAGAGATCTAGTATTATAATGATTAAGGTAGTAAAATCATGGGGGTTGAATACATTATTTTAGCCGCTGTAGCATGTATAGCCTTTTCCTTAACAGTGTTTGGTTTTCTATCTCTATTCTTGTATATAGTAGAACAAACAAGTAGAATACCCATTATAAGCATGGATTTAAGTGTATACAAAGAAAGAAATATTGTTTTAATCGCTGTAATTGTTAAGCATAAAGGTGGTGAAGTCACTACCTTAAGGTATTTGATTATAACTACAGATAAAGGAATTATCGAGATAGACCTTGAAGATAAGCTAAACAATTTAGAGGATATAGTTATTGAATTTACAGGCTTTAAAGATGGCAAAACCCTACTTCCGGGGTCTACAGCTAGGATCATCCTTAGAATTCCAATTAATTACTTCTATAGCTCAGGAGAATATCATTGTACTATAGTGTTCGATAAAACTTCTGTAACATCTTCGTTCAATTTATAACTTAGTTTAAACTATCGTATCTATAGATAAGAATCAGTTCTACAGTTAATTACCTAACTTTATAGAATACATAAAAAGTAGAACAACTATCTTTAACAACCACTTTTATGTAAGTTAATTAAGAATTTTGAT
Source organism: Ignisphaera sp. (assembly GCA_038892955.1). Classification (GTDB taxonomy): domain Archaea; phylum Thermoproteota; class Thermoprotei_A; order Sulfolobales; family Ignisphaeraceae; genus Ignisphaera. The sequence goes on from JAWASI010000022.1 coordinate 23,553, forward strand.
ATAAACTAGATAAACATTTATTAACCTGGGTAACCTAGGATAATGGCTTATAAATCCATAGCATAGAGAGTAAAAGTGAGGGAGTATGACGATACGTAGAGGAGATTTAAGTGCTCCTGTACTAGCGATAATAGTAACAATAGGTGTTATAGCTGCGGGCTTAGTATTAATGAGTTGGTTTTGGTGGTTTGCACCATCATTGGGAAGAATGGGTGTACTAGTTGTTGTAGGACAACCAGTATTGATTAATTCAACTAAGCAGACGGTAGAACAATACAATTTGACTATAGTCTTAAAAAACATTGGTAATACAGAGGTACAAATAGAAGGAATAGTGATTAAAGATATTGCTTGTATTATTAGTAGTAGCAAAGTTATAGCTCCCGGAAGAACAGTAGTTTTAAAGAACATTCAATGCCAAGGTTTAGATCTCTCTAAAGATGAATACATAGTTGAAGGTATAATAATATCCGATGCAGGAACGATCAGATTTTCTGCAAATGTTATATAAATTGTTGTTTAAATTCTGAGACGAAGAACCCATTGTAATATTCAATACCAAACTAAAATACCTAAAATTTGCGTATAACTCTTACTAAAATCTAGTGATAAATTATATGTAGGTAGAATAGGTAAGCCCAACAATACCTTAAGGTCGTTAACAAGTAACATATTAAGTAATTTATAGAGAATAAATTGAATGTAATTTTCATGAATAGTTCAACGTTTTGCAGAAGTATAGTAGGTAATCACCATACGAAAACTTATAAAACTTAATTCAGAGAAATAGAGTTTCGCTATGGTTTATATAGTATATATTAATATTTGATTTTAAAATATATCAATAACTATGACATTAACAGCGTTCTGATAGAATGGTATAGGATTTGTTCTCATCAGGATTTTCAATCGAACATTACGTTAACTTCAGTTGATATATAATACATAGTTGTAGTTAGATTGATTCCAATGCTTGTGCTCTTTGAAGACTCAATACCATAGCATCAGCAACGTCATACAACTTACGTATCCAACCCAAAGACACTAACAATACCCTCAGAAACTTTTCGAATACCATTTCAATCAATTAACACCACTATAATATTAACAGCTGTGGCAACTAGTATAGCACTCTATGAGGTGCTATTGTGGCGGGCCCGAGGGGATTTGAACCCCTGACCACCGGCTCCGCAGGCCGGCGCTCTTATCCTAGCTGAGCTACGGGCCCTTTATAGTATACCTTGTTAGCTTTTGCTTTATAGCGCTTTATATAGCTTAGTATCCGTATTCCAGATTGATTTTATAGTGTTTGATTGTTCTAAATTAGTAAAGTTTTTCTACTACTAGACATAGAAGATAAATATCTTAGGTGAGTTGCATTGGTTTTGTTAGAATTTACGCTGTATTTAGGGTGTTTAGCAGGGATTATTTCTCTCTTATATGTTCTGCTTACAGGTCTTAGTATTAAGAGGTTTGTTGTACCTAAGAATACCGAGGAAGAGAAGAGAGCTGTAGAGATACATAGTTATATACGTAATGCTGCTAAAGCCTATATAAGTGCCCAGTACAAGGTTATTTTATTTGTTGTAGGGATTATCACTATAATTATCATTGTGTGTGGGTTAGCTCTAGGTACTACCTCAATGGTTTTAATAGGTATTCTCTACTTGTTGGGCGGTCTTAGTTCTAGTGTTGTTAGCATAGTTGGAATGTTTATGGCTATAGAGTCTAATATTAAGGTTTTGAATAAACTATCGAGGAGAAACCTTAGGGATGCGTTATCGTTGGCATTTAGGGGTGGAAGTATTACAGGATTTATGGTTGGAGGCGTTGGATTATTGTTCATATCCCTATTATACTTAGTTCTAAAGGATTACATTGGCTTTGTAGAAGCCGCAAAAGTATTACTAGGTTATGCTTTTGGCGCTAGTACTGTTGCTCTATTCGCTAGAGTAGGAGGTGGCATTTATACTAAAGCTGCAGATGTAGGGGCTGATCTAGTTGGTAAAGTAGAGGTAGGTATACCAGAAGACGATCCCCGTAACCCAGGGGTTATAGCCGATAACGTTGGAGATAACGTAGGTGATTGCGCAGGTATGGGTGCAGATCTCTTCGAATCCTATGCAGAGGCTATAATAGCCCCCATGGTTATAGGAGCTATCCTTGGTGCCGCAACGGGTAGTACTGACTTAATTGCGTATCCACTTTTATTCACATCTATAGCTCTACTAGCATCTCTACTCTCAGCACAATTCGTAGCAATATCTCCTTTAAGAGAACCTAGTATTACACTCACAATGACGTCGGTGATCTCGATAATATTGGCAGTAATAGTGAACGGAGTTATAACAGGATTTATAGCCCCTTCACTAATGACCTCATGGGGTATCGGTACACTAGGTCTTATTGTTGGAGCAGTAGTTGGATTTACCTCAGATTACTTCACATCACCTCTTCGTAAACCTGTTAAAATTGTTGCAGAAAGTTCTCAATTTGGGCCTGCTTTAACAGTATTAAGTGGTATGTCTATGGGTTTCTATAGCGTATTTATACCAAGTATATCGATAGCCCTAGGAGTGATAGGATCCTATACATTAGGTGTACAACTACAGCCATCCCAGCCACTGCTATCGGGCATATATGCTGCTACATTAGCTGGAACAGGTATGCTAGGTGTTGCACCAATAATTGTTTCAGCTGATGCGTACGGTCCAATAGCGGATAACGCAGCTGGTTTAGCCGAGCAAGCAGGTTACGAAGAAGTTATCAGAGATCTTGCAGATAGACTAGACTCGGCTGGAAACACTATGAAGTCTATATCTAAGGGATACGCAATAAGTTCAGCGGCATTAACAGCCCTTGGCCTTGTTTTTAGCTACGTAAGTATTATACACGATGTATCGGGTAAAGGTATAGATGAAACGATTTCAGCTCTCTTCAACATAGGTCACCCAATCTACGGGATATATTTTCTCGGAGGATTAATAATAGGGACAGTAGCTGTAGCGTTATTCACAGCAATGGTTATACAAGCAACAACGGCTGCTGCAAGTCAAATGGTTGAAGAAATTAGAAGACAGTTTAAGGAGAAACCGGGTATACTTGAATGGAAGGAAAAACCAGATTACGAAAGATGTGTAAAAATCGTAACATACTATGCGCTAAGAAGACTTGCTATTCCAGGTTTACTGGCGCTCTTACTACCAATAGCACTAGGGTTAATACTAGGCTACGGCACTGGTGAACCATGGGCTGGTGCAGCAATAGTTGGAGGTCTACTCATAGGTTCTATAGCCTCTGGCTTACTGCTAGGTTTATTCCAAGGTAATGTAGGCAATACATGGGATAACGCAAAGAAATTCATAGAAATAGGCAACCTAGGAGGTAAAGGATCGGAAGCCCATAAAGCAGCTGTTGTAGGTGATACTGTTGGAGATCCGCTAAAAGATGCTTCCGGACCTGCGATAAACATAATGATAAAAGTTATGGCTGTAGCCTCATCAGTACTCTTACCATACATACTATTCCTTTAATACATTTTCTTAGGTATACCATATTTTTACCTAAACAAGTAAGTTTTACCCAAAGTGCCAGGTAAAAACTGGTGGTATACCTTA
>JAWASI010000023.1:0-4506 GCA_038892955.1 Ignisphaera sp.
GCACTTCTATAACTTAAATACTCTAGGATGTTAAAGTCATGATCGTAGTTTTTATACCCCATCGTTACACCTGGATAAAAGGATTTTTAGAGAGAAAAAGTACCTGAATAGTCTACGTAATAGTCGTTGATCTGTAGTAAAATATCTTAGTAGAGTTCATTAGTTTTATTGTCTTCATTAATATTTTTATCTACTTCTGCGAAGATAATTTATGGGTTTATTTAGGGGATTAACTAATGTTCTTAGGTAGTGGTACATTAATAGAAACTGTTGAAGCTAGGGTGAAATCTTTAGAGCGTGTTCTAAAGGATTATATAGCTAAGAAGTTTACTGGGTACGTAGTTCTTCGGAACGATGTACAAGGAACATACATATCCATAGCTATTGTTGAAGGCCGTCTTGCGGCATGTAGATCTATAGAAAGCGGTAAGGTGTACGAAGGTGTAGAATGTTGTAGGATTGTTATGAATCACCTTTACGAACCTGAGGGCGTTATAGAGGTTCAAGATATTCCTTATAACCTAATTATCCTGGACACAACGATATTTCCATTATCTAAGGTAGAGAAGCCAACAACTTTATCCTCTGTACTAGGAGCAGAAGTAGGTATGCCGCGGATTATTGTTGCTCCTCCTAGTCCCCCTACTATACCACCTCCGCCAACAATTATGCCTACAATACCATCTACACGTAAAGAAGAGGTTAAGGTAGAGGAAATCAGTATAGAGAAACCTAAAGAAGAACTACCTCTACCGCAACCAACTATGCCACCTCCTTCTGCTATAGTACCTCCTACTCCTCCAGCTCCACCTGTACTAGAGAAACCAATTGAAATCTTTATATCTCAAGAATGCATAGATCCCGTAACGCTGTACATGGTTATTAAGTCTGGGCAACTCTTAGAATCGCTATCAATTCCGTTACTGTTTAAAGAATTGATGGAAAGGATTAAAAATATTATCAAAGAAAAAAAGCCAAGCTACATCTATGTAAGCGGTACGTTAGAAAAGATAACTCTTAAATTGGTATACGATTCGCAAAGCAATAACATAAACATAGAGCTTGAGAAAGAAGGTACTACTGTATGTGGAAATAGCGCTACAAAAGAACTAGAGGATAAACCTATCTCTAGCATAAAGATATGGTATGCAACGTAAATAACAAGTTTTTATGTGTAAACTTACGGAGATACCGGTTTATACAATTTGTAATTAAACCCCGTTCTTTTAAATGAATACTTTCTCAATTTGTTAAGCTAGGATGGGACTTTATGCAGTATAATATGATAAATCTAATTGAGTGGCAAGTAGTAGAAGTTGTAGAATACGGTATAAGTAGGGCTAATGCATTAAGAAACCACGGATTTAGTAGAGAAGCTGATCAAGAAATTGTTACTAGTATACTTACAGCTATTATTCTGTCAAGGGCTTACTGCTTATACTCATACATAGATAAAGAAACATGCATAGCTTTAGAGCAAACATTGATACCACTGTATATCACCTTTGTTACAGCATACAAAAGCGCTACTAATTCTGAGTTCTTAGATCAAATCAATACCCTAGTAAACCATGTAGTTCAACATAATAAAGCTGAAAATATAGCTTACGAAGTTGGTGTTGCTTAGGTCAACTTATTTTCTTAAACAGTATTGGAGATTCTTTAACTATGTACTTATTGATAAAACCTACACTAAATTGATCAAAGCCTTTTCCAATATCAACGCTCAGCATTGTAAGGAGTTTCTCCATGGTGCTAGGCATTACAGGATATAGGAGAAGCGATGTAATTCTTATCGCTTCAAGAGATGTATATATTGTTTGTCTTGGATTGGGGGATCTCCAAGGTTCTCTCCTATTAAGATATGCATTTGCTTCACGAGATATCTCAAGAGCATATTTAACAGCTTCGGGTATCTTTAACTCGTTATAACTTTCAATAGCTCTATTCTTTAAATTATCAATTATCTTTACAAACTCTTCATCTACATCTCTATCTACAATACCTTCTAAAAGTTTCTGGGCTAAGATTGTTACACGTCTTACTAAGTTGCCATAGTTATTCACGAGGTCGCTAGTATATATCTCATCGTATATCTCCCACGAAACCTCACTATCCTTGTCATAGTTGGCTATCCTAGCAATAATAAATCTAACAACTTCAGGGTTTCTGTAACGTTTGACCATATCATCTATTGATATCACGTTTCCTAGCGATTTACTCATTTTCTGGCCTTTAACTGTTAAATATGCATGAACAACTAATTTCTTAGGTGGTGGTAGACCGAGCATTGCTAAAAGAGAAAACCATACAGCTGTATGGAACCATAGTATATCCTTACCTATGAACTGTATAGCGTTTCCCCAAAAATTCTTCAACTTATTTAAATCCCTGGGATACCCTAGACCTGATAAATAGTTTAGCAGAGCATCGATCCACACATATACCGTATAATTTATATCGAATGGTAGATCAATTCCCCAGCTAACCCTAGACTTCGGCCTCGAAACCGCTAAATCTTGTAGCCCTTCGGACTCTATTTTATTTAGGACTTCTAAAGCGTAATGCTTTGGATACACTACATCGCCTTCCTTTAAAGTTTTCGCTATATAGTCCTTGAACTGGGAAAGCCTTAGGAAGTACCCTTCTTCGTCTATAAATTCCAGGGGTTTCTTGTGAATTGGACAAATAGGGTTTCCTTCTACAACTTCGTACTCTTTCTCGCTATAATATTTCTCACATCCTGCGCAATACCAACCTCTATAAACTCCCCTGTATATGTACCCTTTATTGTAAAGTTCGCTTAAAACATGTTTAACGACTTCTTCGTGATCTTTATCCGTGGTCCTAATGAATTTACTGTAATCTATGTTAAGTAGCTTCCAGTACTCCTTAAATATAATCACCATCTCGTCCACAAACTGCTTTGGGCTTAAACCTCGTTTCTCTGCTTCTCGCTGAAGTTTTAATCCATGTTCGTCTGTACCTGTTAAGAAAAACGTCTCGCAACCCATTAATCTGTACCAACGTGTGATAATATCCGCTAGAACAGTAGTGTAGGCATGCCCTAAATGCGGTTTATCGTTTGGATAGTATATAGGGGTAGTTACATAGATATTGCAGGTATGTTGCATAATTATGCTACACCTTATTGCATTTATTGACTCAGTATAGGTGATACGCTTAGTACTTAAAATGCTTTAACAATATTTAATTACGTAGCGCCTCTACCTTTAATACTTAGAACTTTCAAAAGCCTCAGCTATTCTTAACAAGCAATACTCTAAGGAAATGTTGAAGATTTAATAATCCTATAGTAAGTGTCGCGATATTAGATTAGGTGCAGTTATGTATGTATATTAAGAAGATTGTCTCTCTCGGACCTTCGTCAGCTAAATACGAAGTAGTTAAAGCTATGGCTGAAACAGGTGTTGATGGGTTTAGGATTAATTTCGCTCACGGCACTCCCGAGGAGTGGAAACAATACGTAGAATATATTAGGAGAGCTGAAGCTGAGCTTGGTAAACCGTTGGCCATTATAGGTGATATCTCGGGGCCTTCGATAAGGATAGGAGAGGTTAAAGAAGTTATAACAGTGAAAAAGGGGGATGTTGTAAGGTTTGTTTTCGGAGCGGTATCCAATGGTAATTCTAAATCTGTGCCTGTACCTGTTAAGAAATTTTTTGAAATTATTGATGTAGGAGACACCATAGTTATGGACGATGGTAGATCAAGGCTTCAAGTAATTGATAGAGGTTCAGGTTATATTGAAGCTGTAGCACTTACTGATTCAACTATAAAGTCTAGGAAAACCTTAACCATCTTTAGCAAGGAGTTAGATCTACCTATTCTGAGTGAAAAAGATAAGACGTGTGTAAAGTTTGCGATAGAAAACGATTTCGACTACATAGGCTTAAGCTATGTGAGAAATTCAGAGGATGTAGAAAGCGTTAAAGAAATGCTAAAAAGATATGGAGGTTGTAATCTAGGTATAATTGCTAAGATCGAAACAAAAAGCGCGTTAAAGAACTTGAACAACATCATCGATGCCAGCGATATAGTGCTTGTTGCCCGAGGAGACCTTGGTATGAATTTTGGGCTCGAGGAAATACACAATCTTCAGAAGTATATAGTGGATAAATGTCTAGAAAGAAGAACTCCTGTTATAATTGCTACACAACTACTAGAATCCATGATTGAAAACCCTGTCCCAACGAGAGCTGAAGTTGTAGACGTTACCGTAGCGGTAGAGATGGGTGTAGATGCCCTTATGCTCACAGGCGAAACATCTGTAGGTAGATACCCTATTGAGGCTGTTCAATGGCTTAAACGTATAGTAGATCACGCTGAGGCCAACACGGGTAAATTCATAGATAAAATTATCGCTAAAACCAGAGATAAACTCGATGATATAAGGGATAAATTCGCTAAAGGGGTTTTAGAGTTATCTGAAGACCTTGGAGCTAAGCTACTGGTATTCAGTATGTACGGAAATACCGCTCGAAG
>JAWASI010000023.1:4516-25428 GCA_038892955.1 Ignisphaera sp.
AAACCTAGAGTACAGGTGTACGTTGGGTCACCTGATATCCGTGTACTTAGGAAACTGTCGATTCTATGGGGATTACGTTTAATGCATGTAGAGGCTAAAACGTATGAAGAGGGTTTGCAGAAAACCCTTGAGAAAGCGATCGAGTTAAACCATGTGAGTTACGGGGAACTAGCTGTGCTTACCTACGGACTTAGGGAATCTAGACAACATATAGAGATTTTAAGGGTAGAACTTTGAGATTTAATCGCTAGCTTCAACAACATTAAGTATCTCTTTTTCGGATAACCTTGTAACCTTTAAATATCTATAGCTTACCTCTTTAAGATCACTGTTATCGCCCATGATCATAACGGATATCAGTCTTGCTTTAGCGTAAGCCAGGGATTTTCTTACCAAGCTCTTAGCTATTCTATCCTCCCCGTCGGTTATAATTATCAAGTCGCTTAATTCTTTCGACCTAAGTTTTATTACATCGTTGCACGCTGTTATAATGGACTTAGATATATCCGTACCGCCACCATTCCTTATAGAGGCTATATACTCAATAACACTTAAAACCTCAGAGGGTTTCGCGTTTACTCTAACTTTCATCAACTTATATGGCTCTGAATCGAAGAACCTTATATAGAATGGTCTTCTCTCACTTCTACATCTCATAAATAGGGCAAGAGCTGTAGCTTTAGCCCATAGGATTTTGTTTCCGTCCATACTCCCAGATTTATCCAGGAGTACATATATTGGCCCCATAGACATATAAAGAACCTTATTATATACCAAAAGCTTGTTCTCAGCTATCTTTGTATACAGGTATATACTTGGATATGCTAGTTCCGTAGGGACAATTCTCTCTATATCTGAACCAGTTGCATATCCCTCTACCTCCCCTCTTTGATATAACAATTTCTTCTTCTTCATAACGCTCCTGACATCGGGTACCCGGGTTAGGAATCTGAGAATATTCCTTATATCTGTATTTCTAACAAGTTTCAAGGTCGTTAACACATCTTCATCTAAGTCTAGGGTATGTCCAACGCCAGCTCTATAGCCTTGAACAAAATGCTGCAACTCTTTAATTGTTTCTGCATACTCTGAGGTCTTCTTCAACGCATTCCTAACACTGTTCCTGAGATCCCTAGATTTATCCCCTTCGCCTTCACCTTCATCTTTAGGTTTCTCTTGAGGTTTTCCACTTGATTTACCAACACCTAGCTGACCACTTCTTTCTTCTTCGGTTTTAAGTTCTTCAAATAAATTGAATAAAAATAAAGTCCCAATAGCTACAGAGGCAAAAGCATCAGCCACAGTATAATACCTTAATTTTCTAAACTCGTAATCATTTAATGCTGTCTTTATTACTTCGTAGTGATCTATGTTAGCAAAACTTACTTTATCAAATTCTTCAACTATGGGTAAAGGTAAATAGAGAGAATAGTAGACATCTACAGCTAATTCTAGCTGAACCTCAGACTGAGGAATAAGTTTCTTGAGGTTATCTACTATCTTCTGCCCTCTATACCTTACAACAGGATCTTGATAATCTACGTTCTTTAATACCCCTGGCATTATCTACCCTATCTACCTTCAATTTTCTGTTTAATTTTCGATAGAATCTCATTTATATCCTCCACCACTTCAGCAACCTTCTTATGAACTTTTTCATCATTAGTCTCCCTAGCCATAGCTAACACTCTATCCCTTGTAGACTCAAGATCTCTATATATCTCAAGTAACCTATATTCAACAAACCTAGAGGTTATATTAGGAAAAGATAGTATGTAATTGTGCACCTCTCTAACGTTACGCTGAATTTCGTCTAGTTCCTTAAGGTATTTGTAAGCTGTTTTAAGTTCTTCCGATAATATTACATTGATGCGCTCAAAGTCATCAATATCGTGGGGGGCTATGAATTTCAATGTCAATAAATCCTCCTCAGAGGCTATAAGTCTTCCGCTGAGTACGGCATGCGATGCTATTACTTTCAAAGCTTTGCCTTTCCTTCTATCTGTTAAATGTATATTTTTAGATTCAAATATAGAGAAAATCTTTAACAACTTATTTTCGATAGAGCTAAAATCTACCTCAAATATTTTTTTATGAAGTTCCTCTAGCATAGATCTATCAATTTTTATACTAGGTTTTCCATAGCCAAATTTCTCTATATTCCAAGCATATTTAAGTAGATCCCTCCACATATCCTCAGAGACAGGCTTTACATTATGCCTAAGCAGGAATCTATCATACAGAGCTTCCAGCTCGGGATCCTCAGGAACCTCATTACTTGCTCCAAATAAACTCCAGAGAGCAACATTTATCTCTGTATACCCATCATAAAATATTCTTTCATTCATTATCGTAAGCAGGGTGTTGAGTATAGCTGAATTAGCTTTGAAAATTTCATCTAGAAACACTATTTCCGACTCAGGTAGTTTGTTAGCAGTTATTCTTACGTATTTACCTTCCTTTAATGCGTTGATATCAAGTGGTCCAAAAAGCTCAGCTGGTTCCGTGTATCTGGTTAAAAGATAGGTAAAACACTTCATGTTGAATATTTCTGCTACCCTTCGTATTAACGCGCTCTTAGCTGTCCCAGGTTCGCCTATGAGTACTGCATGCTCTTTAGTGAGAAGGGCTAGTAATATAACCTTAGCCTCTTCCTCTCTACCAACAAAAGGCTTTGCTAACTCCCCTAATATTTTAGATGGAAGTTTTAATAGTTCCCCTCTATCAGTAGATCTCTGAGCCACAGATCATTAAACCTCGATCACTTTTTACAACCATCTCAAACTACTTTATTTTAACAACGCAGTATATATGTTAATGACTCTAAATTGTGTAGCAAGTTCTTATAACAATCATCATTAAGGCTAATTCCTAACGGTAAGTATATGACGTCCTCGTAGCATGGAATGTAGGTTGTTTTCTCATAAATCTCAGCACCTTCGTATACAGACTTAGGAATATATGTTGACGTTATGATTCTGTGAAGTGAAGGAAGTAGTCTCAGAACCTTGGAAATATCATCGCATTGCTCAAGTCTACGCAGAACCTTATATAATTCTAAGGCTACTTCTAAAGGTAACGTTTTTAGCGCTAAATCTTGGGCTAAGGTTTTCAAACCTAAATTCAGAATATTACGTAGTTGAGATTGGTCAGACACGATGTAAGCGTTCTTGAGTAGAACTACGATATTGTATAGCACATTAGATAGAGCTTCAACTCCTATAAACTCAATCAATTCTACACCATCTAATGTACTATGATATATTCCATCGTTTATAGCCTCGTAGTAATTATGCATAGTTATACTGGGAATACCTAGCATTGAAAAAGAAAAGGAATCGTAGAGCATGCTATCATGTTCCAAGCTATTAACATCAATTCCGGACTTAATTAAAAAACCTCTGGCAATAAGATTTGATGTAGAAAACCTTGACTTACCTCTATAAACAACATCTAAATTTAAGACTAAATGTACCTCTTCTAATATTCTATCAGCATAACTCATAACATGATGTCTAGAACCTACTAGCCAGTAGAACGAAGATAAAGGATTTGGAAACCCTTCTTCAGCTGTAAAAAACGCTAAAACAACATTATTTCGAATAGTATAAGGTAATGTACGGGCTTTAACTAAACTTATAAGCATTGAAATTCCTAGAACATCGTCTATGACTCCGCTAAACCAATGATCATGATGAGCTGTAAGATACATCGTACCCTTATCTCCTCCATTTATCTCCGCAATAACGTTAAAACCATAAGAAGGGCTAAGCTTCGACTTAAAAATTATACGAACATTGGCTGCATTCTTCAACTTCAACCTCGTATCACGTTGAACATGTACTGCAGGTATAAGTGGTGGTTTTAGGGTATTATACCGAGAAATTATATCATCTACGGCCACTATTCTACGTAAAGCATTGAACTTATCTACGAACACTATAGCAGCAGGGTTGTACTTCCTTAATGCATAAGCATATAGAGCAATGTAATTTGGATCTTCTATACTTTCTATAATAGCTATTTTACCCTCTATATTTTTGGAAACCTTGACTATATCATTAAAGTTCCCTATATACACAAGTTCATCTCTTCCAGCAACTAAATCTACATAACCTTCATAAGGCGGATGAATGGAACACCTATGGGGAACCCCGTCAATGTAAATTACACAGAAATTTTCCTCCCATGAAAGAACATCCACAGGTTCCATACGTATAGCATCCACATGATCTTCAAGTAGCCTCTTAATATTCTCTACAACTTGTTTTTCTTTAGAACCACCTGCGACCACATCACTAATACTAGCTAATTCACTTGCAATTTTGATAGCATCATATACTACGTTAATCACGGCTCTCGACCTATTAGCTATGTAGTATATTAGCTCTATTCTGGTTTTCAATAAAATACCTTTCTCTAAAAGCTCTTGAAAATATTCAAAACTCTTGTAAAAGAAATAGATGTTTTCAATAGCAGTTGGAAATATGTTAAGCAAGTCTTTGACTAAAAATAGGAATTATTATAGTGTGTACAGATTTTGTATAAAACTATCGCAAATCAAGATAAACATATACCAAGATTGCTTATGTAGCACTTGGTTCTTAAGCCTTTGAGTAGGGTACGGTAACTCGATTGCCCAATACGAATAAAATCGTTTTTCACCAAAATCACTAAACGAATTCAACAAGGTATCTATAGTAAACTTGTAATGCTTATGAACCTATAGTAAAGCCATGAAAACTTATAAGGTGATAGTATGCGTCTACAGACACAGCATATTGTTGAGGGTGATAAATGGGTATGAATATTAAAGGAAAATTTCTTCACCCGATCACGGTAGTCATATTAATAGTCTTACAGTTTATGGTATTTATTCCGATAACTTACACAAAACAGTCGTTCATTTTAAGTGGGTACACCTACAAAACATCTGCTAATACCAACACTATTTACCCTGGAAGTAGAAATGTTATTCTAATGATAAACGTTGTTTATAATGGTTCGTCGCCAGCTTATATTTCAGCTGGTTGTATATCATTGCCATATGGTTTCTCTATTGCTAGAGGTTATAGTAATTGTGTACCTGCAAAAAGACCAAATGGCTCAACTTATGTAGCTGTTGAACCAAATGATATTGTATTATTTGAGTACCACATAGATGTTGAAAGCTCTGTGGTCCCCGGAATATATGTAGCTAATATCACAGTTTATTACAGAGTTGGAGGAACCTCTTACATAGATGTTCTAAGCGGTATACAGATCAAGGTATCGCAATACCCTCAAATAAACGTAGAGGTTGTTGACTGGTACTGGAGTCCGGACGCTTACCCCGGTAGCCAAGATGTATACCTATATATAATTCTTAGGAACTCCGGAAACTCTTCTATAATCCAAGCTAATGGTGTTGCACAGCTAATTAGTGAAGTTTTTACTCCCAACAGGATAAGGTTTCAATTCTCTAACCTAGGTAAGAACCAAGTTATAGTTATATCCCTAGGACCTTTATCTATATATTCAACAGCGATACCAAATACTCAATACCTTGTTGTACTTAAACTAAATGCAACAATGAGTACCGATGATAACGTTGTATACAATACCCAAGGCTTTACAACCTTTTACATAACAATTTCTCAAGCACCTGCAGTATCTCTTAGAATAATTGACTATGGTCTAGAGAACCTAAAGCCCGTCCAAGGGTTGGTTGGAGGGAGGTTTTACCTAACTATAGCAAACATGGATTTCAAAACAATTAGAAGCATGACAGCTTACTTTACCATCCAAAATACTGGGGCATACTTCGTTAACGAATCCAATTATGCTGTAGTAATTACTCAGAGAACCCTAGGATATGGGGACACATTAACGCTGTACAGCCCCCCAATTATCTTCAAAAATACATCTGAAGCAGTAATAATACTAAAACTCGTGATATTCGGTGATTATAATGGGGCAGAATTTTGGAGTGAACAACTGTATTCGTTCACAGTACCATTACAACAACCAAGAATAGATCTAAGGATAATAAGCATCTACTGGTTATCTGGCGAAGTGTACCCGGGTACCGAAGGAGCAACTTTGAATATAGTTATACAAAACCACGATGTTGTTGACGTAAGCGATGCTGTAGCTCTTCTACAACTTCCCCTAGGGTTCTACCCCTCATCGATTACTATATCTGGGTTAACTATTCGGCGCGGTTCCATGACGACTTTATCGTTTTCAGGAATATCTATACAAACAAATATTGTTGAAGGCGAATATCCGGTGAAGGTTGTTTTAAAAGGTGTTGCTTATGATTCTACGTCCAATGCGTTCTATAGTTTTACATCAACGTATACAGTATCCATTAAGGTATTTGAAAAACCTGCTACAAGGTTACTCAATATTGCATCTGCAGGTTGGCGCCAGAATAGAGTCTATACAACATCTATTGGTGTGTATGCTTACGCATATTTACAAGTTTCTTCACCAGGCTATAGAATAGAAGGTATTAAGATTACAGCTTATCTACCAAAAGAAATGATTTTCGAAAGCGGTAACCGAAGTTCAACCCTAGTCTTAAATAATGTTTATAGTTATGGACAATACATATACTTGGAGATAGGTCCTATAAACATTGTTTCACCTGATGACAATTTATACCCTGTTGTTCTAAGTATAGAAGGGCTTGCAACAACTCTACAAGGTAGTAGCTACTGGTTTAACGAGTACTTCACCATATTACTCCAGGTCTTTAAGCCAATATTAAATATAACTATAGTTGACTATGGATGGGAGAATTCTTTAACAGGTCCTGAAGCCTACGGAGCATCGATATATATTACCATTCAATCACTATCTATAGATAACATAGAAAATGTTATCGCCACCATAGAATTGTTTAACGCAACATTCTTAGGAGGTAGAAATACAGCTGTACAAACGATAAGTACTTCGTTGATTTATGGATCAGTGCAAACAATTTTATTCAGAGACGTCGAGATCAACGATAGTAGTAGCGTAAGTGTGAAACTACATCTTTTAGCTATACTAAGCACTGGAAGAGATTCATACTATAGGGCTTGGGCAGAGTATAAGCTAGTAATAAAAACTGCTGAAAATGTGAGTACCTTTAGGGTATTAGCTTTACGTACATCGGTAAACGGTATCTATTCTCCTTTACTCCCCTCAGCAAGAGGTATTACAATATCCATAGATATTGTGAACACAAAAACATATCAAATTTCGTGGATAAAACCGGATATTGATTTACCTGAAGACCTAAAACTAAATGAATTAAGCGGTACGTGTTTAAACGGTGTTACAGCTGGTGGTATGTGTACAATAAATATAAATGTAGATGTGACGCATAAAGCCAGCTCTGGATTAAGAAATGTTACAATATATTTAACGTATTCAACTAGAATTGGTCAAACCTTATCAATATTTCGAGAAAAGCTGTTAATACCTATATCAATAGCTTCTTACAGTTACTATAGACCCTCTATAGAGTTAGTGTCAGTTTATTGGGGAACTCAAACACCTATAAGAGTATTGCCGGGACAGAGGAATGCACCGTTTACATTAATAATTATTAATAGAGGTTACTATTATATTGAAGGTGTTTACGTACATTCTAGACCATTAAATAACTCAGTTACAATGGTCAAAGAATCAGACGCATGTTCACCTATGTTAAACCCTGGTGCTATGTGCAGTACCACTCTCTACGTAGATTTAGCCAATTTAACTTCGGGAGGGTATATAAGATTTACAATTAGCGTAAATTATGCATTTACACAATTCCAAACAAATATTCACGATACTCAATCATTTGAAATAACATTACCGGTAGACGAACCTGCATCAGGAAGAGGTTTATACATCATAGATAGTATATGGGAGAATAACTGGCCTGTTTACCCAAATACCGAAAACGCCACGCTATTAATATCTATTGTAAATAGATGGCCCTACAGAATTTCTGGGCTAGATCTTGAGCTTATTCTTCCGCCAGGTTTTAGCACAAAAAACGGTTATTTAGCTAAAACATATGTAGCAGGGCCCATAAATAGTCTTCAACAATTTACCGTATCGTTTAATGTAAATGTTGAGGATGTTAGACCTGGTAGATACTATGCAACACTTATTGCTAGGTATATCGTTGAATCTGGGGTTCCCAACATGTTAATCAACGAAAAACATAACGTAACTATCACTATAAATGATCTAAGTAGGAGTATCGACATTGTGTCTATTCAATGGGTTGGTAAAGCTCCACAACCTCCAGAGTATGGGGCTGTGTTAATGATTTCTATTCGGAATAACTATAACCCGTCTATGAAGGGTGTTCTTTTAGAAATAACTCTACCAAGAGGGTTTACAGCATCAGAAACTAATACCTCGAGAACTTCTGTACCAGCGTCAAGTATGAATGTACTACAACAAGTTCGTGGACTTCAGATACCTCTAGACCAATTACAGTCTATAACGTCTATGCTTTTACAACAACCAGTGATATCTGCGCAAAGCTATGCCTTCAGCTACGGCGATATAATGTACTTCTACCTAAAGTTAAATATAGTCACAAATGAGATAGGGGTATATATAGCTAATGCTACCCTAAGTTTTATTGATCATTGGAACAATGTAAGGAGAATTCCATTATATATAAACATTAGTATCCTAGGATCTACTAAATTAATCAACATTGTTACACCAACATCTATCAGGGTTACTAAAGGTGTTGCAACATTGGACATAGGTATTATTAATACTGGCTCAGCTCCTCTGTACAATGTGTATGTATACCTTATCCCTTACTCATCGATACTTATACCACAACAAGCTGTAAAGTACCTAGATACTCTGCCTCCTGCAAAAACTACTAACCTAAGCTATACATTAATATACAACCCAGTATCAATTACCATGGGAGGTGGTATCCAAACTTACTTAAGGTATATGAGTGCGCCATTCTCCTTATCTGTAGTTTATCGCGATGTTTACGGCAATACATGGTTTTTCAACACCTCATTAGCAGTACTAGTAGAACCTTTCATAGATATCGTATTACTGGAATCCAGAGCAAGGTTTGCAAATGGTCTTATAACTAGTTCTGGAACTATCGCAAACTATGGAATAGCTTCTGCTAGAAGTGTTGTTGTAAGAATTGTATATGGTGATAAATATCAGGAAACCTTAATTGGAGATTTAGACCCTGCTTCACAATCAGTATTTAGGATCGAGATGAATTTTGATAGAATTATTAGCGACACAATTTCATTGCAGATACTCTATAGAGATGACTATGGGAGAATTCTCAGCGAAAACTATACACTTCCATTGCAGATACAGTTAACAGAAACTCTAACAACTACCTTAATACAACAAACAGTATCATTGTATAATCACTACCTAGTAATCTTAATCATAGTTGTATTCCTTATTGTTGTTGGATATGTATTATATAGGTACGTAAAAGCTCACACCAAAGTTCTTGAAACCACTATAAAAAGAATTGATAGTGAGTAATGGGTTTATCTGATGCCCTATGTACATTTTGTCTTAGATGTTCTTAAGCTAGCGTTCAAAGCTCTTACTGAGAGAAGGACAAGAGCTTTATTAACTATAGTAGGTATTGCTATAGGTCCTCTAGCTCTTGTGATGATATCAAGCGTTATAGACGGATACGCCGACTATGTTATTACACAAATCGAGGGGCTAGGGCAGAATGCTATAGTTCTTTTCCCAGAATCTGGGTACAGGTTTCGCGATAGTGATCTAAATCAAATACGGGCTTTAACTGGCGTTAAGAGGGCTGAACCATTCTATTCTATACAAGCACAGGTAAAGGTAGGAACGCAGACTAGAATAGTATTCGTTTATGCAATACCGATAGACATAGTATTTGAGACTATAAGAGGGCTAGAAATAGCAGAGGGGTACATACCTTCTGACGTCGATTACTTAAAAGCTGTCGTAGGCCATAAAATAGCTTTTGACGATAACAATAACAGAGTTTACGAACTAGGAGATGTCATAACTTTAACATACATGAGACCAACTGGTGGTAGAACAGAAATTAGGAGAGTATCTATATCTGTTGCAGCTGTTCTCAAGGAGTTTGGGGGAGCTTTTATTCTTAGCCCTGATACAACAATATTCCTACCATTATCCGGTGGACAAAGAATTCTCGGTTTAAACGAATGGAGCGGTATCTTCGTATTAGCTGAAAGAAGTGAGTATATTCCCATGCTTATTAGAGAACTAGGGAAAATTTACGGCAATTCAGCATCAATAATATCATTCCAAAGTATTGCAAATATTGCGAGTTCTATTATTGGTGCAATGAACTTTATATCATTTGCAGCATCACTCTCAGCATTTGCTGTAGCAATAGCGGGTGTCGCAGCAACAATGATAACATCAGTTATTGAGAGAACTAGGGAGATAGGTGTTTTAAAGGCTATAGGTTTTACGGATACCCAGGTTCTCATTATGATACTCATGGAGAGTATTATAATGAGTTTGGTTGGAGGATCAATAGGGATTTCATTAGGAATTATTGGAGCACACGTATTAGCTTTAAGAGGATTTGAGCTAAGGGCTGCTGCACAAGCTGTAATGATTATAAGGGCTGCTCCTAGAATTAGTGTATACAATATTTCAAAAGCGGTAAGTCTAACAATACTTGTAGGCATTGCTGGAGGTATTCTACCAGCGTATAGAGCTGCAAAAATTCCTCCAGCTGTTGCACTAAGATATGAATGAAGAAGTTATAGTAGGTGTAATCAAAGTTATGTTATGATTTGAGAACTTAGATCAAATTAGGTTAGATAGGAAGTTTATAGCAAGTATTTATCTATGCCGTATACAAAATACATTCATCCTTAATAGGTTCACGTAGGCCTGCCATTATCCCATCTCTGATAACGTATATCTTGCTCGTGCAATTAGCAACCTCAGGGTCGTGAGTTACAACCACAATAGATTTACCTCCTCTATTTAACTCCATAAAGGTTTGGATAACAACCTTAGCACTAGCTCTATCAAGATTTCCGGTCGGTTCATCAGCTAAAATGATCTCGGGATCACCAACAATAGCTCTCGCTATAGCTACCCTCTGTTGTTGACCACCAGAGAGTTGGGTAGGTCTCTTGTAGAGCCAACTAAGGTCTCCACCAACCTTAAGCAGAGCTTCCTTAACCATATCAACTCTTTTACTTTTTGGAATTCCCCGTGCAATCAAAGGCATCTCTATGTTCTCTAATACTGAAAGCCTATTAATTAAGTTAAAAAACTGGAAAACAAAACCTATTTTTTGATTTCTTATCTTAGCTATTTCACCTGAGCTTAACTTGGTTACATCTATACCATCTATAAACATTTTACCAGATGTAGGTCTATCGAGAAGGCCGATAATGTTTAATAATGTTGTTTTACCTGAACCTGAAGGGCCCATTATAGCGATAAAGTCTCCTCTATTTACATCAAGGTTTATTCCACGAAGCCCATAAACCTTGATTGTGCCTACTGTGTATATCTTAACCACGTTTTTTAGTATTACTACCTTATCCATATGGCTTAACCTTAATAAATATAGCTATTTAAAATTAATATTCTGTTCGTTAATAATCTATTTAACGGCGATATAAAGTGCTATATAGTATAGCACCTATTAAACTTAGAGGTATACTTAAGTATTTAATTCTCTACACGATAATGAGTTTAGGCAAAGCACACGGATACGAATTAAGGAAATTCATAGCCGACATGTTTAAGCTACAGTACATGCCGAGCAATGGTGTTCTATATCCATTGCTACACGAACTTGAAAGCGAAGGACTGCTAACCTCTTATACTGATGGTAAACGAAAGGTATATACCCTTACTGAAAGAGGCATAGAGTATGTTAAACTAAATAAGGAAGAGATAGAGATAACTGTTAAGAAGATAAAATATGCTTTTGAACTTTTATCTCAACTTAACATGGATAAGCTTATAGATATTCTTCAAACTATGTGGGCTAAAGGTATCGTCTTGCCTAATCATGTTGTAGAGAGCTTAAGGGTTAAAATAGCCGAAATACTTAATATCCTAAATAGTTTTCTATCAAGTACAGATATGAACCAAAACTCTTAAAAGCGAGCAAAGAGAACCCATTACCAGCTACTCTACGGCATAACATGGTTATCTGTTTTAAGAACAAGGTTTTAACGCTAAGGTGACTGAGTATCGTGGATATAACTGTGCTAGGAGCTGGAAGAGAAGTCGGTAGATCAGCGGTATTACTAACTTGGGAAAATGGCGAATCAGGTGTACTACTTGACTACGGTATTGCATTTGACGACCAAGATAAACCTGTTTTTCCCTTGCATATTGCGCCAACAAGATTAAAAGCCATATTAATAACACATGCTCATTTAGACCATATTGGTGCTACGCCTTTTCTATATATTTCAGCAAGACCTTTAACTATAGCAACAAAATTAACATTGGTAACAGGAAAGCTAATGATAGAAGATATGATTAGGTTATCTGGGTATTATCTACCATATGAATATCCAGAGCTAGTTACAATGCTTGATAACTCTAAAGCTATAGACATTGGAGAGATTGCGGAAATCAATGGAATACAGGTAGAAGCTCTGAATGCAGGACATATACCGGGAAGTTCTATGTTTAGAGTGTTCGTAAAGAATAAAACAGTTCTCTACACAGGCGATGTAAACACAATTGATACAAGGCTTGTAAAAGGCGTTACTCTATCTGGAGTAGAAGCCAATGTAATGGTTATGGAGTGTACCTATGGACTTTTTAACCATCCTCCTCGAGGTAGAGTTGAAGAAAAATTTGTAGAAACATTAAAAACAGTATTAGAGGAAGGTGGTAATGTATTAATCCCTTCATTCTCCTTAGGACGAGCACAAGAAATATTAGCATTACTAGCTGAAAAAATGCCTTATGCAAGTGTTTATTATGATGGAATGGCCCGAGATATAATGACTGTGTACCTAGAATACGACAAGTACATAAATAAAGTAAACTTGCTGAAGAAAGCCTACACAATATTTAGCGCTGTTAAAGATTCTCAAATGAGAAAGAAAATATGCAGTGAACCTGGCAATATAATTGTGGCACCAGCTGGTATGCTTAAAGGTGGTCCTGCCGCTTATTACGTTAAGAGGCTTGGTTTTAATCCAAGGAATGCTATAGTGTTAGTAAGCTTTCAATCACCTACAACACCTGGGAGAAGCTTGCTTGTAAACGGTACGTTAGCTGAAGGAGAACAAATGATTAAAGCTAAAGTCTTCTGGTTTGATTTCTCAAGCCATGCAGGATCAGATGATCTATTAAATATAGTGAAATCAGTTAAGGGTCTCGAGAAGCTGGTGCTTATTCATGGTTCTGAGGACTCAATCTACACCCTTGGCTACAAAGTTAAAGAAGAGTTAGGTATAGATTTCTATGCACCAATCAATGGCGAAAAGATAAGTCTTTAATTTTTGAGGATAAACTACTTTAGTACCTTATAACCTCTAAACCGCGTTTACTAGCTTCATCCTCTATAACGTTTCTAACTTCTTTCCGCATCTTCTCTACAACAACCCTACGGCAACCAGGGGTTAAATCCATGGCTTTCCCAGCAACACTCCTTAGCTCATCTAACGACAGTTCCTTAATTACATAGTTTGGCACTATATGACCATAGCACTCGTTCTCTTCAAAAGCTCTTCTCGTAAAAAGTGGTGCATAATGAGTGCCCCCAAACCCTACCGATGTAATACAATTAGGTTTCTCATTCTCTGTTCTGTCTATAGCTGAAAGCAAAGCTAAGGCTACAACATCATGGGCAACGCTATTATTCCACTCATTTTCGCTACTACCTAGTTCCACAAATGTTATAGGCTTTGTTACAGATGTAGGTCCATGATGTGTCACCTCATAACATACCTCATAGTCTTTCAACGCATATTCAACGCTAAATCTTTGTAGCTCCTTCAATGTATACCACATTAAGTTTGGATTCGATGGAGGAATTTCCCAAGGTTTTCCACCAGCATCATTCCTTCCCCAGGGATTTCCAGGTGTATGAGTTGTAAGGCTTGGTCTACCTGATTTAGCGCTATGTCTTGAGATGACCACTATATATTTAGTGATATCAGATAGTTTTTCTAAAACATCAAGCTCTATAACATCTAATTTAAAGCCTAACATAAGTATTTTCCTATCCTTGCATATAAGCGCATCTCTAAGACCTTCTAGACCTAGGTTGCTAATACCAACTATATGTTCACATTTAATGAGTTCGGCTATCTTATTAGCTATACCTCTTCCTGCAGGGTCAAGGACATAGTACGAGATAACTATAGTAATCATGGTATTCCCATAGCTTTTATCCGCTTAAATCCTGTTAAACCTTAAAAAGCGCATAGGTAATAAAAGATTTGATAAAGTGGATTAAATTGATAAATAATGTCGATATTCGTACAACCTTGTTACTTTTTCTCAACAAATTAAGGTTATCTCTAGCTGAGGTAGTGGTCTATAAAGCGTTAAGATCTCTCGATAAAGGTCTGCCGTTAACTCACATATTAGCAGAAATTCTCATGTACTCTTACTTAATAGGTAAAGGCTTTGAATATGTATCTATAGAAGAAACTGTAGGTTTAACTAAATGCGATATTTATGCTAGACAAGGAGCTTTAGATGTATGTATAGAAGTTGAAACTGCAGTAGTTCCCCTAGATTTTATTTTAGAAGGGCAAAACTATATCGTGGCCAAGCATATAAAGAAGGTTATACAAATATCAAAAAGCAATATAAGTTTTGCATCGTTTGCATACCCTTACGGTGTCATCCCACTAATACCTATAGAACTCTTAAAAAAACCTGAAGAAAGATCTCGAGAAGAACTAGAAAAACTATTTAATATCGCTAGAAAGTTCTTTAACCTAGATAAAGAAGACTTAACCTATTTGAGGAATGTTGTTTTAGGTGATACCTACCTATACGATATAACATCATTAAAAGTTGTACCTCTGCAAAAAAGTAATTTACAGCATCTAATATCTCTCTATGCAAATATGTTTAGCCAAGAATAACTATTCCCCATTCCCAGATTTTCGTAGGTACTCCTAGGGTGGATTGCACCTACTCCACCTTTCACCGTGGCTACTAGCCACTCTATGCAGAGGTCATGAGCACTCTTCGAGCTCAACAGCGCGAGGCCCTCATCTAGCTTGGTCCCTAAGTGGTGATGAGGGTAATGCTCCGAGCTACCCAGATCATCCCAAATACCTACACCAGCACAAAAATCCTGCAAAAACCTTCAAAAACTTAACACAGTAAAACAGCTGTCAAATCCTAGGCAAAACGTTAAGATTAAGATATTGTATCAAGCTCGTACTCTCTTCTATTCAAATCAAAGGAAACTATGCTAATCCTACAATATTTTTTCATAACCGAAACAAATTCGTTCTCTATTTTTCTAAGATTTTTACCCGAAGGATAAGGTAAAAACCGTACTCCAAGTTCATCTCTAACAACAATGTATTTGTCGATTAAGCTATATACTTTTTCGGCGAAGTTCTCCATAACAAGTACGATATCCTTAAACTCATTCAAAGGTTCAACACATACCATCCTGGCTACTACCTCATCTACTTTGCTTAGTATACATTCTATTCTATACCCTAATTGATACATTGATACCAAGTCTTCTGGTGTGGGTATAGGTAGAGGTACCGGGTGAGTATGTAACATAATTGTATCGCTACAAATCTTCCTATATCTAAGCAAGTATTCAGAAGGTATATACCCACCTTCAAAGACTCCAACATGAATTAAGGTGTTATTGCATAGTACGTATGCATCTTCTTTAATAGATTCTGGGGATACCGTTTTTACTCCTTTTAGCCTAATATAGTTTTCAACTTCATCGTTGTACATATCTATTAACTTAAGAACTTCTTCATTACTAAGTGTTGTAACTCCATCAGTGTTTATATACGGTGCTACATACGCTACCGAAACTAATAATGCTACGTTCAATTCATCAATCATTTTTTCACCTTAACAGGTTTACCTCACCGAAGCACTTACTACTTAAAAGTTCTGAAGTTTTTTAACTTTTTGTATTATTGCTTAACCTATTTAACATATAGGTAATATGTATTGCATAACTAAAACTAAATAAGTCCTTTGATTACAATTAATTTGGTTATAATACAATTGACTCAAATTTTGTTCTAAATAATGATATACAAAACTATGTTAAGCTCTGTAGATATTAGAAAGTTAGTCTATTAGGTGTACAAAATGGTGAAGGCAAAAGTTAGGATAGATAAATCAAAATGTAACTTATGTAATTTATGTTTAAAATTTTGTCCAACACAGGTATTCAGATATGAAAATAGGAATATTAAAGTTATCGATGAACTCTGTATTGCGTGTTACGGCTGTGTTAAGCTATGTCCAACTAGAGCTATATCTTTAGAAATCACGAGCTATACGGTAATTGATTATACTAAGTACTATTAAATATCTTCAGAAGCGCCGGCCATCATCATTCATCAGATGGGATTATATCACATCACTTAGACCTCTTTAATATTTTTGCATACTGATTTTAATTTTTCCATAACTGCATTAGCTTTATCCATTGATATAGCATATGTATATAAGTAGCGCTTTGTTCTTGCTTTGAGCTTTACTATACTCTTCTTCTCAACTTTTTTAACCCTGCATTCTATGGCATTCTTTGCAATCTCTAAAAACTTGTTTTCATCTGATATAAATACAGGCATAGTTTTCCCACAACCCCTAATTATGCTAAGCTTAAAAGTTTTGAATATACATAGATGATGTCTAGGCCATTGTAAACCCATTTTTAACCCTAAAAAGTGAGACTCTTGGCTTTTAAATACTATATTATTTTTTAACGTAGTCTAGACTTTTCAAAGTATGGTGTTAAAATGTTAGAACATTATTTACAGTGGTACTACTACGCATTAGAAGCTTTTGACTACCCTCTGTATAACGTTATCAACGCTAGTAATATAGAGAAAATTATTGTAACAGGCATGGGTGGGAGTGGCATTGTTGGTGATATGCTTACAACCATAGCTTCAGAATTCAGCAACATAGATATAAGGGTTTTCAAGGATTTTTATATACCTAGAAATTTAATTAACCCTAATACCTATGTATTATCTATAAGTTATTCTGGTAACACTCTAGAAACAATATCGTCTACACTTATTACCTTAGAACGTGGAGCTAAGGTTGGCGTTGTAGCATCTGGTGGTAGGCTACTTGATTTAGCTAAGTCAAAGAGCTTACCCTACGTTGTTATTAGGAGCGGCTTAGCTCCGAGGTTAGCCTTACCAATGATGTTCATCGCCTCAATAAGACTTTTAAAAAGTTGTGGTTTAGAAGTTATGTCTTTACAGATGCTGAGATCGTCGATAGAAATCTTGAATAAAGTTAGCGAGGCTTCAAGCTTAGCAAAGGATATCGCTGATCTACTTTCAAGATGTTCCATCCCGGTAATAGTAACTTCAACAAGGTATCAAGCCCTAGCACTTAGGTTTAAAAATGAATTAAATGAAAATTCTAAGATTCCAGTAAAAGTAGAAATCCTCCCGGAACTCTTCCACAACGATATCGTTGGATGGGAGAAAAGCAAGGTAAAAGATGCGGCAATATTAATAGACTCTGACCTAGAGTATGAAAATAAGCTCATCAAGTTCTACGACGATTACTTGCAATCCCAAGGCATTAAGACAATAAACCTTAAGCTCAGTGGTAACATAGTAGAACGATTTCTCTTAGGCTCTCTTATAGCAGGTTTAACTAGCGTCTATATTGCCCAATTTAGGGGTTTAGATCCATTAACTACACAGAGCATATATATGTATAAGAATGTCGTTAAGACTCTAGAAAACGAAATAATAGAACAATACAAGACTAAATAGTACCTAGGTTATCACGCTAGGCTCAGATAATGCACTATAGCCCAAACATTGTGGCAACCATTTTTGCCCAAGTTTTAAGAGATAATGGTATAAGTGTTATAGCTATCGATAAACATATTTTACCCAGTATCCCGGCTAAATCTAAAAACAGTTGTGAAGATATTCTCGCATATCTAGCTATATCATTACTTCTAGGAAGAATTCAAATATGTCTTGACGAGGCGCAAGGTGTTCCGATGGGTTTCTACAAAAATGTATTACTTGTAAATACCGCCAAGAAAGGTATTAGTTCTGATGCAATTATATTAAGAAGCTCGTATTGTACAAAAGATATTACCGAGAACATTAAGGAAAAAATGCTTTGGATATTACCTAGAACTCCTTTATTTATTATCGATCTAAGTCTTTGGGAAATTCATCACGATAAAGAAAAGCATAGCTTGATAAAACAGTTAGCTATTGCTATAACTACTATTAGGAGGTGGTTAACAGATTTAAACATAGTTTTAGTCTCAGCAACTTCAGAAATTAGGCATAGACTTCAAACACTTATACCGAATATTGTAGCTTACCATACTCCAGAAGGATTCTATAAATCACTAAATCCTCAACATACCGTAGTACTAGATCCTTACGCTTCAGATGAGTTAACAGAATACGATGTGCATAAGTATAGCTATTTTATTGTAGGCGGTATTATCGATAGGCTGTATCCTAGACCTTACGCAACATATATGATGTATAAGCTAAACAGGCTTAACTTCCCCAGAAAAGCTATTAAACTACGGGGCTCTATTATAGGTGTACCCAATGAACTCAATAAGATAATCGACATAATTTTGTCCACTAGAATAAACAACATAAGTCTTGAAGAGTCTATTCTAAGAAATATGAGTTTAGACGACAAACTAACCCGTATAATTTATGATGTAGAGAGGATGGTTAAATCAAAAATAGTTTTTGATTTTGAATTCCTTAAGACTGTTGCTAAGTTCTACGGACTAGGAGAAGAACATTTCCCAAAGGTTCTCTCTAAGATCAAGAATCATATTGTATTTGGAGGTAATACGTAGGCCCTTATCTTACCCCTTAGATAATCTCTTATAATTGCTCTTGCTGATTCAAGAAGATTTGGTTCTTTTTCCTTACCCATAAACCACCCTCTTATTCTAGCTAACCTATCCAAAATTTTTAAGGGGTCTTCGTCTTCAATTCCATATGTTTCTGCAAAAGCGTGTTTATTGTTTTTAAGTATATATTCTATTAGTTTTAAAGCTAAGACCAGGGGGTTGCCTATTTTTTCAATTGTTTGTGTTCGTATTTGAAGCTCTATATCATCGTCATGCACAGGTATAACACCTGGGGTATCTATCAGATATATTCCAGGAGCTATTTTGTACCTTTGGCTAACTTTGGTATAACCTGGAGAACCAGGATAAGGACTAGTTGAGGCAGAGCTCTTACCTTTCAACGAGTTAATAAGCGAAGATTTACCCACCTTTGGATAGCCAACAACAGCCACTAAGGCAGGGGTAGTGGTAATCATCGATATCAACAATTTCTTGAGCTGCTTTCTGGTGTCGTTGATTTTGGATGAAAAGCAAATCGCTGTTACACCCTCTGATAAATTAAGGTATTCAGCCCAAGCTCTACAAACTTTTAGTGGAACTAGATCGCATTTATTTAAGATGATCACGAGATCTTTACCTTTCTTCTCAACTATCTTCTCAACAGTTTTACATCTTGTAGCAATGGGATTCCTAGCTTCAACTACTTCTAAAACTATATCTGCTTCTGAAATCAATACATCGAGATCCTTCCATTTAATTAATTTCATATTTTTACATACCTTAACTAAAACTACATTTCGCACATAACAAGCTTAAATACTCGAGAAAGGATATAACTTTTGATGATGAACGCGTGGGCATGATTAAAAGATGATTTAGGTCTTGAGTGCTGAATCAAAACATGTATTAACTTCAACTATATGTTTAATGTTTTTATTCAATAAATCAAAAACAGTATTTGACCTAAATACTTTTGGACACTTAGTTGAAAGTAAACTCAAAATATTATTGTATTGTTTCACAAGTTAGCATTTAGGTTGTAATTTGCATTAATTTAAATAACTCTAGAGGTTCTGGAGTCCTCTTGTATTTTAATTTGAATTCTTCTATCTTAGAGTATATCTTTGCCCAGACCTTTTTTGCAGCCATACATATCTCCGGAATAACAGGCAACGGTGGTATGCGCTGGGAATTACTTATTACTGAGTACTGTACATCTCCAGATGCAAATGGATATGATAAGCATGCATACGGTTTATATCTATGGATTGAACATTTCCATTCAGCTTGGAATACGCATGGACGTGATAAATAGCAGTGACTACTGTTACACTTTATCACCTTAATTATATCACGATCACCAATGTTCATTAGGTCTTTTAAATCAAATGAATAAAGTTGTATTTCTGACCCAGACTTACAGCATATACCTCCGCATTTCTCACAATCGTTACCTAATTCAGGGTCTAAGTTCATTATTGTTTGGTATACTATTAAGTAGGCCACAACTTTAAACGATTGTATATTGAATCTAGTTAAGAATTCCACAATTATTTTTAGCGCTTCTATATCACCTTTTAAGGCCTCTTTAGTTAGCATATGTATTTCTAGCTCACTTAAGTTCATGAGAGCAGTATTTGATTTCCGCATGTTTATATCATCTCGACTCACGCAAATTTATTGCAAGAAGTTCGTTCATCTTTCATCTAAAATAGACCTACACATAAATAAATGTTAATTTCATGCTTATTTTTATTTATGGTGCCGCGGCCGGGATTTGAACCCGGGTCACGGGCTTTCTCTGCACAGATTTTTGTAGCTCGAGAGGCCCGCATACTTGACCGGGCTATACTACCGCGGCGCCGATTCCTCTTGT
>JAWASI010000024.1:0-25011 GCA_038892955.1 Ignisphaera sp.
GCCCCATCCTCATTAACCCACATACCACAGAAACCTAAGCCATTTATAGGGATAGAGCACTCATTTACACAAAGAGAACATTTAGCACCGCTAAGGTTTTTCGGCGGCTCTACAGGAAGACCTATACCCCTTCTGTACATCCTATGAACCTCCATGGCTATTTCAAGGGCATCTTTGTTTTCCCTTAAGCATTTAGCGCAAACACTGATAACATTACTAACAATTATACTACTATAGCCGCATAATCGACATACACCCATAGAGAACCCGATTTTTAGAAGTTTCCAAAAGTTTATGAACTAATTTCTCAATCACGATGTATATTCTGTATGTGTAAGAAAAGCTATTAGGTAGATAGATTCTAGAGGAATAGACGTATATGATGAACCTCCACCGAAATTGATAGATGATAGAAATGAATTGCGCTGATAATATAAAATCAAATATCCAATAGAATAGCGTTACAACCTAGCCCCCAGATATGAGTAACTGTATAACCCCTATATCTACAATTTTCTAGTTAATATAGATCATAAAAAGATACTTCATCTACTCCGATTACCTCTATGTTACCTCTTAAAAGTTTGGTTACAAGAGCTTTAGTGGTTTTCGATACATTATCCTCCTTCAATACGTGTTCTAAAGGTAGAAAAGAAATATCGATAGCATCTCCACCCGGTCTAGGTGAACCTGATATTGTTCTTTCATCAAATAATATGCCTAAAATAACGTAGTGATATTTAGGTTTAGAATCCCTATCTCTGACAATTAAATTTACTACATCTATTATTCCAAGAGGTTTCGCGTCTATACCTGTTTCTTCACGAAGTTCTCTTCGAGCAGCATTGAATACACTCTCGCCCACCTCTATTGCACCTCCAGGTATACTCCATAGTCCTCTACCCGGCTCAGATCCTCGTTTTATGAGGAGGATCCTACCGTTATGTATGAGTATAGCTCCAACAGCTGTTATTACGTACTTAGGGTATTCACGAGACATATTTGCACAGGTATATTGTAATGTTAAAGCAAAGAATATATGTTGTTTGGTTTAACTTAACATAAAGAATGTCTCTAAGAAATCTGATGTATAATGATATAAAAGGACTCAGTACAATAGTTAAGAGGTTGATTTCCCTTATCCGTAGACTTCTGTTATATCCTCGACTTTAACCCAGTGTTCCTTCAGATCTTTAACTTCTGGGTTCCCTCTATTCTTTAGGTAATTCATGGCTTTAGCTAACTCATAAGCTAACTTGTGATTTAATACTAAAGGTATAACCATATCAGCGGCTGTTCTCCTTATTGCATAGTCTTTCTCCGGCTTATATCCAGTGGTCATGATGATGCCAATCGATTTATTCATGAGTTCTTTCTCTGCTTGTTTTATACTTAAAACCTCAGCATTCTTAATGTCCATAGATTCAATAGTTATTGTAGCATAAGCCATGTCATTCAAGATTTTAGCTACCTCACTTAATATGTCTACGTACTCCTGGTTAGGTGTGTAGATTAGTACTTTTTCATTTTTATTTGGAACCCTGTTTTCTTGAACGCTAAGCCAACTAAGCATCAAAGCTTCCTCATATACATTAGATATTGATGCAACCTCTCCAACGCTCCTCATTTCGGATCCTAGGAATGGATATGCCCCTCTTAATCTAGACCATGAAAATTGTGGAGATTTAACGCCATACCACCTTGGCACCAAAAGGTTGAGTTTACCACGCTCAACAACGCTTCTGATCATACCTTCTAATGCAACCTCTGCAGCTGCATTCATCAGGTTATAGCCTGTGACTTTACTTGTAAAAGGCATTGACCTACTAGCCCTTAAGTTAAGTTCTATCACATATACATCGCCATCTTTATACAGCATCTGAACATTGAACGGCCCTTTTATCTCTAAACTTGAACTCAACGCTTTAACTATTTTCGCAGCCTGTAAAATGGCTGTTCTAGGTAGATACTTCGGCGGTAAAACCATCGTTGCATCACCACTATGGACCCCTGCTGGCTCTATATGCTCTATGAAGGCCCCTATAACAGTATCTCGATCTCCTACACCATCGAATTCGAATTCAACAGCGTTATCTATAAATTTGGATATTACTACAGGGTATTGAGGCGATATCTTAGCTGCTTTAGAAACGTATTGCAGCAATTCATCGACGTTTTTTGCTACCGCCATTGCTGTACCACTAAGTACGTAGCTTGGCCTAATAAGAACTGGGAAACCTACTTCATCAACAAATTTAAGAACCTCTTTTATGTTTGTTGCTGTAATCCACTTAGGTTGTTTAATCTTCAGCTTATCTAATAATTCGCTGAACAAAGCCCTATTCTCCGCTATGTGAACGCTTTTACCCGATGTTCCTAATAACACTATATTTCTTTTCTCTAGTTCCCAAGCGATGTTGTTAGCTATTTGACCACCTAAAAATGCTACAACACCAGTCGGTTTCTCTAGCTTGTAGATATCTAGAATTCTCTCCACTGATATCTCATCGAAATATAGCTTCTCATTAATATCCCAGTCAGTTGATACAGTTTCAGGATTATAGTTTACTACTATAACCTCGTACCCTCTAGACCTTGCTTCATCAGAAAAAGCTACCACGCACCAATCAAATTCTACGCTAACACCGATTCTGAAACCTCCAGCACCAAGGACTATTATCTTAGGTTTAGAGCTACTGAAATCTATATCATGTTCCCATCCGTTATAGGTTAAGTATAGGTAGTTAGTTTGGGCAGGCCATTCTGCAGCTAATGTATCTATTTGCTTAACTACTGGCGTTATACCGTGTTTCTCCCTGTATTCCCTTAAGATATCAGGTAGTAGCCTTAGAGCTTTAGCTATTTGCTCATCGCTAAATCCTTTCCTTTTAGCTTCAGCAATTAACTTAGGTAACTCTGGATCATCTAGATTTCTTTTCTTAAGATCTTCATATATGTACACCAACTCCTTGATTTGTTTTAAGAAATGTTTGTCTATACCCGTTAATCCATATATTGTATCTTCATCTATTCCGTATTTGAACGCTTTTGCAACCCATATTGGCCAATAGGGCTCTCTATTCTTAATTTTATTCATAGTATATTCAATTGAGATATTATCATCTTCGTATACCGATCCGCCAACGACACCTATTTCACCTATATCTAACATTCTAATAGCTTTCTGTAAAGCTTCTTGAAATGTCCTCCCTATGGCCATAACCTCTCCAACGCTTTTCATCTCTGTACCTATTTGTTTTACAACATACTCGAATTTATCAAGATCCCACCTAGGAACCTTTACAACCACGTAGTCTAAGCTAGGCTCAAAACAAGCCGAGGTTCTGCCTGTAACCTTATTTACAACCTCATAGAGTTTATAGCCTAACGCAAGTTTAGCTGCTATATACGCTAGTGGATACCCCGTTGCTTTGCTTGCTAAAGCACTACTTCTAGACATCCTCGGGTTCGTCTCTATAACGTACATTTCATCGCTATTCCTAGGATTTATAGCAACTTGTACATTTCCTTCACCTACAAGCATTATAGCTCTCTCTGTTGCTATAGATAAGTTTCTGGATAACTGGTACTCATAATCAGTAAGCGTTTGACATGGTGCAACAACTATAGATTCCCCCGTATGTACGCCCATGGGGTCTAGGTTCTCCATGCATGCAACAGCCGCTACGTTATCGTCAATATCTCTTACAACCTCGAATTCAATTTCTTTCCAATGATAAAGGTACTTTTCGATTAAAACTTCGCCTATTTCTGATTGAGCAAAAGCTGCTAGTATTTTCTTCTTAAGCTCTTTATCGTTCCATGCCACAAAACTTCCTGCACCACCAAGATTAAAGCTAACCCTAACCATAACTGGGTAGCCTATTTCCTCTGCAACTTCTAGTGCTTCTCCAACATTATGCGCAGCTTTACTTGGCGGTATAGGGATTCCGAAGGCTCTTGCTGTTTTCTGAAAAAGTTCTCTAGAAAGAGCCCTCCTTACACCTTCAATAGGTGTGCCCAAGACCTTAACCTCATACTTCGATAAAATTCCACTATCATGAAGTTTAACACCTATGCTTAACGCTGTTTGGCCGCCAAAACCAATCATTATTCCATCGGGTCTCTCCCTCTCTATAACCTTAGCGATAAATTCCGGTTTCAGAGGAACTAGGTAGACCTTGTCAGCAAATCTATAGCTTGTCTGTATGGTAGCTATATTTGGGTTAACGAGAACTACCTCTATACCTTCCTCTTTAACAGCTTTAAGCGCTTGATTACCGCTATAATCAAACTCTGCTGCCTCTGCAATCTTAATTGCACCGGAGCCTATTATCAATACCTTCTTAACTGACTCCATGATTAAGCACCGCTTTCTTAAATAAATCGAAAACCCATGTTGTATCGTGAGGACCTGGGCCGCCTTCTGGATGAAATTGAATGCCAATTATTGGGAGCTTTTTATGAATAACACCTTCTACAGATTTATCATCTATATTCTTGAACCATACGATCAGTTCTTCGTTTTGCAGCGATTCTTCATGAACAGCAAATCCGTGGTTTTGCGTTGTTATATAGCTTCTCTTAGTTAGAACATCTATTACACCTTTGTTAGGACCTCTATGTCCATACTTAAGCTTGTATACATTAGCCCCAAATGCTAGGGATATAAGTTGAGAACCTAAGCATATTCCAAGAACAGGTTTTCCTGAGAAAATAATTTCTCTAACCGTGTTAATTTGTTTCCTAAGTAGAGCAGGATTGCCAGGACCGTTACTAATAATAATACCATCGCTTACATCGATAAGTTCATTAGGATTTGACCAACAAGGGAATCTTATAACTCTGAACCCCAACTTTAGGAGCCACCTTAAAATACCATATTTAACACCACAATCTAGAACAGCTATAGTTGCTACAGGTTTTGATGGAGGTTCATGCACAATGGTATTTCTTGGCGATACTAAATATGTAAAGTCTATACTTTCATATCTTTCTGCTGATTTTAGCTTATTCTCTAATTCATCCCAACTTACATCTTCATTTTGAGGAAAGACTGATATAACCCCCATCATAACTCCGTATTCTCTAAGCTTTTTAACTATAGCCCTGGTATCTACATTGTACATTCCTGGAACCTTAGATTTACTAAGCCAATCATTAAGCGATGTGACACTCAGATAATGGTTTGGTGGAGGTAAGGTTGTTACTACGAATCCTTCTACATGAATTCTATCAGACTCGTAGTTTAACGGTACATCTGCAATCTTGTGATCTCTTGATGGAACTCCGTAACACCCTACCATAGGATGTGTCCAAACGAGTATTTGGCCTGCATAACTTGGATCTGTTAAAGCCTCTGTATAACCTGTCATGCTGGTTGTAAAAACTACTTCTCCTACTCTTGTATCTGGATAACCAAAACCACAACCTTCTATTGCTGTTCCGTCCTCAAGTAGCAATCTCGCTTTCAACTTAGTTTCTCGACATATTAATTGCGCTATTGATTGTCGATGCAAAGACCCTCACCTAGACTTACCGATAGTTTCTTATAAGCATTTCGTTACATCGTTTTAAGCCTTCGTTTACTCGTTTTACCTCTTTAAGATTTTCTTGCAACCTATTCAAGGCGTGATTTATCGCTTGGTCTAGGGATTTCTCAAAAGGTTTTATCTTATACAAAGACTGTACTTCTTCTTCACCAATACTGTATCTTGTTAGAAACTCTTTCAAAGAGCTGATGTCGCCCACCAAATACTTTTGAAGTACTTTAGCTAATTCAGCGTAGAGCTCTCTAATGGGCTTCCCTGATATAGTAGCTATGTACTCAATCAAATCGCTACTCCAACAGGGTTTATCCTTTAGATATTCCTTAACTACCTCTTCTTTGAGTTCTAACGTAGCAATAAAGTCTTTAATTATCTCGAGTGTTTCTTCAATGTCTTTTATGGATTCAAAAGCTATGTAGTTCATCTCCTGAAAATCTAGGTTATAACCGTAGGGTACCGACTTGTATATAGACATCAACGCCGATAAAGCTCCTAAAACCTTTGATGTTTTTGCCCTTGCTATCTCCAGTGTTACAAGGTTTCTCTTATGAGGCATAATGCTGCTTGTCGATATATGGTGTTTCGCTACTTCAACTCCATGTTTAAGAGCGTTTACGAGAAGCATCATGTCTTCTACGAATCTTCCTATCTCCAACATAGCCATTGAAAGTATGAATAGCACGTATATAAGAAAAAGCCTTGAGCCTGTGGCATAATAGGGGGGTAAAATCTCCGCTGATAAACAAAGTTCCTTTGAAATTTCATCTAAATTGAGCTGAACTATACTCCCCGTAGCTGCTCCAGATCCCAAGGGGTTTTTATTCAAATAGTCTAAGCTATGCACTAGCATTGCGTAGATATCTGTAAATATCTGTTCGTATGTTAGAAAATATTGAGCAGCACTACCGCATTGCGCAACTTGTGCATGTGTGTAGAAAGGGAATACCTTATCTTTGTACTCTACTGCTTTATCTATAAGTACCTTTCTAATTTCTAGAACTTTATGAATTATGTCTAAAACTTTATCTCTTAATGCTAACCTTAGTACTGCAGCAATATGGTCATTCCTACTTCTGCCAATAGCTATTCTACCACCATCGGGTCCAACAACATCGTAGAGGTATAGCTCAAGTGCTTCAAAAATATCTTCATATACTTCTCCCTTGTTTTTCGCCCAACTATATAGTTTTTCACCATTGCTTACAGCTATGTCTATGAGTTCATTGATTATGGCTTTAGCTGGGTCTATTTCTATTAACTTCTTTTTAACTAGCTCCTTAACATGGACTATCATAACCATTGCTACGTACTTTGCTATGATTTTATCGAATTGAAAACTAGAGGTGTACGCATCTGTAGAACTCTCAGACTCTCCCCCTATTAGAACTTTGTACCTATTCATCACCATTAATACCTCTAACGTTTAATGCTGTTATTGCGTAGAGTCCATGGATATTTATAAAACCCCTTGCCTCTTCGTCACTTGGGTACCATCCTAGGTTGTAATCTATCAATTCCTGCGAGTATAGTGAGAACGGACTTCTTCTACCAACAACAGTTAACGAACCTTTGAACACCTTAACCCTAACTTCGCCTGATACATATTTGTTAACTGCTTCTATAACCTTCTCTATGTGGCTTCTTAGAGGGTCTATCCAGAGGCCTTGATATACTAGGTCTGCCCACATATTATCAATAAAATGCTTAAACCTAAGTTCTCTTGGCGTTAACACCATTCTTTCTAAGTCTTTATGTGCTTCTATCAATGTCAAAGCTGCAGGGGCTTCGTAAACTTCTCTACTCTTTAAGCCCACAACCCTGCTTTCTATAAGGTCTATGCGCCCAAAACCATGAGAGCCAACCACTTTGTTCAACATCTTTATTAGTTCTACTGGGTCTAGCTTTTCTTCATTAATTCTTATCGGTATACCTCTACTGAATTCTATAGTTAAATACAATGGTTCGTTAGGTGCTTTAATGGGGTCTGTGGTCCACTCAAATATGTCTTCAGGAGGCTCGGTAAACGGATCGTCGAGTATTCCTCCTTCGATACTCCTAGACCATAAATTTTCATCTATGCTGTACTTCTTGTGCTGCGTTGGTACCTCGTAGCCATTTTCAGCTAGAATTTTTATACTATCCTTTCTGGTTAATCTAAGTTCTCTTACTGGGGCTAAGATCTTTACATCAGGCTTTAGGTAAGCTTTCAATGTTAGATCAAACCTAACTTGGTCGTTACCTTTGCCTGTACAACCATGTGCTACAGCATCCGCACCTTCCTTAATGGCTACCTCAGCTATCTTCTTAGCTATAATGGGTCTAGCTAAAGCTGTTCCTAAGGGGTACTTTCCCTCGTATAGAGCGTTAGCTTTTATAGCTTTAAAT
This sequence comes from Ignisphaera sp., assembly GCA_038892955.1. Taxonomy (GTDB): domain Archaea; phylum Thermoproteota; class Thermoprotei_A; order Sulfolobales; family Ignisphaeraceae; genus Ignisphaera. The sequence continues at coordinate 7,935 of JAWASI010000024.1, forward strand.
ACATATTCTTCAATAAATTCCTTCTTAGCATCAATAGTGTAATGCTTAATAGATCCTAGTTTATAGGCTCTCTCTTCAACACCATTAAGCTCCTCTTCTTGGCCAACATCAACTGTAACCGTAACTACTTCAGCATTGTATTTTTTTCTAAGGAGAACAAGTATAGCTGATGTATCTAGTCCACCTGAATATGCTAAAACTACCTTCATATCCCTTACCATCTAGACTAAAATTACTGTTTATGATAACGGCCTTTTCTGGTTAGTGAAACAAATATAACTTAACTAATAATTTAATGTTCCGGGTAGAACTATGAGCTCTATTTCGCAGATAGTTAAAGAGATAGTAACATCTGATCCATGTATACTACAATGCATATTGAACGATATAGTAAATTACTCTAAACTCTCCAGAAAAATAGCCCCGTTAGTAAGTGAAATCTTAGGTCGTATGGTACCCCCTGATACAATTAAAATGTCTTTAATTAGATTCGCTGATAAAGCTTTAAAAGAATTCAGTATCGTAAGAAGAGATGTAATGCAAATACTCGCTAGATCGTCTATTGAGATAAGAACAGGTATTACCATAATAACATTGAGAAACACAGGATTTATTAAGATAGCCACAATAATACCTTTCCTAACTCAGAGAGCGAGGTTTATAGCAATAATGCAGAGTCTTCTTGTAACCACAATTATTCTAGATAATGAAACTGCTGAAGAGGTTTTGCGTAAACTAGAAAAAGAAGATATCGTTAACCTTCAAAAAGACTATGCTGCAATAGTTATTGTAAGCCCCCTAGAAATCATGTATACCCCTGGGGTTATATCGTGTATAAGCAACATATTAGCAATGAATAGCGTAAACATTGTACACATAGAATCGTGTTATACCGATACTATAATAGTTGTTTCTAAGGATGATCTACTAAAGGCTTTCCAGATATTGTCAAAGTATATAGAGGCCTCTAAGAAGCTTGTACATAACCATAAACAAGCAGATTCAATGCACTAACATCACATTTTTATACCGATTGTACTTGTTCCTTAAAGTTACTATAGATAAGTTTTGATTTAAGTAGTTAAATACTTCCAATAGCCTGCAATATATTTATGCCTAGAGTTTTAAACTATGTCTTAGGTGCTACAATAGGTGAGTACCAATTTAGAGAAGTTGCCTAAACTAATAGAACAAGGTTTTATCGAGAGAGGAATAACGAAGTTCACGCCACCTCAACTAGAAGCTCTGGATAGAGGTCTTCTTAATGGCGAAAACATAGTTGTTGTAGCTCCTACAGCTAGTGGTAAAACATTGATCGGCGAAATAGCGTTGTTAAATGCATACTTAAATAACAAGAAAGGCATATATACAACGCCCTTGAAAGCGTTAGCCTATGAAAAGTATGAGGAATTTAAGTTTTGGGAGAAGTATGGTGTAAAGGTAGGGATTTCAGTAGGGGATTACGTAGTTACCGAGGAAGAGGTTGAGAATCTAGAGGTCTTCAACATAATTATCACTACATACGAGAGGCTAGATTCTATACTTAGGAAAAGGCCTAAGTGGATCAACAAAGTAGGTGTTATAGTAATTGATGAATTGCATATGCTTGGTGATGAAAGTAGAGGACATATAGTTGAGATGATAGCTATTAGGGCTAAACTCTTAGGTATTCAAATAGTCGGTCTTTCTGCAACCATAGGCAATCCTGAAGAAGTTGCTAACTGGCTTAACGCTAAACTCGTTAAATCTAATTGGCGTCCTGTCAAACTATACGAGATACATACATACAAAAGTGGGCGCAGCTGGGTCTTATTGTTACCTAGAGAACTATCGTCTATGGGAACTCAAACAACTATTCATGTAGAGGATTTAACAGAGTACTGGATCCTTAAAGCAATTAATGAAGGTTTCAATGTTTTAGAGTTCAAATATTCAAGAAAAGCTGTTGAAGAACTGGCGTACACATATGCTCCAATTGTGTGTAGAAACCTACCAAAAGAAAACAAAGAAGAGTTAAACTTATTATTGAAGAAGTTAAAGGAGGAGCTCCACGACTTTGAATACGAAAAGTTGCACCCTTTAATTCAGTGCGGAGTTTCATACCATCACGCAGGTCTATCCTATGATGCACGTCGATTTATAGAGCGTACATTTAAGGATAGATTGATAAAATACTTAGCGGCTACACCAACTTTAGCTATGGGTGTAAATCTACCTGCAAGAGTTGTTATAATAAACACCAAGTACTTCAGCGGAGGCTCTACAAAAAGGATAAGCGTACTGGAGTATAAGCAGCTCTCAGGTCGAGCAGGTAGACCACAATACGATCCTTATGGTATAGTTGTTGTAGCTAAGGATGTCGCAAAGCTGTCCGAAGCAAAAGCCTATACGGATGGTATACCCGAAGGGATAAAGTCTACATTGTTAGAGGAAAACGCTCTAAGAAGGCATGTTCTATCTGTTATAGCATCCGGAGAAGCTTCAACCTTCAAGAACCTCGTTGAATTTTTCAGCGCTTCTTTTGGCGCTACAAAGATAAGTAAAGACATTGTCGAAGAAAAGATTAGGAGAACAACATTATTACTAGAAGAATTGGTTATGATAAAATCGGTTAAAAAAGGAAATATCTATAATACGGTATTCAGCCCAACAAAACTAGGTTTAGTGACTTCTTGGCTTTATGTAGACCCCATAACCAGCTTTACAATAATCGATGGCCTAGTAAACAAAGATCGTGTTTCCGAGCTTTATTACCTTTCACTAATAGGCATGACTCCTGATTTCAGCGATATTCACATAAATAAGAATGTATACGAATGGTTCGAAGATTACATCCTTGATCTTGAAGCAAACGACGAGGTACCTCCCCAGAATATTCAGTACTACATACACAACTCCGACGTAGATTGGCTTAGAGGATGCATTATAGGATTAATATTAAGGGATTGGATTGAAGAAGTTCCAGAGCGAACAATAGTTGAACGATATGGTATTGAACTTGGAGATCTAACTGTTATAAGAGATACTGCTGAATGGCTTTTATACGCAGCACACGTTGTAACAAAAACTGTCTCACTTGAGAACCACAGTAAGAATCTTGAGATACTTCTGGAGAGAGTAAGACATGGTGTTAAAGAAGATGCTTTAGAGCTTGTTAATCTCAGATACATAGGCAGAGTTCGAGCGAGAATATTACTACAACATGGCATAAAGAGTATAAAAGACGTAGTCCTTCATCAAAACCTCATCATGAATATTCTAGGTGAGGGATGGGGTAGAAAGGTAATTGAGGAAGCAGTAAAAATGTTAAACACATAATGCATTAATTCAATTATGTTTTACGCCTAATCTTCTTAGGTAAAGATTGTTTCTCTAATTTCGTAAAACTATCATCAATCCCTTTTTCAGATTCGACATCCTTAATGTACTCGGGAACGTCATCTAATACAATAAGTTTTTTATTTAAGACGAAGTTCAGTAAAAGCTCGTAGTCGACATCTCTAAGTGACATAGGTTCAGACGTATCTCCTTTAATGCTTTTTACCCAAGATATGAATTCTTCTACCATATTATTACTGACAATTACATCAATTAATTCATCGCGTGGAATATAATTCAAACACGACACCACGTCTAAAGCTAGACTAATTTTTTATAAAGTATACATATCCATAATTTATCCTAAGAATCAGTGAAGCCACTTGTTAACATAATTTACATGGTTCAAGCTAAGGATTCAAAGTTTAAAAGGTTATCTAGTTCTACGATAAGTCTTTAAATTTTGCAGAAGACAGAAATAGCGGCGTAGATAACTAAATGATGTAGTGAACCCGGGTCTGAATTGTGATGACTGGTGTAAGCGCTGAACTATATTTTCAATTAATATATGATTGGCTTTGCTATTTCCATCATAATGTGCAGCAATATCCTCTATGCGACATCCTTGATTCAAGTTTAACATTTATTTTGGTGAGCACATGAATATTAGAAGAGGTTTAACTTTACATATACTTATAATAAATGTTATCACAATTGTACTCATCTTAAATAACACCATACCATTCCTTGCATTAAACGCCGACAAACGCGATGCTGTTATAGTAGATTTCAGTATAAATGTTGATGGAGGGGGGCTACATTTTTGGAATAGGGTTTCCAGCTTAACTAAGGACCAAGTTGTAATACTTAAAATTAATAGTTACGGTGGATATCTCAATGTAGCTGATGAAATTGTATCTAATATAATTGAGAATAATATTACATGCTATTCATGGGTACCACCTGGGGGATATGCTGTATCAGCAGCTGCTATGATATCTCTAGCCTGTAAACGTATTTTTATGGGTTCAGGAGCAGTTATAGGTGATGCTATTCCATCTCCTTCCGATCCAAAAACTATTGAATATGTAGCATCAAGGTTTCGTGCTTTAGCTGAAAAAATGTTCAATGGTAACAAAACTCTTGTAAGAATTGCAGAAGCTATGGTAAGAGAGGGCAAAACTCTTACTACCGAAGAAGCTATAAGTATAGGGTTTGCGGTTAAAGCTGAAACTATAACTGATTTAGAGAAATCATTGAATCTCTCTATAACAACAACCATAAGCCCAAGTACATGGGATCGGTTTGTTTCATTAGTATCGCTACCGCTGATATCAGAAGTATTGTTAACAGCTGGAGTACTATTGATATTAGTGGAAATCTTTACAACAGGTTTTCAGGGATATGCTATTGCTGGTATACTGCTCATCGTCTTTGCTCTCTACGGCATGAACATTATACCGCCTAATATCTTAGCTTTGATACTTATGTTAACAGGCTTAACTTTGGTTGCCATAGAGATGTATACCCCAGGGTTTGGCGCCTTTGGATTATCGGGTATAGTTCTTTTGACCATAGGAATAGGCTATCAATTCTATACAACACCACCACAACTTGTAACAGAATCTGTTTATATAGTAATAGGCGGAGTTTTTGCGTTAATGATGTTCATAGGTTTAATAGCGTTCAAAGCTGTTGAAGCAATGCATAAAAAGAAAATTTCATTAGAACAACAGCTCCTCTCATCTTTGGGTATAGCTAAGACAGATATACATGAAACAGAACCAGGTGTTGTATACATATTAGGTGAGGAATGGAGTGCTTATTCAGTTAAAGGAGTTATCCCAGCTGGATCAAAAGTTAAAGTTATTCGTATCGAAGGACTAAAGTTGTATGTCGAGAAATTAGAATAAATGTCAGAGTTAAGTATATATCTCTCATTGGTGTAAAGAAGGATTAGGGCAGGTAAAGATGGACCCTATCACTCTGGCTATAGCAGTGATTTTTGTCTTAATTATTGCCGCCATAGTTTTTCCCCATATAAAGGTTGTACCTGAATACAAAAGGCTTATAGTTTTTAGACTTGGAAGACTCTTCGAGGTTAAGGGTCCTGGGCTTGTGTTCTTGATTCCACTAATTGACCGAGGTGTCGATGTAGATTTAAGAGAGTTTGTTATAGATATACCGCCGCAAACATGTATAACCAAAGATAATGCTCCAGTAGATATCGATTTATTGGTGTACATGAAGATCTTCGACCCCATAAAATCTGTTATGGCTGTTCAAAACTATGTAACTGCAGCTACTGGTATAGCTATAACAACACTAAGAGCTGTTATAGGCGATATGGTTCTAGACGATGTTCTAGCTAAAAGAGAATACATAAACTCTATCTTAAGATCTAGGCTTGATGAGGTAACAGATAGATGGGGGATAAAGGTTACCTCAGTCGAGATTAAGGAAATTAGGCCCCCAAGAGATGTACAAGATGCGATGATTAAGCAAATGGCTGCAGAAAGAACTAGGAGAGCAATGATAGCTGAAGCAGAAGGTAAGAAAACCGCAGCAATACTTGAAGCTGAAGGTCAGAGAGAAGCTATGATAAAGAAAGGTGAAGGCGAAAGACAGTATCACATGCTTGTCGCAGAAGGTAAGGCTAAAGCCTTGGAACTCATAAACGAAGCCGCCTTAAAGCTGGGAGCTAATGCGTTGCTGCTTCAATACCTAGATGCTCTAAGAGCTGTAGCCGAAAGCCCATCTACAAAGATTGTCATACCCATGGAATTATTAACAGCTTTCACAAGAATGATTAGCAAAACCAGTAGTGAAGAAAGAAGATAATTTTAGTTAATCCATTTTCCCTCCATAGTATTCAGTGTTTACGTACTTTATAACGATATTTTTTAAATGATCGACTTCGATCTTTATCTCTTCATCTTTCAGCTCTTCTAATCTCTTTTCATTTGATTCAAGAACAAACTCAAATAACTTCGATGGGTATTGATTTAAGAGTATCTTGGTATTTGGTATAAGGCAGTGGCCTCCTATGTAACCAGGGAAATATATAGGCCTATCTCTAAGAATCTCATGAACTTCGCCAACAAACTCCATAACTGTTTCTATATCTGCTTTAAACTTCATAGCTATTCTATGAAGTTCTTGCCAAGACGCTATCATTATAGCCCTGTACACCGTTTCCCATAGTTTCGCAAGCTCAAGCGATTCAGGCGGTGTATTACACACTTTAACCTTAAAGCCTGCATTTGAAAGATGATTTGAGCATTCGTCAACTCTTTCGATAGGTAGTGCTGAAACCCATTTGTTCCAGAACAACATATGCTTGGTAAGGTTTGGGTGTTTGCCCCTAACTGGGGTGTAAGCTGTAGTTATTCTAGTGGATTCGTAGACTGCTCGAGTTGTACCTATTGCAATAGTTGAATGTATGAACACGATTCTAGGTTTAAATATACTTACATAATGTTTAACAATACTAATAAATTCTCTACCATAGGGTAACGCTATATGAAGATAATCTACTGGTTTTTCTATAGAATCTAGCTCATCTACAGTCCTTGTTTTATCAATGTCGTAGCCATAAACCTTGAACTTACCGCTATCTCTGAATATATTGTAAAGTGCTGAGCCTACTTCTCCTAGACCTACTATTAATACCTTTTCCATAGATTGAACCCGAATTATAAAGAGTTTTGGTTCAGAATATATGTTAATGAGAATTCTAACTTATAGTTTTAGTAAATGTTTCGAGAAGTGCGATACACTCGGTAGACATAGATTTCAAAATAGCAAATTTTTATAACTATCTAGATTACATCTTCAGTGCAGTAAAAGGTGATGTAATGTGGATGAATACCCAGTACCTCCATACATAAATGAAATGTTTAAACTAGATTTAACTAAAGAAGATATAGAGGCAATAAGACTTGCGCTAAAAGATATGATAAGAAAAGTGCAAGTACTACTTTTTATCGGGAAAAACAAGCTAGAATGTTTTTCATGTGAAGATACAGAAAGACTTGTTAAAATTATAGCTAATAACAGCCCGCTGATCGGTGACGAGCCTGCCATAGAGTTAACGGTATACGATATTACCAAGACTTGGGATCTTGCCAAGAAGTATGGTATAACTAGGGTACCTACAATAGTACTCCTAGATGGCGCAATAAAATACCTAGGTATGCCTGCGGGCGAAGAATTCAAGGGATTCATAGAGACATTAATAAGGGTTAGCAATGACGAACATGGTCTTACAAGCGAAACTGTGAAAGAAATAGCATCATTAGAGGGAAGAGCTGTTATAGAGGTTATAGTTACTCCACCATGTCCTTACTGTCCCTACGCTGCGTTATTAGCTAATATGTTTGCCTATGTGAGCAAAACCTATGGAAGAGGAAATATAGAATCGCGTATAGTCGAAGCATATGAAAACCCAGATATAGCTAACAGATACGCCGTTACAACAGTTCCAACTATTGCTATAAATAACAGAGTCGTATTCGTAGGGTTGCCATACGAAGTACAACTACTTAGAGCTATCAAGAAACTTGCTCGAAATCTTTAAGTCTTAAAAATGCATCAGAACGCCAAGGCACATAAGTCGATATACATAACCTTAGTTTTGATCTAGAATACATAGACATGGCAATTCTAACCATATTGTGCACCGGCTTAAACTTTATTAAATCATCTATTGTTAATTCATCTATATACCCATAGACCTTGATTATAGCGTTAAAATCAAGGTTTTCAGGATTTATTAACTCTATCTCTACACAACCACTATCAAAGTCAACGGCTGATACTAGTGATATAGGATCTAAAATTTCTACCAAGGCTTGCGTATTTCTTAGCGACCCTTTTACGCTAACAATGTTGCTATATACATTAACATCTCTAAACAATTTTGTGTAAAGCTTATTTGTTGACACCAGTAGTAGCGCTGATTTAGGTACATAGATATTCATGCTTTGAAGATTTATGAAATCTATAACAATAGGTTCCGCTGATGCTACTGATAATACCACTCCTTTTTCGTCATAGAAAGATGCAGAGTAAACCCCGTACAACTTTGAAATTCTATCCAATAGATTAATAGTGCTACACTTAAACAACGTATTTAAGACTTTCACTCTATTAATTTTTGTGCCAAAAAATACTCCTATAACTTTATTCACTACGTCGTATATGTACACATCGTTGCCCAACATGGTATATGTTAGTTTCTCTCTACATGAAATAATAGCATTACTGATATGTGTACTATACGCATTCTCAATATTAACATTTTTAGACTGTAAGCACAAACTTAAGGGCATACAATGGTATAACTTTGTTAAATCCCCTGAAATATATGGAAGTATTGAAGTAAAAGGAAGTGTATTTGCAAAAAACATCTCGTTACCTTCTCTAAGAATTCCTTGAATTCGTAGAAACTCTGAAAATTTTTGAGATAATAGGTCGGATCGCGATAATTTCTTCATCGAGTCGGTAGGGGGCAAGTATCCTCATCCCTTATCAGAGGCTACCACTATCTTCATATACTTGATATTATCTGCATCGGCCAAGTACATCATTCGTCTATAGTATTAGCAGAAGAGATTAAAACTTTATCATACCTATAAGTTAACTTAATTATTTTTAGTGTGAATAGGGTTAAAATCTATGAATAAGTGCGCTTCAAGTAAAGACCTGATCTTATCGTTTGCAAAGGTTGAATCATATATAATTACAATTATTGTATTTATTCTCAGTGTATTTTATTTTATACATATCTTACCCATATACCTCGATGTAATTCGTATACTATTCCTAGCCATGTTGTTAGTAGTAGTTTTATACTTATGGTATGTATTAACAATTAAGATCCTAAGCTATAGACTTGCTAAAAGGTGTTAATTCCTGTTTACACTAAATAAAATTTATTTGTTAGCCCTTCAACTTAAATTTGATGTAGCTATAGTAGGGTTAAAACTATGAGTAATAACTTAAACGAATATTTAGTTAGTCTAGCAGAAAAATGGAGTAGAATATTAATTGATAACCATGTTTATGAAGCAGACCCTGATCCTAGCAAACCTAAGTTTTTCGTGACAGCAGCATTCATGTATCCTAATGGGCCTATCCATATAGGACATGGGCGTACATACTTAGTAGCAGATATATTAGCAAGATTTAAGAGAATAACAGGGTATAATGTTCTTTTCCCAATGGGTTTTCACTACACAGGAACACCTATTATTGCCATGGCTGAATCCATAGCGGAGAAAGATAGGGATTTGCTGGAGCTTTTTAGAGCTGTTTATAATGTGCCTGATGAAGAGATAGATAAGATGGTTGACCCACTATACATGGCTAGATACTTCCACAACATATCTAAGGAAGTTATGAAGTTATATGGTCTCTCCATAGATTGGAGAAGAGAATTCACAACAATAGACCCTGAGTTCAAGATGTTTATATTCTGGCAATTTGAAAAACTTTATGAAAAAGGATACATAGAAAAAGGAACACATCCAGTAGGATGGTGCCCTAGACATGAAATGCCTGTAGGTATGCACGATACCAAAGGCGATGTAGAACCAGAAGTAGGTGATTTTGTAGCTATATTCTTTAGAGATGCAGAAGGATTGATATATCCTACAGCAACGCTTAGACCAGAAACAATTTTTGGTGTTACAAATATCTGGATTAATCCATCTGCTAGGTACGTTAAGGTGAAATACAGCGATAATAGCATATGGGTTATAGGGGAGAGAAGTTTTGAGAGACTCAAATACCAATATGATCTTGCGGTAGTTGAATACATAGAAGGAGAAAAACTCATAGGAAAAACCGTTGTGAACCCTATAACAGGTGAGGAAGTACCTATTTTACCAGCTAAATTCGTTGACGATTCTTTTGCTACAGGGGTGGTTATGAGTGTACCTGCACATGCGCCATACGACGCAATAGCGTTAGAAGAGCTACGTAAAGATCCTAAATATTCACAGATTGTGCAGAAGGTAGTTCCTCGTATAATTATAGATATTGAGGGAATACTCATTGCAAACGCATATGAAGCACTAAAGAAATTCGAAATTAAATCCCAACACGATAAAGAGAAATTAGATGAAGCTACGAGATATGTTTATTCTTTGGAGTTACGTAGCGGATCTATGATTCGAGACCTACACTTAATAGTACCGTTAGCCACAGACAAAATAAGAAGATATGTTGAAGAGAATATAAGTAGTAAAAATGTAGAAAAAGCAAGAGAAGCTATCAAGAACTACATCATTGCAAATAATCTTGGACTAATAGTCTACGAACTACTTAATAAACCTGTTTACTGTAGATGTGGAGCCGAGGTTGTTGTTAAGCTTCTCAAGGATCAGTGGTTCATAAATTATGGTAACGAAGAATGGAAAAAGAAGGCAAGAGAGTCTTTAGCCAATATGGTTATAGTACCTGAAGAGACTAGATCTCAGTTTGAAGCAACAATAGACTGGCTAAAAAGGAGAGCTTGTGCCCGTACAAGAGGGCTAGGTGTTCCCTTACCATGGGATAGTAGGTGGGTTATAGAAAGTTTAAGCGATTCCACAATATACATGGCGTTCTACACCGTAATACATAAGATACAAAAATACAGTATTCCAGCAGAAAAGTTAAGTAGAGAATTTTGGGACTACGTTATGTTAGGTAAAGGCGACGTCGAATCTCTTTCGAAGATCTTGGAGATACCAGTAGAATTTCTTGAAGAAATACATAAAGAATTTAGATATTGGTACCCACTTGATTATAGAGTTAGCGGGAAAGACCTAATACCTAATCACCTAACTTTCTTTATATTTAATCATGCAGCTATATACCCAAGTGAGTTACAACCTCGGGGGATAATAGCTAATGGATGGGTTCTAATAAAGCAACAAAAAATGAGCAAATCATTACGTAACATAATTCCTCTGAACAATATCATAAGAAAATATGGATCCGACGTTGTTAGGATGCTTATTGCTTTAGGGGCTGAGGTACACCAAGATGAAAACATAGACCTTGATATTATGGATAAGCTCTGCAAACACGAGTATCCACAAATACTTATATCAATACATGACCTAGCCGTTAAGCTTTTCAACGAAAAATCTGGCCTTAGAGAAGAAATGAATACGTTAGACATACTCTTCTGGAACGAGTTCTTATACAAGGTAGATAAAATAGTTAAACTCTTAGATAATATAAAGATTAGGGAAGCAGGTATAATGATATTCTACGATATAAAGAATTTAATTAACAAATACATAGAGTTAGTAAAGATACCTAATAAAATAATCGTGGATGCGCTAAAGATATGGATACCTTTAATTAGTGTTTATGCACCTTTCATAGCAGAAGAAATATGGAGCAAAACATTTAAGGAAGGATATGCATCGCTGCACAGGATCTCATTACCTGGTGAGATAGACTACCAAGCAATTTTTGCACTTAGATATGCTGAAACTCTAGCTGAATCAATACAAAATATTGTTCGGGCTACAAAGAAAACCGCTATAAACAATGTAATAATATATGTTGCATCTAAGGAGCATCAGAATATTATGAGGAAAATCTTAGAGCTTCATAGACGCGGGTTAAGGCTTAGCGACATAATAAATACTTTATCGAGTGAACTAGGGCTTAGCAAAAAAGAAGTTGCTCAGGTCGTTAAATCTATGTATGATGTTGCAACAGGCACACCGGAGGAATTAGCTGATTTATATATTAAGCTTAAGGATGTAGATGAACTGCGCATAGCAAGATTAGCAAGCGAATATTTATCGAAAGTATTAAATACAAATATTGAAGTGTATAGCTTAGACGAAGCCGAAGTCCCCGACAAAGGAGGAAAGAAGAAATCGGCTTTACCATTGAGACCGGGTATCTATGTAGAATAAGATATTAATCTTTCTGTCAGAAACGCTTATTTTATCACTCAGAGTAATTTATTCTCGTTAAAGAGAGGTGTATATTAAAAATGGCACAAACTAAGCAAAAAGTTCGAGTGGTAACAGCAAGAAAAATAACTGGGAAGAAAAGCATAAAGGAGAAGATGTATACCTATGAATATTATACTCTCTCCCTAAACCTATACATACCTAAGGATGTAGTTGAGAGGTTTGGACCAGAATTTATCGTCATAAAAGATGAGGAAAAGAACACAATATCGATAGTACCAAAGAGAATAGCAGAAGAACAAGGTATTAAGGTAGAATAGCTACCCTTGGTATTACATAAGATTAGTTTTTTACCCCAAATTTTATTTACGTATGTTGAAGTTATATGAAGCCACAGATGTTTATATTTAGCGTTGATGATATAAAAAAAGGTTTTGCAACGGATATATACTTTATCCGAAGTAAGGAAATCTTAGAAAAGAAAGGGCTTTGCGATACATTGGTTAGGTACGAAATACATTGTTATGGACTCCCAAAGGGGTATAAATGGGCTGTTTACACAGGTCTAGAAGAAGTCTTAACCTTACTCGGAGGCACAAACATAACACTTTATTCTCTACCTGAGGGGACTTTATTTAAAGAAATACAACCTTTAGCCATAGTTGAAGGTAAAATCTGCGATATAATAGAGCTAGAAACAGCCATACTAGGTATACTCAGATTCTACACTAGCGTATCAACTAAAGCCGCAAGAATAAAGAAAGCGGCAGGGGACCGCGCTGTTATATTCTTTGGTTTAAGAGCACAACATCCGGCCATAGCACCCGCACTTGATAGAGCAGCATATATTGGCGGATGCGATGGAGTTTCCGGCGCATTCAATGAAGCTACAATTGGTGTTAAACCTAGAGGAACAATGCCCCATGTTTTAATAATTGTATTTCGTGATCCTGTAGCTGCATGGAAAGCGTTCGACGAAATCATGCCTCCCGATGTGCCAAGAATTGCACTTGTTGATACATTCTATGATGAAAGAGTTGAAAGCCTTATGGCAGCCCAAGCCCTAGGCGATAAGCTATGGGGAGTAAGACTTGATACGCCAAGAAGCCGTAGAGGTGATATTAGGTTAATAATCGAGGAAGTCAAGTGGACACTAAAAATGAAAGAATATGATCATGTAAAAATTGTTGTTAGTGGTGGAATCGATGAGGAGCAAATTCTTGGGCTACGAGATATTGTAGATGTATTTGGTGTAGGTACCTCCATCGCTTTTCCACCATCGGTAGATATAAGCATGGACATAATCGAGATCTACGATGAAAAAGAATCTAGGTGGGTTCCTATGTCAAAACGAGGTAAACTACCGGGGGTTAAACAGTTATACAGATGTAAACCCATAGTGGAGGACTACATCGATGTCCCAAATAAAACCATTATTTGTAGAAACGGGGAAGAAGCTAAACCAATGATAAGGAAGTACGTGGATAATGGGAGAATATTGGTAGAACCTCCGCCAGCTAATATGATAAGGGAGTATGTGTTACAGCAACTTAAAGATATAGATATTTAGGTATCCTTGTATTTCTTCTTTTACCTCGTATTTTTTAACCAAAGTTATTAGCCTGTTTAGAGACTAGAATAATTCTGGAGAAAGGAGATATGAAGATCATCACCATCAATTTAGACGATGAACTCTACGAAGAACTTCTTAAGAGAGCTAGAGAAGAAGGCTTTTTGACGGTAGCCGAATACTTAAACTCTCTAATCTCTAGAATGATTGAGGAAAAAGATATAGAAACTGTTAAAGAGGGGTCCAGAAAACACGCAACAATAGAACGCCTATTGAATATTATAGAGCGTAAAGTATGTGATGCTGTTAATCCATTTACACAAAAAATAGATGATATCAATAGAAAAATTGCGTTATTAATTGAGAAATTAGAGACTTTAGAAGAACGGTTGAACAGTTTAGAAGAAAAAAGCAAAAGCATGGAAAGTATAGCAGAAGAAACTAAGACACCTAAAGAAACAAAGAAGACTAAAAAAACAGCTATGGGTATATTGAAAGAACAGAAAGTTATATTTGAAAGAGATATAGCTGCTAAGATCAGGGACAGAGATACATTTTTTGCTAAACTTCAACGTGAAGGAGCTATAGTTATTGAAGCTAAGAATGAGAGAATAGCTATTGATCCTCAGTTTTGGCAGCAATTGATGGACAGGTTAAAGGATATAAAGACAAATAATGAAGAGGAAATTAAGAAACTTTTAGATCCCGTGGAATTTAAGGTTGTTCAAAAATTAAGAGAATCGGCTCTACTAATATTTGATAATACTACAAAGGTTTGGAACTTAGTATTGTAATGAGCAACAAGATGACGATAATATACGGGTTTGGTGGCTGTTTCTTTTCTTTAGGTTTTTGTAAGTCTCTCTAGGATGCTTAGAGCTCTTGATGCAATTAGGTCAAGCAAGATTTATGAACCAATGAGTACTTATAAATGGTCTAGTAACCCTGGGTTTCCGAGACCCGCGGAAGACCGTGATGAGGGGCTCGGGGAAACCCGTGATGACCTGCCCTAGGAAAACTTACAGAAACTTAGGACGAGAAACAATTCTGAACGTGGTCTTAATTTAATAAAAGCTTTAAATTTACGCTCGAATATTTGTTATTAAATCCATGGGGTGCTCATTAAATGAAGTTTACATCAGTATGCCAACCATTAATTGAAAGGGCTGAAAAAAGCTTAACGAAGGTCCTCGACGAAGCGGTAGCTTCGGAAAAAAGCAAAACATATATTAATGTCGTTTCTGAGGTAAAAACATTCATCAAAAGTTTGAAAGTCTTCTTGGGAGTGCTTAAGTCGTTGGAGGAGCTATATCCAGACCTAAGATCAGGTAGAATGTGTTTTAGGTGGATTTATGCTGAAAATGAAAACATTGTATCCCTTGTTAGGTTAGAATCAGGGCTATCAATGATTTATACAGGTGAATACCTTAGAGTAACATACGACGACAAAGCTATAACATTATATGGAATACCTCGCTTAAATGTTATTGTTAACCAATACAGTGATGAAGTAAACCTAGAGAACGAAGATGAAGTTATAACTAAGCGTGGTCCTCTATTAGATGCTCTTAGTTCAATAAAAACACAAATTGAAAAAGCAACAGAAAATCTAGGTTTATGTATTAAGTATGCAAAACTTAGGGTAAGCTAAATATCAGACGGGGATTCATACATCATGGATCAGATCTAAAGCTAAGTTTCATCATTATATCGGATTGATATGCATACTTGTGCTATAACCTAGTTATAGGTAAAACACCCTTTTAGCATATTTATTCTTATTTACTTTGTTGATGTTTATAGAATGCAAAGATAGCGTTACACTTTATCTTTTTTGTAGTACTAATTGATTAAACTTAGAACTACCACGGTTTGTTAGCCAATAATATATTTATGCTTCCTTAATTTATTATCCAACATTACTGTAAGTTCATCTATGTTAAGGTTTGAATAAGTGGATGCGTAGTCTGATAACCATCTGAACCCATTATTACCATATACAACATTTATGAAGTACTTCATAACCCATGCATTAATGATGGCCCTCCCGCGAAATGATGTCAACAAGTTTCTTAGGTTATCAACATATGGAAAACCAGATTTACGTAGAGATTCCTCAAGCAATATATAATCATCCTCCGATAAATCCTTGCGACCGAATCTTGCGTGTTTATTACCTACATACCTTTCACCTAGCCCAGGTATCATAACCTTACCGTAAGCTGCTTTTGTTCGCCACGACGTGGAATCCATTGAATTTACTTTAAGTATTGATAACGCTTTATATATGGCTGAAGCGCCGCCTATTCCTAAGGCATGTATCCAACCGTTGAATGCTTTCCTGACAATAGCTAGAGCTAGTAACGGTATAGTCCTGCTACCTTTACCCATCCTAGCCATTGAGGGCGGAACAGCACCACCGTAAGCTATTATTTCTATGCCATAAGATTTATATATATCGATTGAATACATAAGGAGTTCACTATTGTAGCAATGCACAACAGGTATGATTTTCTTATTCTCTACTTTTTCATAAAGAGTTTCAAAGTTTCTAATATTTTGTATAACAAGATCTTTAGAAGATGTGCAAAGCTCTTGGGGTGGTACATCTAGCGAAATAAATATATCGCCATCCATGATTTGATAACGTTTCGCTACAACGTTTAAATCGATGTTAAGTCCTTTGACCATTATCTGATATCCGCCAGAATCAACCCATACTCTATCAACAGCCGGTTTAGACCATCTCCACCTAATATTATTCACCATAACCTCGATGTTAGGTATAATCTCCCAAATCTTTATCATGGTGTCGGGAACACCAAAGATTATGATAGGATTCACTGTGTACCAGCACCAACTTAAAGGTTTAACTGATATTGGAAATGATATAAGGTGTTACCCAAATCTAGAAGAAAATATCTCATAACGTAAAGACATTTTAATGCTTAAAGATTAGGAGATTATGTATAGCTAGCGTTATATACTACCTATATTTTGGTATCATAGTCGGTGCTAAAGATGAGTACGAAACCAGCTATTGTTGCAAACTATGACAGAGAACGTGATATAGTGCAAGTTGGTAAAAAAATCCTATATGTTGGAGGGGTTATTCCTTCTACGAATCCTGGTGAGAAACTCTTACGATATACTTCCTCGTTGTGTCCATATTGTTTTAGGATCCTACCTGCAATTATTGTTGAAAGAGATGGTTCTCTATTTATTAGACGTACCTGCAGCAACCATGGAGAGATAGAAGAGA
>JAWASI010000025.1:0-6035 GCA_038892955.1 Ignisphaera sp.
CATAGCCTTCATAATAATTAATAGGCTATCCATACTATGTTCATTTATTCTTCAAGTGGATATACTTTACAAAGTTATTGATAACAATAAATATACTGTAAGGTTTAAATAGTAGACCATGCATAATATCCGTTGGAGGTCGTGATACTATTGAACCCGATTAACATAATCCTAAAGAAATTAGAAGAATCATTAAATAGAGATGAAGTTCTTAAACGTCGATTAAAACCTTTTCCAACATTTAGTGGTGGTCCAACGCCTTATCCTGGGCCAGGACCGTATCCACCTCCGAATTTAGCTATGGATCCTACTGGTTGGAGTAAAGCAAAGGGTTACCCTGTTACAAAACTTCTTAACCGTGATATCATTGAGTTTGAAGTCCCTAATTATCTTGTGTTTACTGTTCACATAACTGAGGATAGAACTTTTATTGTCGAGCCTCGGAGAGCTGTAAACCCATGTTTAAAAGTCTCTATGCCTCTAGAAGTGTTTAAAGATATGGCGTTGGGTAAGGAAAGGGTTATTTATGCCCTAGCTGATAAAAGGAATGATATCCAGTACGACCCCACGATAGCACTTAGCGATTGGATAACAATATTCGGAGTCATCGGGAAAATCCAGGAGTTAGCTGAGAGCGAACCAGAAGTATGGGATTTATTGGAGAAACTCTAGAAAGGTGTTTGGATGCCCCTCCTTGAACCCCCTAAATGGTATTATGGTAAACTAAAAGCATTCATAAATGGTAGATGGATAGAGCCAGAGGCAAAATCATATCTAGCGGTTTACGACCCTGGCTCAGGTAGAGTTATAGGCGAAGTTCCACAAGTAACTAAGGAGGTTGTTGACGAAGCTGTTGAAGCGGCTTATGAGGTATTTAAGTCTTGGAGTAGAATATCCGTACCAGAGAGAGCTCAGTACATATTTAAGATGAAGTACATCCTTGAAGAAAGTAAAGAAATGCTTGCTAGAGTTAACACGTTAAATCACGGTAAAACGATTAAGGAGTCTAGGGGTGATATAAGGAGGACTATAGAGAATGTTGAAGCAGCTATATCCATGATATATACTTTGTCTAAGGGTGAATTCCAAAAAGATATCGCTAGAGGTATAGACGAGATATTGATTAGGGAACCTCTAGGTGTCTTCGCTATTATAGGACCATATAACTTCCCGATAATGATACCTTTCTGGTTCATACCGTTCGCACTAGCCCTCGGGAATACACTTGTAGTTAAAGTAAGCAGCGTAACCCCTGTTCCGCTAATGCAAACCCTAGAAGTCTTAGGCGAAGCTCTACCGCCAGGTGTTTTAAACCTTATCTATACAGATCACGAAGTTGGTGAATACTTAGTGACACATCCACTTGTAGAAGGAACAGCATTTGTAGGTACGAGTGCAGTTGCGTTAAGACTTTACGAACTCTCTGCTAAACATGGTAAGAGATTCTTAGCAGGCGGAAGTGCTTCAAACTACGCTGTCGTAATGCCCGATTGCGATCTAGAGCGAACTATTGCAACTCTAAGAGATTCAAAATTTGGTAACGCTGGACAGAGATGCTTAGCTATACAGAATATAGCTGTTGTAGGAGATGATCAATTCTACAATAAATTTAGGAGTGCTTTCGTAGAAGCTGCAAAAGCTTTAAAGATTGGACATGGACTAGACGAAACAACAGATATGGGTCCCATGGCTAGTAAAAAGTATAGGGAAAACGTAGTTAAAATGATTGAGAAAGGTATTGAAGAAGGTGCCCAACTACTTATAGATGGTAGAAATGTTAAAGTTGAGGAATTCCCAGAGGGATTCTACCTTGGTCCAACAGTATTTGAAAAAGTATCACCTGATATGACTATAGCTAGAGAGGAAATATTCGGTCCTGTAGCCAATATACTAAGAGCCGAAAGCCTTGACGAAGTCATTGAATGGATAAACAACAATAAATACCATCACAGTGCGGCTATATTTACAAGTAATGGAAAAGCCGCTAGAGAGTTTATGCATAGAGCATACGTAGGGAACGTCGGAATAAACATAGGTATAGCAGCACCTGTAGGATGGTTCCCCTTCGGAGGTAAAAGATTAGCAGGTCTAGGAAGCCACCATCCACAGATAGATGTATTAGATTTCTTCAGCGATAGGAAAGTTGTAATTGTTAGATGGTGGTAAGAGGTCCGATAATGCTTACAGATAAGTTCATAGACATGGTCTCTAAGGTTATCGGGGACAGTAATGTTATCACAGAGCCTAAAGAATTAGAGAAATATTCTGAAGACCATAGCCTCGTTAAACCTGCTACTCCATCCTGTATAATAAGGCCTGGTAGTGTTGAAGAAGTTCAAGAAGTTATAGAGTATGCCAATAAATTCCTAGTACCGATAACACCGTTATCCGGTGGAACAAATAATCTTGGGGGGACAATACCGTTTCCTAATGGTGCCATTCTAGATCTTAGGAGAATGAACAAGGTCTTGGATATAGATGTTAGGGCGGGTATGGCCTCAATACAACCTGGTGTAACATTTGAGCAATTACAAAATTATATATCAAAGTATGGTTTAAGAGTCTTAGCACCTGTAGAGTTGCCTAAAATTAGCTCAGCTATATCAACGTATCTAGACCTGGCTCCTCTCTACGGCTGGGTATACTACGGCGAAGAAATCCTCACAACAATGACCGTGGTATTGCCTGACGGCACCCTTTTAAAGACAGGGCAACAAGCATTTCCACAAATTAAACGACCCTACGTCCATTCTCACGCATCCCCCTTTGCTGGGTTAATGAACTATATATGGTATCAATCGCAAGGGACGCTAGGTGTTGTTGTCCAAGGATGGATAAAACTAAAACCTATTCACGAATTTGTAGAAGCTTTCTTTGTTGCAGTAAACAATGATAACGAGCTTTACAAAATTGTTAGAGAAGTTATGTGGATGAGGTACCCAAGAGATATGGTTATATTCAACAACGTAGATGCTGCACTATTCTTCGAAGATGAAGCTCCCGACTATAGTAGAAAAATAGCTGAACTAATACCTAATCTACCTAAGTGGATAATAGCTTTTACCTTAAGAGGGAGGAAAGATAGTATGAACGTCATGATAGTAGATATCGCTGAGAAACTAAGAGGTATTGGCTATAAACTTCTTGATGAGATTCCTGGGGTACATAAGGCTAAGGAAAAGTTTTTATCAGAAGTAAATTACCCAAGTGGTTGGCTTAAATATTCTAAGTATAGAGGAGCTAGAACAATTCTACCATTTATATGTTCATTGAAGGACATACCAGTAATGTACCAAGTGCTTAAGAAGCTTGTTGAAAAGCATGAGTACCCAATGGATTACATAGGTATGACTATAATACCAACTGATAGAATAGGCGTAGTCGCCTGCAACATAGCCTTCAATAGAGAGCGCCGAGAAATCCATAAAGTTAAAGACTTGTACTACGAAGTTGCAGAAGAAATGCTTAGATTAGGGGCATTCTACAGTAGACCTTATGGAGTATTAGCGAAGCTTATGTATAGTAGAGCTCAGAATTATTATGAGGTTCTAATGAAGATCAAACGAACTTTGGATCCGAATAACATTATGAACCCGAGGAGACTAACTATAACTGAGGATCTTTGGTGAACTTCTTTAGGTGGTGACATTATGTCCTCTACCCCCAAGGAGAAAGAACCTAGGGAGAAATTTGTATGGAGATATCCAGTTGTTAGACGTAGAATGTTAAGAGATATGTATGACCTTGTAATTCTATGTAATAAGTGCAAGTATTGTAGGTTTGTGTTTACACCTGATGCCCGAGATCATAGATTTGTTAATCAATGCCCTAGAGGTGAAACATTCAAATTTGCTTCATACTATGCCGAAGGAACAGTAGAAGTAGCAAGAGGTCTTATAGAGGGTAGACTTCAGTGGAGTAAAACAATAGAGCATATCCTCTACACATGTACTGATTGCGGTCACTGTGAATTTTGGTGCGAAAATGCTATGAGGGTATATCCGCTAACCGTTATGGAGGTGATGAAGGAGCACTATGTAAAAGAAATAGGCTTACCTGAATACTGGAAACCTATAATTGAAAATCTAAGGAAAACTAAGAACCCGTTTGGCGAACCTCTCGAAAAGAGAAACACTTGGATACCCTCTGAAGCGTTATTGCCTAGGTCATCTAAGATCATGCTCTTCGTAGGTGATATCTATTGTTATAAAGCTCCACATATACCTCAAGTAGCAGTAAGGATTTTACATAGGCTAGGTATTGACGTAGGGTACCTATATGAGGAAGAGTGGCACAGCGGTTATTTATTCTTTAGAGCTGGTCTCTATGACGAAGGGCTTGAGTTTCTAGAACACAACATAAAAGCTTTAGAGAAAGCAGGTGCTAAAACCGTTATATTCCTAGATCCACATGATTACAGAACCTTCTTAAAAGAGACTAGAGACGCTAATAAGGATCTCCCCTTTGAGGTTAAGTTCTTTGCAGACTACGTAGCTCCGCTATTGGAGAAAGAAAGCTCGAAGTTAAGAAAAATTGGTGGAAAAGTTGTATACCATGATCCGTGCAATTTAACAAGGAATATAATGCCTTTCCCTGTATGGGATTCACCTAGAGAAATACTCAAGATCGTAGGTGTAGAGGTTATAGAGATGTACAGGAATAGACTTAACACCTACTGTTGTGGAGCCGGAGGAGGAGTTCTATTCACGTTCCCGGAGCTAAGTATGTTAACAGCTAGAAGAAGATTAGAGGAGGCAATAGCTGTTGGAGGGCAAAGTGTTGTAACGATGTGCCCTAGTTGTATAAGCTCATTTAAAAACGTTGCTAAGGAGTTTAAAGTAGATGTTTACGATATAATTGAGTTAATAGATAAAGCCTTTACTTAGGGGATACTATGGGTTCCCCCCAGTTAATAGAAACCCATCTAAATGCGTTTGAGGAAATTAAACGAATACTGATAGATATACTCGGCCCTCAGTGGGTCTCAGATCAACCAGAGATAACCATAGCTTACTCAAAAGATTACGCAGCTTACCTTAAGTTTAACTGGAGATCCCGATCACCCTTCATAGTAGTTCTACCTAGGACTGTTGAAGAGGTTCAAGCTATAGTTAAGGTTGGTCGCCAGTTCAAAATACCTGTTGTACCTATGGGTTCTGGTGCAAGTCAGTTTAGCTGGCACATACCTAGGATAGGGGGGATAATAGTTGATGTTAGTAGGATGGATAGCATACTCCAAATAGACGAAGACAATATGGTTGCTATAGTTGAGGCTGGCTGTCCAATATTTAAGCTTCAAGCAGAATTACTGAAAAGAAGAATGTTTATACATCAACCTGGAGCATGCTCAACATTCTACATAGGTTCCCACTTCACCCACGGTATAACCAATAAAGCTAATGCAAGGCTAGGATTCGTAAATAGGCAGATAGTAGGTTACGAGATGGTTCTAGGAGATGGTACAATACTTAGAACAGGTAGCTTAGCTAACTATGAGAATCCAAGAGCACTTTGGCCCCATGGCCCGGGACCTGATCTAGGTCATCTCCCTAGGATGGCCCAGGGTACGCTTGGGATAGTAACTAAGGTTGCCGTGAGATGTCATCCTCTAGACGAAGAAGTCAAGGTATTTCAGCCGGCTTTCAATAATGTCGAGGCTGCTACGCTAGCATTAGAAGAAATAGCTAAGAATGAGCTATGCACAGGTACAGCAATGTACACAGGATTTAAGTATACACAGTATTTCGCTGATTCACCTGATGCTGTAGATATTGTTGATAGAGTTAACCCTGAGTGGATGCTTATGCTAACACTTCAAGGCACAAAGAGGTGGGTTGAATATGAGGAAAAAAGAGTTAGAGAAATAACAGAGAAGTATGGCGGTAGAATAATAACAGATAAACTACCATTCTACCAAATGTTTGAAGATGCTCAGCTGAATATGTCTGCATCGTTGTACTCAGAGTACACAATTAAGTACTGGTCCTATCCAGGAACTGTAGGTGCCCCAGCTGGAATGATATTAGCACCACTAT
>JAWASI010000025.1:6045-8672 GCA_038892955.1 Ignisphaera sp.
TCTCGGAGACCCAGATGAAGCAGATGTTAAGTATAGAAGAGGTGCTATTGTATACCCAGAACAAAACTCTCACTACGCGATGTTTGAGCTTATGATAGCTGGACATCCAACAGACCCTAGGTTAATTAAAGAAATAGGCCCTAGGTTTGGACCAAGGTTATACAGAGCGTTAATTAAGCTTGGTCTAAGATTCGACGCTAAATATGGTGTTGCTAGATCTGGTGAAGTAGGCGTTATACCTACATACATGGAGGTCGCCAAGAAGATTAAGAGTGTTCTAGACCCGGACAATATTATGCACCCCATGGCATGGGAAGGGGTAGTGTAGGGATATAGTATGGTTCTCCCTGGATGTATAGATAAAGACCCCCTTGAGTTAACAGATGAAGAACTAGATAAGCTAAACATAGAAGAATGTATATGGAAGTACTATAGAGAGGTATTACACAAGAAACCTAGAAGAAAATCTTACTGGCAAAAAGAGATTGAATATAGAGATCGCGTTATGAAGACGCTAGAAGAGATAGAACTATACAAGAAGATGATGAAATAATTTAAGAATAAAATCACTAAGTAATATTTATTAACTTACTAATTTTTATTGCCTTGAATAAATTGTGGAATAATTTTCCTTAACTTACGTATTTTGTTTTCTCAATAGAGACCCATATTAAGAAACCGAAACATTTTTAGATCTTAAACGTCTAGTTAATCGATAGATTTGGTATGTTGTTTAAAAGACCAAATCTGTACGACAAACTTTTAACTTTGTTTAGACTAGAAAATGGTATAGCTTTACATTTTATACAGTCTAAGTCTTCTAATAACGCCGAGATATTTACTGCAAAAGGTTCTGAAAAAATAATAATACCATTGAAAGGATCTGCAAAGTTCCAGAACCTTAAAGCGGAAGAAAAAGACATCATATATGTTCCCAAAGGAATAGAATATCTAAATATCTCGTTCGAGAAAGGCTCGGTTATATACGTGGTTGAAGCGCCTTCTGATATAGAGTCTAGAGCTTACGTCAAGAAGTTCAGTAACGCAAAATACATAGATGTTGGGGAAGGGTGCTTCCGAAGAAGGAGGTATATATTAATTGATATTGAAGATAAGTCGTCGAGATTTTTAGCTGGATATACAATGTGTTGCCCTGGATGTTGGGGTTCGTATCCTCCTCATAGACATAACGATAAACATGAGATTTTCATTTACTTCGATGTTGACCCTGGATTCGGTATTCAGCTATTAATTGATGATGGTAGAGAAGAAGCGCATGTTGTTAGGGATTACGATGTATTCTTAGTTACGAAAGGATGTCACCCAAATGTATCAACACCATTAAAAGGTCTTAACTACCTATGGGTGATGATAGCTGTTTCAGGTTCAAGAGACTTCTCTGCGGAAGAGTGTTACCTAGGTCCTAGATAAATCTTAGCGCTGCTAAGCTGTAATATCCTTAGCTTTTTCGATTAAGTCGAGGATATACTTAGCTACATTAGGATAATCTTTGTCGCTGTAACCGTGAAGAGCGGCTTCGAGGTATCTGTGCATAGCCGCTGCTGTTATTGGCGTGTTTAACCTATGTAATCTAGAGGATTCTATGAAACAATGAAGGTCTTTAGCTGCAAGCTCAACTCTAAATCTTGGGGGATGTTCTTCTATAGCTCTTTTAAGAAAACGAGATACTATAGGCTCTATCCAGCTTCCTTTAACAAGATCTTCGAAATAGCTGAAGTCTATGCCGTATATCTTAAGGAAAGGCAGGGTTTCGGCTAGTGTCGCTACAACAACCATATTTAGCTGGTTAAGAGCTAGCTTAAGGGCCATAGCCTTAGGGACTTCGCCTAAGTGTATAATTCTCTTAGTAATACTGGATAGAAATTTTTGTACATTTTCGCTTAACTCCTTATTACTAGCAACCATAGCTATAAGCTTCCCCTCTAAAACCTCCGATACACTACCCCATACAGGGGCCTCTACATATCTTCCACCATGTTCCTCGACAATACGACACACTCTCAGCGAAGCATTTGTGGATACAGTAGACATGTTAATAATATCCTTATCTTTACTTACTTCAACGAAACCGTTAGGCATTAGAGCTACATCTATAAGAGCATTGTCATCTGCAACCAATAACACAGAGATATCTCCTTCTCTACAACATCTAGCAGGTGATTCAACAGCAAACGCATTTAATTCTCTTGCCAACTTAAACGCTTTATCAAGTGATCTATTATAGAGAATAACTTCAAAACCATTATTTTTTAGTTTTTTAGCTAACGCTGAACCCATTAAACCTAATCCTAAAACA
Source organism: Ignisphaera sp. (assembly GCA_038892955.1). Lineage (GTDB taxonomy): Archaea > Thermoproteota > Thermoprotei_A > Sulfolobales > Ignisphaeraceae > Ignisphaera. Next base: position 8,363 of record JAWASI010000025.1, read on the forward strand.
CATACCTTCATGGATACCACCAAAACTAAAATGTTAGGTTAAGTAAGATTAAAATAGCTTAGATTACTTAATACAAAACTTCAAAATAATAGCTCAACGTTTACCGATAATTTAGAATACATTTAATATTAATATTTAATTATACTTGATAACAATACCTTAAACGATAAATCCCTTAAGGGTATAATTATGGTTACTTTAACCATACTATTTGATGACAGAACCCTTGACAAGAAATTAATACCGGGACATGGATTTTCATGTCTTATAGAAGTAGGCAGAACCAAAGTGTTATTTGATACCGGTGGAG
>JAWASI010000025.1:8682-14079 GCA_038892955.1 Ignisphaera sp.
ATGCGGCTAAACTAATGTATAATATGGGTGCTTTAGGAATTAATCCTAAATCCATAGATTTAGTCGTTATATCCCATAACCACTGGGATCATACATCAGGTTTATCATCTCTTCTATCAATTAATCCACGTATTACCGTATACCCACCCAACTATGCACAAAAACCTTTAGAGATAAGCCCAAATTTATGGATTACTGGATACGTAGAAACTATATACAAAGACCAAAGAATTATAGAACAAGCTCTTGTTATCAATAAAGGGAATAATATAGTTATTGTATCGGGTTGCTCTCATCCTGGTATAGAGGTATTCGTTGAAATAGCAAAGAGTATGTTTAAGGATGAAAAAGTTAAGGCGTTAATAGGTGGTTGGCATATGGTTGATAAAAAGGTTAAAGAAGTGGTCGATAAATTAAATAAACTCAAGGAATTAAACATGGAAAGCTATATTCCTTGTCATTGTATTGGTGATAAAAATCTAGAGGTAGCCCGAAAAATATTCGGCGATAAGATAATAAAATGCGGTACTGGGTTGAGGATAACTCTTTGAATACACTCACTACTGGAATACCACTGAAAGTTAAAACCATAACATTTAAATGACCTCTATATACAAGATTACCTGGGTCTAGGTTATGAAGTTTAAGGATAAAGTGGTCTTAATTACTGGAGCTGCGAGAGGTATAGGTAAAGAAATTGCTCTTAGTTTTGCTAAAGAAGGTGCATATGTGATACTATTCGATATACTTGATGAAGTGTTTAATACAGCTAAAGAAATTGAGGGTTTCGGTGTTAAGGCTATAGCTTGTAGAGGTGATGCTTCTAATAAGAAAGATGTTGAAACTTGTGTTGCTAAAGCTCTGGAGGTCTTCAACAAGGTGGATATATTGGTAAACAATGTAGGTATATACCCAATCAAGCCATTTCTTGAGATGGAAGAAGAAGAATGGGATAAAGTATTTAATGTTAATGTTAAAAGTGCTTTCTACTTCACTAAAGCAGTTCTACCCATAATGATAAGGAATGGATTTGGGCGTATAGTAAATATATCGTCTATAGCAGGTGCTGTAGTAGGATTTCCTGGGCTAACGCATTACTCAGCATCGAAAGCAGCTTTAGTAGGATTTACAAAAGCTTTAGCGTTAGAAGTAGCTCAATTCAATATAACCGTAAACGCTGTTGCACCTGGACCAATAGAAACTCCAGGAGCACTAAGAGGTGCAACACCAGAGCAATTAGAGATATATAGAAAACTCATTCCCGTGGGAAGAATTGGTAAACCACTTGATGTAGCTAATATCGTGCTATTCTTAGCAACAGAAGAAGCAAGTTTTATAACAGGTCAACTCATAGTTGTAGACGGTGGATACACTATTCATTAGCTAAAAATCAAGAATGTCAAGAATATTATACTCCATAAGATATTTTCTATTACTTAAAATAGATGTTACATTAGTGATATTTAAACTATTACGGAACTTAGAGAGTTGGCTAATTGCTTAAGATGCTTAACCCCATCTATTCTATATAAACTTAGTTTAGGAATATCTTAGCTATGCTCTACAACAACTCTCTAAATCTTTTCCTATTAACAACATATACTATTAATTTAATTCTATTGACATATTTTCTCTTGCGAAGGTTTGCTGTATATTTGCACTAAGTTGATTTTCAATTTAAAACATATCTAGTTTATCACGATAAACAATACTACCTCAGCTAATTATGTTTAACATGTCATACTTAAATAAACTTGGTGTAAACGAAATAATAACGTATTATAACACAAGTTATTTCTGTAGGTGGTTAAAAATAAGTGAACCTAACATTAAGCACTACTTCTGTATTTTGTTAGGATCTGAACAATGGTTCCTGGAAACTTTATTTCAAAGACCAAGATATATAGTTTTCCCTAACATTAGTTTAAGTTTGCCTAACGATTTAAAGAAATCCTCTGAGGATATTAGTAGAGCTCTATGTCTAGTCTACGATAAAGATATCGAGAAATTTGTTGGAATTATATATTCCTTTGGTATTTTAGTTAATATTCAGCTTGACGAATTCTATAAGGTGAGTACATATGATGTTACCGTAGGTAGCGAATGGTTTTGGAATAAATGGGGTGGAGAAGGATTGATAGTTATACTTACTCACCCCTTATACATAATTAGACCCCTTAAGTATTTTGCTTTAGATGAACTACGTAGTATAGGTGTTAGCATTGGTGAAGATGGTTTAGTTAATGTAGGTGAATTAATAGATGAAGTTCTCTTAGACGGATTTACCTTGGTTAAAGTAGGCAACGTATATAGATTGGCTAAAGCTTTAGCACATCATCAAGGCGTTTCAAAGAGTAAAGTAATTGTACCACAGCAAAGAGAGTTAGCTAGAATATTATCTAATATAGGTTTATCGCTAGGATACAACATTGATATAAGTAATTCCTTTGAATCTCTTAAGAAGCCTAAGCATACATTAGACGTTGTATGGATTGATAAAAAATCTGGTAAAATTTTACATACATTCAAAGTGTGTTCAGCCTCGAAAGCTGTTTCAATTCTTAAAGGTAAATTTATTGAAGAGGTTAAGTACGATAATTATTGGATAGCATTATACGATGTTGACTATAGCGAAAGATTCCTAAAGCATATATCAGCTTCGTTAAACATTTTCTTCGTCAGTAAAGCTGAAATAAATGTAATTGGATGGAAAGATGTGCTAGAGATATATAGGTTATTGAACAAAAGGTTCTTCTACAAACTAATTAACTAAGTATATTACGAATAGAAAACACTTATACTCACAATATTATTCTCTTTAGTAGTACCCTAAGGTTAAGACTATAGATAATATTATTACAAGTCTCGAATATATCTTAAGAAGTTACATTGATAAGTAGAAATAGCTTTATTTATCAACGCAATCCCCATGTATTAAAGAAATGAACTGTTTCAGATTACCTATTTCGAGCAGAATTAACAATAAAGTATCTTGGTTAACCTCTCTAAATAAGACTATAAATTTTTAAATGGATACTTTAGGTTATGTAAGAGGATTAGAGAGGTGTTAAGACATGGGGGTACAAGCTCAAGAGGTGAGTACTAAAGAGATCGCTAAAAATACCTCCTTAGCTATAACAAAGACAATAGTGTTTGTAGTACTTTATGTAGTAGTTTCAGCAGTAGTAAGATTTGTTATAAGCGATTTATTGCTAAATAAGCTAAGAATAGATGTTACAGGATACGAAGTTTATGTTCAGATACTGCTTGCGCTTGCATTCGGTTACCTCATAGTTAATAGCGTTGCATGGTTCTTCTACTGGTCGACAAGACCTAAGTATGGTCATCCAACAGCTGCTGCTGTTAGGAATGTTGTTAGAATTGTGGGTGTAGGAGCTATGGTAGCAGCTATAGCTGGAGGTGTTGCTGGAGGAGCAGCTGGGGTTGCTTTAGGCGGCTTTTTGGGCATGGTAATAGGTTTTGCATCGCAACAGGTATTAGGACAAGCAATCTCAGGGCTCTTTCTATTAATAGCAAGACCATTCAAAATAGGTGATGCAGTTATAATAGCAGGGGAAGATGGTGTTGTAGACGATGTAACAACTATGTTTACAATAGTTAAGAAAGCTGATGGAGTAACAGTGCTAATACCTAATAGCTCAATTATTGGAGGAAAAATATATTTAAAACCAAAGAAGTAGTAACAAGCTTTATTTTTCAAGATTAAACTAGACACCATACTTTTTTATCTTTAACTAGTAACTATTTTATTTACTAACTTAACCACTCAATTGACTTACTTGATTATTAAAGGAGTGCAATGATTTGAACAACATTAATCATTAAAACTAGTTATACTCAGTAGAGTAGCGAGTGTTATAAGTTAACTTAGAGTATAATTAATCTAAGGTGAGTAAGAAATGGTGAGATTTAATATGATAAGAGCTATAACAACACCAATTAAATCAGTGCTTGGCAAAGGCTTTGCAATAAGTATAAAAAATCATAAAAAAGAAGAAAAAGATACGATAGAGCTGCCAACGACAAAGTCAAAAATTAAAGGAATTGACTGTATATTCATGATGCATGAAATACTGTGCCTAGAAGTATACGAAGATGGTTACATAAAACGCATATAAAGGCTTTTTCAAAGAAATAAATCCGTATGTTTTAAGGTAGGGATACTTTATCGCATCTAAGTTAATAATTATAAAGTTGATAGATTAAGAATACAGGATTCTAGGCTTTATACTAGCCTAGTAGTATGAGGTAAATATTAGTGCGTAGATATTCTAATGTTAAACTTTTTTAGGTAAGAACGCGTAATTCTATTAATTATTTATATGTCCTTTGCTTTGTTGTGTACCTCTTTAACCTCTAAACTCTCTATCCTAACCAATATATCTAGTTAATATAGAGGCAGAAATAAGGAAATGTATTAACCATAGATCTAACGTCATAAACAGTATCTATACAAAAATTTATTAGTTACACTAACTTACTATACTTCTTGGTGGTACCATGTTGGGCGAAAAAGAGGATCATTTCATCGAAGAGTTTCCGAGGCATTGGGGACCACCACCGTGGCATCATAGACATTGGAGAAGACTTCCAGTTAGAGGACCTTTGCATCTACTGATTTTGAAACTGTTAAGCGAAAAGTCTATGTCTGGAGGCGAAATACGTGAGATGCTGAAGAGTAGATTTGAGCTTGAAGTACCTAGCCCAGCTATATATACTATACTTAATGCATTAGAGGAAAAAGGGTTTGTTATCTCTAGTTGGGAAACAAGTGAGAAAGGAGCGCCGAGAAAAGTTTATAGGGTAACAGAGGACGGGTTAATGTACTTAAAAGAAAGAGTTGAAGATCTAAGAAAGTTCAAAAAAATAATTGAATATATTTTATCATAAGCAGAATCCAAATATTTTTGATCCACAATCAAAATCTACCTAATATCAATAGTTTAGATAGATACATAGATGATTTTTAGTATAGAGTTGAATACTTAGTAGAGGCATTGATATCTAGGGCTATGGCTTCCTCAAGTTCTCTTACGGTAGGTTTATTCGGTGTAGAAATCGTTTATAATTGAATTTAATTATAATCATTAAACAAGTTAGACATTGATTTAGGAGTTCTAAGGCTAATAGGTTTTATGCTAAAATTATGAATGTTAAGTTAGAATTTATTTATCTTCTTAATTCGAAGATATATCTAAGATCTTTGTCTGTGATTACATAATACACTAAATTATTTTTGTATGTTTTTATTATAGGTTTTTCTAAAAGTCTAGCAATTTTGACTAGTTCTTCTAAAGATGATACATATACGTTGTTTATATTGTCTTCAGTTAATTCTATTATATCTTTAGATTCAGCTATTAGTTCACGGTATTT
>JAWASI010000025.1:14089-16290 GCA_038892955.1 Ignisphaera sp.
TTTAAATTCAAAACCTTTAATTACATCAACATTCTTAGTTTTAATACGCATTAATATGTATGCTATAAATTCTATGGATCCTGCCGATGCGATAACCAAGGAGAATGTCCTCATGAATGTTATTGGGAAACCTAGAAAGTAATTTATTTCTTGAATACTACTTTTTTCATCGGTTCTAGCATTTTGAATCAGGTCACCTCGTACAAAAATCCTATTTATCAATAAGTCTATACGCACTTCAACTCTATGTAATAGCTGATCGCTTATACTATGATTACTTGTTTTTACGTAGCCTCTAATGCTTACCTCTATTACTATGTCAAATTGTGTAACTTTTTCGGATATTTGTTTACATATATTCTCTATATACATGATAATTTCGCTGATGTTTATTGATATAGATCGTCTGTATATACTACTGTTGATTTTATCCGTTATAGAGAAGTAATTCTTGCTCCATCCATCTGGGTGGGATAAGCTAATAATCAGGCTATAATCTCCTATGAGTACTCCTTCAGCTACTTTAAACATGTGATTAATATTTATCCCTTCTACAAGATTTAAGTATGTGTTATTGGTAGGTGTTAGGATTACAGTTGTTTTCTCGTATATATTGTTAGGCTTTAATAAAAGTGCAATAGTTATCTCGGAGTTCTTAGTGTAAGAGTAGAGAGTTAGCTCCTTAGTATAGTATGGCTCGGTAGCAAATACTATAAAACCTAGGGCACCTCCTAAAGAGAGAAACATAATTGAGGTAATAAATAAGATCTTAGGGATTATCAAATTAACTGAAACCATTATTAAAACCTTTTGTATACCTTTCTATGCTCTGAAGACCTCCTTTTAATAATAATTAAACCCGCTATTAAAGTTAGGCCTGTAAGTAATACCGAGGTAGCTACAGGGTTACTAATATGCTTAAACCCTTCCCTTAATACTATTGCTATCCACCCAATTCTCGGTATAACCCCAATAATCTTACCTATAATCTGCTCTTTTTTAACTATGTATGGATCTGGATCTGGGTTTGCATCACCTTTAAGTATATACCCTTGATACCTAACCTCTATAACCCTATGAACAACAACAAGGCCATTAGATAACTTATAGGCAACTACATCATTTAACTTAACTTGTTCTCCTACTTTAACAAACACTATATCGCCTACATCGTATAAAGGCCTCATACTACCGCTTATGATAACCAACGGTAGTACTCCGTTCAAGATCATAGCTAGTAATCCTACAGATATAGTTGTTGTTATTGTTGTTGGCAATACATTGGCGATCTTCCTCGCAGTAGTTTTTGGCTTAAATATTTCTTTAGAAATTCCTTTCAAGGAAGGAATACTTTGTAACACATACACTACTAAACCGTAGTATATAATCGTAGAGAGACCACGCCATGCAATTCCTATCTCCTGAGTATACAGAGTTAAGGGAAAGAATTCCCAATACCCATCGATAATCACCCTAAATATAAGCGCAGGTGTAAATCCTCCATAAAGATGAAATAACGTAATTAGTAGGTTATACATTATACTTGGCATAAACATCATAGGTTTTGAGTAAACCCCTTGTAGATCAGATATAAACACTAAATATGTTTTTCCATAGAATAAACCTACCAAAACACCGATTAATATCTTCAATATTTTTTGCTTAATTAAACCCATGGACAGAGATCTAGAGATTTCTGCACTAACTATCTTGATTAAAAATAAAGCAATACCAATAAGTAGAAAAGAAGGTTTAGGGTATACTCTATAGGAAAAACCCCAGAAAAACCCCATAATTGTATAGATAGTTATAAGAATACCTGCAAAGAATACCCCCGAATAATTATTTAGATAATTTAGACCCCTACGATCTAATATAACAGCCAAAGAAGTAAGTATAGCTATGCTCCACGCAAAGTAGGTTACGTATGTTCCAAGAATTCCGCCTATTAGGATAGCTATATTAGGTACAAAAAATAGTATAATAAGCATAGCTAAAGAAAACAAGGTCGTAAGGTTATTTGTAGCTCTACGTATTATCATAAGTATCACGGTAATTATGTTAAAAAAGTTAATAAATTACATAATTTAGGTTTTCCTCAATATATTTCTACGATAGCTCTACATTAATAGTTAGTGGACCTGAGGATCCCTCGATATATATCCAGAGAATAGCTTTTTGATTAGCCTCTAAGTTGATGA
>JAWASI010000025.1:16300-19213 GCA_038892955.1 Ignisphaera sp.
TTCTATTCCTGGAAACGGGTTACCATAGCTATTCAAGTTCTGGGTCATCTTACATATATCTACGTTCCTCCAAACACCTGAGTTTCCAGGGTTTTGGAAAGGTCCGTATAGGAATATCTTTATTTGATTTACAACTCTGTTGGTGGTTACAGTTATTTGGTTCTTGTATATAGTGGTACTGCTATCGCCTACATTTGATATCACTAAACCTATCCAACCCCAACCTCCGCTAAATTTATCGAATATTATCTTAGCCATTCTACCATTGCTCTCTACAGAGACTCTACCTTCTTCTTTATTACAGCCTCTGATACCTAGATATGCGTGAGCTTTATAGCTAGTGAAACTTGTGTACCCTGGTGTAAACGGAGGACCAAACAATAATGTAATATTGAATATATAGCTACTGTTTTCATCTGCATTCTGCTTAACAGCTAAACTTAATGTATATATTGTTCTATCCCCTGGATTTATGTACGTTGTCTGAGGTGGTATAAGCTCTACATCGAGGGGGAGGTTACTTGGCTCTATGGAGTAGTCTAGAAATTGAATAGGTATTGTACCGGTATTCTCTACAACAGTACTTACTTCTACACCGTAACCTGGGTAAACATTATTCAAAACGAGCGATAAAACGATGTTATTTTCATACTTATCGGTTTTTAATACTCTAAGAGAACAAGAACCTACGTTCTTACCTTCAATATTACTATAACCTTCTATTTGCGGATCAGAACCAATATCGCTACAACTCCATTCTACAAAAGAAACACAGTCTTTAGCTATGTTTATAGGTACATGAATTTTTAGTTTATCAAACCACGAAGAGGAGGCAAAAGCTGTTAGAAGGAGTATAGGAAGTACAAATATTAAAAAATTATTTTAACTTTAGTCATTTTTACCAACTACTTTTCTCAATTAATCATTTACTCGTTATATTGTCTAGCCTTCAAGTATATCTGTATAGTGAGCGAGGAGTTCTCTTCAGCACCTTGCTTAACGTGGAGTTCTACGGTGAAAGATTTTTCTTCTCCTGGATGTAGCTGAATATCATTAAGGAAGCTTGTGAAGCATCCCCATAGATTTATATCAGCATCGCCATCATTATCAACATCGCATTCGAAGTAGGGACCGCGATTTGGATCAAACTTTTGTTCACATATCCCAGCTGTTGGGCTACCTGCTACTGATGCAATAATTCTATCAATTTTAATGTGTACTGGTATACTCCCTACATTTTTAACATTAACTGTATTTACTTTACAGATATAGCATGGGTAAGCGTTATCTACAGTGATACTTAATTCTAAATCATTGTTTCCAAATGGGTTATTTGCATCCTCATTTTCTATCTCTGCATATCTAGCTGAACATCTAGCAACATCTTTATTTTCAAAATCTTCAACATATAATCTTCCGCTAAATTCAACGTCAACGCCACCAGTTTCTACTGTTGCTCTAATTTTTAACACATCGTACCACATTGCTAAAGCAGATCCCAAGATCGTTAACAAGATCAACGGTATTACAGCAAACATAGTCTTATTCATATGCATCCCTTAAGACCTAAGGTTAATCAACTGGCATAGTCTATGTTGTTATTGGTGCTTCGTTCCACTGTATGAAGTATAGGTATAACTGGAAGCTGTATTCGGCATCTTCACTTGCATCTTGGAGTACTTCAATCTCTAACCAAAAGTCTGCTGATTCATCGGCATGAATTTGAACTGGGCTAAGACCGTACGCCACCTTAATATCGGCATTCCCATCTCCGTCAAGGTCCATTAATTCAAAGGCTGGGAATAAGCTAAGGTCTGTACCTCTGAATGGTCCGTGGACAGGTATTGTTCCTACATTTGTTACATCGAAGGTTATTTTGCATTTATAGCCTGGATACCCATTACTTATTTCTATGATCAAGTCTAGGTCGTTGTCGTCGGGTCCTTCCTCCTCTACATTCTCTAGCATTGCAGTACATGTTGCAACATCTTTACTCTCAAATTCTTCAACTGTTGGGGGGCTAAATTCTACATCAACTTTACCGGTGTTTACAGTAACAGCTATCTTTAGCATATCGTACCACATAGCGAGTGCCGATGCTACTACTGCTAATACAACTACTATCGCTAGTATAGGTGTTATAGATTTGGTTTGCACTTAAATTCACCTAAGAAATATTTTACCGTTCATTGATATTCAGTGTTTGGATCCAGATGAAACACTTATTTATAAACTAATGTATCACAATGCTAGAAATATTTGAGTAATTTGAGTACTGCCCTATTACCGCGATTGCATAAGGTAGATGCCTCGAATAGATAGAGGATTATTAGAGATTTATGTAGCAATTCCTTATAAAGCTCATAGTGGTTTATAGAGATACGCAGAAAACTAAACATAGGCATGCTGATAAATAATAAGGTTGTTAATAAGATTAATATTAGATGATGTTACCTTCTACAATCTAATTTCTATGAAACATACTGAGATAAGCACAATTTATATTACCTTAGTCTTACCATGTTAAACAACTTTTTCTAAGTTTGCTGAAAACAATATCCATGATTATCATAGTAATGCATGAATTCTATTTAATTAACCGAAACTAATCTGCAGACAACTCGATTAAAATTAAATTATTATCTAGAATTTCAATAGCTATTTATTGTATATGTAAATATTATGTGTTCTGTCTAGTTGGAAATTCTATGTTAGAGTTGAAATAGCTTATAATCTATGGTGTTATCGACGAAGTTTTAGATTTAGCTAAGAAATCTTTTGGTGTTGTAACCGATGGGCGGCTTCTGACGTTGTTTCGTCTATCGGTGTTTGTCTTAAATTGGTTGAAGGAGATCAAGAATAAGAGCAAACCTTTGATCAAACCTAGATTGGATCCTAGTTAAAGAAGTTGAA
>JAWASI010000025.1:19223-23885 GCA_038892955.1 Ignisphaera sp.
TGGTATTGTTAGGTTTCTCCAAGATTCAGGTACAGAAGTTAATCCCTTGGGGAAAATACACAAGTATAGAAGAAAATAGGTTCAAGATGTCTTAAAGCTCCCATTAGAGGTTCGTTAAAAAATGCCAAGAAAATAGTCTCTTGAACTTCTCCCCTAGATATAGAGAAAGAGCTTAATAAAAGCGTAAAGGAAATACCGCAGTAATGAGAAATTGGGGAATAGTATTTTTGGTTTTGATTACCTATTTGCGGATATTCAGTAGAGTTCTTTTACTTGGTATTTACGTGGTTTACATAGTGATTAAATTGCCTGGGAAAATATCGCCGCAACTATTGTCAAGATTAATCTTGGGTCGCGTTGGGATTATAGATCCAGATGTAATTGTAGGACCCTCTATTGGCGAAGATGCTGCTATAATCGATCTTGGAGATGAAAAGGTTCTAGTTGTTCATGCAGACCCTATAACAGGTGCAATTGAGTATTTAGGTTGGTTAGCTGTACATATTGCTTGCAATGATGTTGCTGTAAGAGGTGTTAAACCAAGGTGGCTTCTCTCAGTTTTATATTTCCCCGAAGACGCTGATGAAGAGCTTATTGACAAAATTGCTCATCAAATCCATGAAGCCGCAAGAGAAGTTGAGGTAATGGTTGTAGGTGGTCATTCCGAGTATACGCCAGGTCTTAATAGGCCTCTAATCTCTATGACTGCTATAGGTTTAGGTGAAAAAAATAAGTATGTAACAACCTCAGGTGCTAGAGTTGGCGATGCTGTTATCATGACTAAGACTGTTGGACTTGAGGGTACCTCTATACTTGCAACAGACTTTACAGAAATTCTTTTAAGCAAAGGTGTTTCAGAGAACACTATTAGAAGTGCCGCTGAGTTCATTAAGAAGGTAAGCGTTGTTAAAGAAGCTTTAGCGCTAGCTAATGCAGGTCTTGCAACATCGATGCATGACCCAACTGAAGGAGGTCTCCTAGGAGGTCTTGCCGAAATAGCCTACGCATCCCATAAAACTCTATACATATATGAAGATAGGGTTAGAATTGCTGAAGAGACTAAGATTATAGCCTACGCTCTTAATTTAGATCCCCTTAAACTCATTAGCTCTGGGGTTCTAATAGCTACCGTATCTAAGGATAGAGTAGAAGAAGCTCTAACCATCCTTAAAAGAATAGGCGTTGAAGCGGAAATCATAGGTTACGTTGCAGAGAAAAGCGATAGCTATGTTATAGTTCATAGACGAAGCGGTGAAGTCGAGAAAATAAATGATGTATACGTTAAAGATGAACTTACAAGAGCTTGGGAAATGTGGGGAAAGAAGCTTTAAGCTAAGTAAATCCTAAGCACAGCCGTAAACCAATATCCTATTACTATGCAGTAAAATCTTTTAAACATTATTAGATAGAATTCATTCATAATTAGCTATAGAAATATACCATATACACCCTTATATATCTAAAGTATGAAGATTGTTAAAAATAATAATTTTCCTATTAAGTATAGTTAACTAGAATTATTTTAAGGATATTTTATAATTCCTGCATTATGTAAAATTAAGTATTACAGCAACCTACAAGTTAAGGAATAATTCTAGGTCTAAGTATTATTATAGATAAGGCCTAAGGTTAAACAAATGTTAAGACTCAATGGTATTATATGATGGAGATAAGTTCACATTAAACCCTAGCATAACCATGAACATAAACAATTACTTAAACCACTCTAGATCCAGGATTTAGATTAATGAATTAATTGTTTAGGACTTATTTTACTAAACCTTTTAAGAAATAAGTAAACATTAAAAGCCTAGTCCATACTTAATTTTATGGTGTATCTCATGAGTATCCGATATCCGAGCTTTTATATCAAATTGATAGTTACTTGAGAGAATTCGAAGTTGAGGTTATCGATATAGTTGATAATGGTCTTGTTCTAAATAAAACTCTTTTCTTCCTAAATCGGGTGGTCTAGTTAATGATACTGGGTATAGTTGTAAACGATAAACAGTTGAAAATAATAAACGTTTACATAGATAAGGAAAAAACCATATGCACATAGTAGAAGATCCTATAGAAGATGTAAAGATAGGTTTCATAATTAAAGATGTTATTGATTGGAATAGAAGATATAAGTTAATGTGTCTTCATACAGTAGCTCACATAATTTCAGCAACTATGTATAGAGATTACAACGCACTTATAACAGGAGGTAATATTGAGTCCGATTATGCCTATGATGATTATAGTTTAGAGGTATTTGATAGAAAGATATTCGAAGATGTTATAGCTAAAGCTAATGAAGTTATTAATCAAGAGCTAGAAGTTAAAATCTATTGGCTTAAAAGAGATGAAGCATTGAAAATACCTGGGATAGTAAAACTTGAAGAAAGACTCCTCCCGAAGTCAATATGCTGAGAATTGTTGAGATACCGGGTATAGGTATACAAGCAGATGAGGGTCCTCATGTAAGAAGCACTAAAAGAAATAGGAGAAATAGTTTTCATTAAAGCTGAAAATAAGGGTAAGAAAAGAAAAAGACTTTACTATACTGTAAGAACCCTAAGTATGCACAAAATAAAATAAATTCATTTAATTTATATTCAAGTCTTAATATTGATCAATTTCTTGCTAATACACATTAAGTTTAAACCCATAAAACTGTTTCTTAAATTCAATACGCTGTATTTTCCTAGTTATATTCAAATTTTGGAGAAAGAAAGTTATAGACAACTTTCTACTGATTTAAGAGCTTGGTTATGATATTGAAATCATTAACGCTAAAGGTATGGGAAATTAGTAGTCAAAAAATACCAAAATTAAATGTTTTATTTAGAAATACAAACTCAAAACCTTGATCAACAATTATATAGATCTAGGTGACTAAGGATTTTCAATGAAATGTATAGAACTCTTTATGAAAAGATTCGGAATTGGGGTAATTAAAGTTATGAACTTCTATATCCATGTCCATAAAAGAGAATCTATATGATGTTAAATAAGCATCCATAATATAGTGAATGAATATGTAATTGAGTTTAAGATTGGAAGAAGACCATAGATTTTAGGTTATTTTAAGTATATACATAAAGAAAAATATATTATCATTCAAAAGTAGATGGTGGTTCGTTAATCAATTATATAAAAATAAATAGAGTTGTATTTATTATATTGTTTACCTTACTTACTTTTCTTCATAAACCAGCCTATTTCAACTCCTACCATGAATAGTATAACTGTTAATAATGCTGTCATGGTCCGGTCTGTTATTGTAGCGGTTGTAGTCCATTATATTTTATATTTCTTTAGCAATGTTCTTAGAGGTATCTATAGAACCATCTTGCTTAAAGCAATAAAGCCTTTATCTGCAAGATAATCAACTAAGAAAACGACTTTTACCCTAGCTATGTGTCCGTGATCTGAGGTTAGAACTATCTAAGGTATTTTCATCGGCTAATTCCAAGATCCTACCGACAAACTCGTCTATCTTAGAGTATACCCTTTTAATAACTTCTCTACATTGATAATTGTTTGTATACCCCGGTACCGCGGGGTCTATGCAATGCCATAACTCGTGCTGAACATAGTCTACTGCATGTAGCTGGATAAACAGTAGATCCCAGTCTACCTCCTTCTTTAAATAGGTAGCTGCTCTACAAATCCAGTCAAGATGATACTCGAGCTCTTCAAAGAATGTGTCAAAACATTTATGTGCTAGGCATAGCCTAGAAGGGTTATCGAGGAAATAACCTACAACCTTGATAAGTTTCTTCTCTATATCACTAGGGTGAACAAAGCCTTCCACAACGTGAATCTATGTTCTATATAGGAGAAAATTCTCGGGGTCACTTTCCAATAACTTAAACCTACAAACACCTTGCACTATGTTGCCATCTAATTTCTCGAAAAATATTAAAATAAAGTCGCTCCACCTACTTCTACCCAAGGTTGCTACAACTTTAGAGAAGTCTTTCTCAAAAGCTATGGATAGAGTATCGTAGGATTCACAGCTTTTTGAATATAACAGTAAGTAAAGTGTAACCTGCTTAGCATTCTTTAATTGAATAATCAGAGAAGTTTCAAGAGGCTTTAAATTAGTGCATATAATATCCATGGGCATGTTTCTCCATGAATTTGCTGTACTCCACTTAATTAATATTGATTCAAAGGTGCCATGCAGTCCCCTGAGTAGCGATATATCTTCTTAGACGAATAGAGTCTGCTTTCTTCTAGATACACAATCTAGACACAAGATAGTGAAATTGGTTAAGAAGTTAAAGAATTCTGGTATTTCTACAGTTGTGGTAGATCATGATGTAGAGCTTTGGAGAAGTGTAGTAGATTCTGTACTCTACATAGATAATGGTTCTGCTAAAATATATGAAGATCCAAAAGAGACACCTATTTACGATGATCTCACTAAACTAAATGAATACGCAGAAAAGCTCCCTCCATGTTCAAGTAATGAAGACGAAATTGTTATAGAAGCTAGAGATGTATGGTTCAAATATCCCGATGGAGAGAGATACATGATTAATGGAATGGATATAGATATTGAAAAAGGAGGTATAACATGGATTAAAGGTACATCGGGATCAGGTAAATCAACATTACTAAAGATATTGGCTGGCATACTTAGACCAGTAAAGGGATCTATAAAGA
>JAWASI010000026.1:0-4121 GCA_038892955.1 Ignisphaera sp.
TCAAAGTTTACCAACTTGACCGCAAATGCCATACAATTTGGTTCGCCACATTTCCCACAATTTGTTTTTGGAAGTAGGTTGTAGACTTCAATAGGTGTAGGCGGTTTCCAGGGCATGGCTAGACCACCGGGATTTTTGCTGAGAGCCAATTCAACGCTTTCTCAGGGTCCTTAGGCTTAGGTTCTAAGAATAAGTATTCCCTAAGGCTCTTTAGCACTTTCATAGTTAACGGATGGAGTATCATGAAATAATCTGCTCCTGCTAAGAGGCATATAATGCATGTTAGTGTTTCCCACAGAGGTCCCCTAATTTCTTTAGGCCCCCAGTAAGGATCCATGGTCATCCAGGCTTCTCTAGCACCCCAAGCATTAGCTGCCCCTACGTTAAACGGGTGTTGAAGTAGTTCGTTACCTACTAGAGCTGCTAGCCTAGCTCTTTCCATAGCTGTAAAGCCGTATTCCGTTCCATAGCCTATACCCCCTATGTTTAGATCCAGTATAATTCTGTTCCTAGGGATCCAGGTATATACCTTTCTGTTAATCTCCTCAGCTTTCTCAACACTCATAGGGGAAAAATCTATGACTACAGCATTTGATTTAGCTATGATTGGGCATGTTTTTTCTAAGTCCATATCAAGGTTTAAGCTATTAATTACAAGTCCTTCGTTTGGAAACGTCGACACAATTTTATTGAATACCTCGATATCTTTTATAGGGTTACCACTACCACCGATAACAATAGGTACTTTAACAGCTTGTAGAAGATCATCAACGACTTTTAGCGCTACCTCTGGGGGTGCATCCTTTATTGTTGGATCGGTGCTAATGAGATGAATATCTATAGCTTCAGCACCAAATTTATTGACCCACATATTAGCCCACTCGACGGGGTTGTCAATTGCATCTCCAAAGGCTTGTCTTACGGCTCTTGGCAACCCTATCCTTATATCGAATGTATCTCCACCAAAAGCTGGTGGATGCGGGGGCTTATATCCGAGTACGTAATAATATGGAGGTAGCTCGTGACCTCCTAGGACTATAACCTTATCTCTTGTACCACCTTCGCTTTTTGAAGCCCCTAGCTTAACCTCAACTACTCTACCTGTAAATATTGGTTTAGGTTCCTCGAAAGCCATAGTCATTAACTCTACTATTCCTTTCCCAATAACCTCTACAGCTTTCGCTATAGCTGTAGCTGCTTGAGCTTCAGGTTTTGCTTCAGCTATTTGTTGCGGTGTAGGAACTACCGCTATAGGTATTGGAAATGTTTCACCAGTAAAAGGTAGCCGTATTTCTACTTCATCTAGAGCTACTTCAACATTGTACAATTCAACAATTCCTTTTTCTAGAGATTCCGCAATCTTAGCTAGAAGCCCTAGTATACTCGAAGATATCCTAGCGTTTTCTTCGTTATCTTTTTTCTCCTGTTTATTTTTTGATTCATTCACTTCTTCTCAACCTCTCCTCTTTTTATAACTACTTTCTCTACTTTTACTTTAACGCCTTTTAGGACAACGTTTAGCGGAGGTCCTCTTGGCTGGGTTAGCTGGGTTGGTATTGTTACCGATACTGTTATTCCTCCAGGTAATGGAATTGACAAAGCTTGGGAAGATGAGGATGTCGGAATCTGTAGTAACTGTGGCTGTGGCATCGAAACCATAGGTAAAGTTGCTTGAGGTGGAACCGTAGGTGGAGCTGTTTCTGTAGGCTTCTCTACTTTTTCTGGCTTTACCTCAAGTTTTTTCTCGGTAACTTTTTCTTTCTCTAGTATTTTCTTAGCTACAGGATGTCCTTTTTCTATTAGGAACTTCTTCAGCTCCTCAATTGTTTGAGCCTCTTTCTCTGTCGCTATTTTATCCCTTAGCTCCAGAGGTATAGCGTCTAACACCTTCTGCTTAAGCTCTGATGGCATCCATATGATCCTGTTCCACCCACCATCGGCCTGGAATAACTTCTTACTCCTCAGATATAGGAGCCCTATGCCTTGGAACCCTGGAACCTGTTTACCACCACCGACAGCATCTGCTATCTGGCTAAACCTTAACCCTATAGGTGTTGCACCCGCGTAACCTCTGTGAACAAGCCCTACCGCGTCAAGCTCTGGAATATAGTATGTTGCTATCTCGAAGCATCCGCATATAGTTGGAGGGTATTCGAAGAGAGAATATATCCTCACCCTATGTATAGTTCCATTAGATAGCTTCTTGATAACCTCGTTAACACCCTCATATTCTCCCGCTACAGGATCTATTAATCTACCCTTTGGAACAGGTTGTATAGGTCCCTTTGGATCAATTTGCGAAGCAACCCTGGCATCTAACCATGAAATAGCCCCACAAGCTGAAGGTCTTTCAGGGGTAATTATGCAAACATGTGTTGGTGCAAAGGATTGGCATAATTTGCAAGCGTAGAACATATCAACATCTTCATCTTTTAAGCCAAGAGCTCTTCTATCTCTCTCCTCATAGACCTTCAAAGCCTGGGAATGGAGTACCTCGACGACATTTGGGTCAGTAACAAAGATTACCCTTAGTTTCTCTATTACAGGAAAAGCTGATTTAAACAACCTATATAATACCATACCAATATATTTAAAGGAGTTTAGGCCCTTCTGGAAAGATCTTTTACTTACTCTCAACCATATATCATACCTTTGGTTAAGATGCATATAGCCTTGTATATAGTTGCTAAACTCATGAATTCTTCTCTCGAATACACCTTCAGCTTGGGGGTCCAAGCTTCTACCAGCAGCTTCTATTATTACAGCATAGGGACGGCTTTCACCTTCTTTAAGTTCGTTAAGATCTGGTCCTACAACAATTATTTCACCATCTTCAATTTCTTCAATAGTTTTTACTAGAAATAACTCGAACTTGTGCTTAACCTTCGGTCCACCAAGTTCTACGTACATTTCTGGAGCTCTAACTCTTTGTCCTTCATATTGAGGCCCTACATCAACAGGTATATCGCTAAATACTGATTTTGGTGGTGCTGGAGGTACCTTAAAGATCTTGGTAGGAATGTTGGCTGGAATCGCTATACTCTCTATTATCTTTATCACAATATTGTTTGCCGACATTGTGAACACCCATCATTAGTCTATCTATGATTAAACTAGATTAAATTTTTAAGTAAACATGGTTAACTTCTTAATCATGTTATGTTCTAAGTAATTGAGCTAGTTGAGCTATGTTTTTATGCCATATAGGTAGAGGTACTGAAGGCAATGTCCATACAGCATTAGGTTGTGCAAATGGGTCTAGAGATAGCGTCTGAATCTCAGGCTTATAGTGCTTTAATGTATTTAATAATAACCATTCGTAAGCGTACCTAAGCCCTATGAACACAATAAACTTGTATCGGATTTGATCTCTTACAATATAACGAGTTACCTCAAGCGGCGATAGAATTCTATAGTTCTTAAACCCTTTTTCATCGAGTCTCTTGATAATATCTGAATCAGAAGTAGCTATATGTGCTTCAATAGATTTAGTTATTTCTATTACATATTCAAGGAGATCTCCGCCAACTATAACTTCAAGATCTTTTACACCAGGTCCTACAATCACAAGTATAGAACCTTTGTATTTCTTCATGATATCTGCTATACGGGTTATATCCGTGATAACCGTAGCTTTTATCGGTCCCGGTGGTATATCTCCCCTTAGCCAATATTCGGTTGCCATAAAGTTTCACCCTATACTGATATACCTTCTCTTCTCAACTTATACTTCTCTACAACATCTTGTAGCAAAGTTGGATTAGCTACAGAAGGTTTTTCGCTCCACCCAACTTCCTTTAGGTACAGCAGGACCTCGTCTTTGTATGTTACTGGGATATCTGCTTCTGTTCTTATGTATAGATGTACATCTGAAGGAAGCTTATCGTATCCGTAGAATTGTTTGTAAAGAGATATGTAGTTCGTTAATTTAATTGCTCTACCCTGAGGTGTATCTGCTGGTCTAATACATAGCTTAGGAACCATGATCATAGCTTCTTCTACTGTTTCAGCTGCATAGAATAAGTGGAGCGGTGCTGGATCAAGGCGTAGCTTCTCACCGCTTATAGCATCATAACCTATCCAGCTCTCCTCATAGTTTTCATCCCCAAGTAACATCCTCC
>JAWASI010000026.1:4131-22460 GCA_038892955.1 Ignisphaera sp.
TTCCATGGGGACCCACTATAACCGGTATACCTAAGCGCCAAAAACCTGCTGCTATAGCTGCTGCTTTTTGGCTCATAGCACCCCAAGCTACACCTACAGCACCAACTCTATTCAATATATAGTCCGCGATCTCAGCATAATTCGCTCTAAGCGGTAGCTTAGCAAATATGTTAGCTATTTTAATTGCTGCCCCAGCAATATGAGAGTTGGCCACACATGACCCAACGTTAACTATGCCACCTGCCTCGAAAACACCTGAAAATTCCTCATAAGGCGTTTTACCCTCTTCGTTTCTATACCCAGCAATAGCCATAGCAGAGCACCCAGAAGCTACAACTATGTATCTTCTGGAAGCGAATTCTCTAGCCATTTTAGCAACATCCTGTGGACCATCAGGCCAGTTAGCACATCCAACAAATGCTACTACACCAGGTATTGTACCTAAAACTATGTCTCTTCCCACTGCTCTTATCTCTGTATCCTGTATAGGTCCTCTACCAACTCTTACCTTATACTTTTCCTCAATTATAGTATTCTTTGCAGATGCTAGAATCAACGTTAAAACAGGTATTTGTCTAGGACACTCATATTCACATCTTCTACAAGCAAAACATCTATGGTATAGAGATGCAAGCTTTGATAAATCGCCTTTAGCTGCAGACACCATTGCATACATTATCGGGAGGTTCTGCGGACAATTTCTTTCACAGTTTCTGCACATAGTGCACTTCTTAGCGTAGTCTGTAACATCTAGCTCCCTGAGTAGACTCCACTTATATCTAGCTCTCAATGACGCTATTTTTAGTGCTACTTTAACAGCTACTTGAGCTGCCTTCTCTTCATCAAGTATAAGGGCTCCAGGTATCTTACTGCTTACAAGTTCTTCAACAACAGCATCAGGATCTGCGTAAGTCCTATCGGGTAGTCCCCTCATAGCTTTATCTGTTGTCGCTATAAGAACTGCACCAATTTTTTGAATTTCTTCAAGTATGTTTGTATATATACACTGTTCATCTATTACAACAACATCTGGTATACCTGTTCTAATGAATCTAAGCTGCCATGATATAGGACCAACTATTTTAGCTCTTTTCTTTTCATATCTAGTTATATCGTGAGCTGTGCAACAGAGACCACAAACTTCAACTTTATCTCTTATCCCTAGAGCTTCTAGGTAATCCACTATAGCAGTTGAAGGTAAGACGTTGTGCCCTATCACGAGGATCACAGGTTTAGAGGCGTCTATAGAACCTATACCGATATCAACTAGTGGCGCATTTGGATCTGCTTTAGGCATACCAAGAGAAACTATTTGTACAACATCTGCTACTTCTAAAGCTACGTGATCTAGCATCCCCAGGTGAAGAACTTTGGATTCGTAATCCATCCAATCCCCTTCTTGCCCAGTATGGATGCTAGCAAGTGTTTGAACTATCTGTTTCTCTACATAATCTAGGACAAGATCAAGGTCTCTTAGTGTCCTTGGTTTAACGCCTGTAACAAGCCTAGTTATAGGCATTTCAACGTATACTTCCCCTCCGAGGTCTATAAGAGTATCTTCACCAATTTTCTTCTTAAGTTTCTCAAGAAGTTCTCTGGCATGGCTAGTATGAGTAGAAGCTCCAATAGCGCAAACAAGTGCTACTAACCTGGATTGTTGCTCTGATAGATTTATTCCACATGATCCTCTCTTACTTCTAGATAAATCACATTTACCGTAGGTACATAAACAACAGAGATCGCAATAGGGTAGATATAACGGTTTATACCTCTTCAACAAAATATGATCCCAGTGGCGTAGAGTTGCTATAGATGGGAATGGTGTAGGCCCTGGGGGCTCTTCCCATTCTTCAATGAGGTATCCTATACTTATATCTAACCCTTTTACCTCCCCTATAGCTGACTTCAATTCATCTATTTTTAGTCGCAAGTTTTTAAAAGGTATACTCATAAAATATACACCATTAAAACTGAAATGATATAGAGACGCAACACGCTTAAAAATAAATTTGAATATTCAATTTAATTAAAATATTTGAATCCTAGACGCTATCTTGTCTTTGAGTAAAGCTAAAGATCTTGCGGCCATTGAATAAGGCTTATAATCGAGTAATGAAATTCCCATTAAATCTGCTTCAACAACGGCTTCATCATATGGCACTATGTGGAATACCTTTTTACCTATACCTTTCTCTAAGAACTCCACATCTTTATCTCTTTTGATCTTATTAGCTATGAATTCCAGCTTTTTCACCTTAATATCTTGGGCAAATTTCTCTATTTTCAAGGCTACATCTATTGATTTTTGAGAAGGTTCAACAACACATAGAACGATGTCTACACCTCTGATAGCTCCTCTGCTCATAGGCTCTAAACCAGCGACCATATCTATTACAACTATATCCTTCCTGCCTAAAACAAGATGAGATAATAGTGTCCTTAAAAAAGCATATTCAGGACATAGACATCTTGTACCACCTTTCTTAACCTCCCCAAGCTTCAGCACAACTACGTTATCTGGACCCTTGATACCAAATTTCTCTACAACGTCATCAACCTTAGGGTTGAGTACATAAAATCCATTAGGCAACAGCGTTCTAGATCTTATAAATTCTTCTTCATCAAATAAAACAGGAAATTTATCTGCTACTTCCCTAGGTATTCCAATAGCTGCGGCTAGGTTTAAGCTAGGATCAGCATCAACAGCTATAACATTGAATCCATCTCTTCCAAGAAACCTAGATAAGGCTGCAGCAATAGTTGTTTTACCTACACCTCCTTTACCTACAACAACAATTTTCATAAGTTAAACCTAGTCAACCATTTACTAACGTACAATCTTCTTAAGCACAACTTTATGCTGAACAAAGTCTATATACTCAATATTAACATTTTCTAGCTCATATCTTCTACCTGTGATATCTATAAATACATAGCCGTTACCCTTGGGAACCATAGATACAACTTCCTCAGCAACCAAGTTCATCTTGCCATCTTCCATTAAATAAACCTTAGATTCGCACATAGGCTAACCAATCCACTGCTTTCTTAGATCTAAAGTTATTCAGTACATAGCTTATAAGCTTGATAGATTTTATACTGTAAATATAACGAGTAAACCTAGCCCTTAAACCATGTAGAATACTTATTGCCATGAAATACATTGTTGCTTACATCAACATTGCGATAATGTATATCGATAACGCTAAACCTTTTATATAGTATAAATAGTATAATCAGATAAACATTATATAAGATAATTTTAGTTTAATTGAGGCTAAGTAATTTATTCCAAAAATCTTGATCTTTGACTTCCCCTACAACAATAGCATATATTGAATTGTTCTTTACAACTAGTATATGAGGAACACTATATGCAATGCGTATATTTATGCCGCTAGCTTTCTCTATTTGGGATAGATCGTAGAATAGCTTATTAGCTTGTTCATCTGTTTCTATCCACAGTACTTTAAAGATATCTCGGTACTTAGGATTCCCCATGAAAAACTCGTGCATTGCATGACAGTGAGGACATCCTTGAGACCCAAACATTATAATACATAAACCATTGGTGCAATTAGCATAACTAAGTAATACTTGAACATATTCGTTGTTATTTTCAAAGTTTATGTGACCATATATTGATGTAGATACATACAGAGGTATACCTTTGTCTAAGGGATTTGATGGTGAGGTGATAAAAATAACAACAGCTATAACTGTTAGAATAGTTGCTCCTAGCGCTAGTAAGACTAAGGGTTTTACATTATATTTTTTAACTCTTTTCCTACTTTTCCTTTTTGACATGATTAAAACCGTAATCTCTACATAACCTCATTTTTTATAACTCTATGTTTTTGTCTTCTAGAAATAAGTAAATTTAAGCTATATTAAGCTTTTAATGAGATAAAAACAACTATTAATTCAATCCTAACACTGGTGAGATTCATGCCAACTAAGGGGATATATACACTAATTCTGGAAATAGAGGAAGATATCTGTACAAATATTGGTTCCCTAGGGCGTATATGCTTGTTAAAAGGTGTATATGGATACGTAGGTTCAGCCAAAGGCTTAGGAGGTATCGAGGCTAGAGTTAAACATCATTTAATTAAGGATAAGAAGAAGCATTGGTGGCATATAGATTACTTAACATCGCGTAAAGAAGTTGCTATTAAATGTGTTGTGTATGCAAAAACACTAGATATAGGTGAGGAAGATATTGTAGGTTACTTTTCTAGGAGTAGTTGTTGGTCTATTGCTGTCCCTAGATTTGGTTCAACAGATAAAAATAGTTCTTCGCATCTCTTTAAATGTAATTGCAATATTAGTTCTTGTATTGAAGATTTAGAGAACATTTTTATGTTATTGGGATTAGAACCGAATATAATGGATATAAGCGGTGTATAGCAAGGTAAATAAATGGTATGGAGAAGTGGATTGAAGAACTACTTAAATGGTTTCGTGCAAACACTAGAAAATTTCCGTGGAGAGAATGTAGAGATTGGTATAGAGTTCTTGTTGCCGAGGTAATGCTAATTAGAACTAAATCTGGAACTGTTGAGAAAGTATATAAGTCATTTTTTGATAGGTTCCCAAAACCCGAAGACCTATGCAACGCTAGCATAAAAGAAATCAAGGATTTCTTTACAAGATTAGGCCTTGTACAGAGAGCCGTAAGAATTCAAGAGACTATTTGCCTAATTATAGAAAAATATGGAGGGGTACTACCATGCAGCTACAGAGAACTAACGTCTTTACCCAACGTAGGAAGGTATATAGCTAAAGTACTTCTTACAAGGATCTGTAAAAAACCCATCACCTTTCATCGATGCTAATGTAATTAGGTTTGCTAGAAGATTTCTTGATCTACAAAAAGTTGATATAGATTATGTCGAGACATGGCTTGAGAGATCGATAGACACGAATATTCTTGAAGAAGTAAATACAGCGTTACTAGATCTCGCAGGTTTGGTATGTAGACCAAGAAAACCGAAATGCGATATTTGTCCGTTAAACAATTTCTGTGCAACAGGTAAAGTTTTGAGTTAATTAGTTAACACTACTATGTACATCAATACAAAGAGTTAAATTTATAGGTGTAGGTAATGTTATAGATTCTTATACGTATGGGGTAAATTATGAATCGATCAGTGTTATTCATATTTGTGGGAATTGTTATAGGGGTTCTTCTTGGAATGTTGCTAGCTCCATATATAGGAATAGGTATAAAAGCCACCACGCTAACATCTATCATGACCATAACCAAGACTGAGCCCTTCTTTATAACACAAACAATACCGCATACAATAATCATTAACGCAACAGCCACTGAAGTAGGAACCGCTACAGTTACTTTACCTATAACAATAACATTAAAGGAAACTATTACACATGTTTTAGTAGGTAAAGAATCCTTGATCCCAGCTGAGCAAAAACTATTTGAATTTGTTATCCCCTGGAATGATACAGCTGCATCGTCATTTGATTTATCGAAGTACCTACATAAACCAGCTGGTAAGTATGGTCACGTATATGTTGGACCCGATGGCCATCTATACGTAGGTAATCAAAGAATTAAATTCTTAGGTGTTAGCATAGTAGCTACCTCGGCTTTTTCACCTCCTTCGGTTGTAGACGAATTTGTTGGAAGATTGGCAAAATACGGTGTAAACCTTGTAAGATTACATGCTCTTGATGCTCACTGGACATCTAGGAACATATTCGAAATAGGTACTACACGAAAACTTGACCCAGAAAGACTTAGCAGACTCGATTACCTTATCTACAAGCTCAAGGAGAACGGTATTTATATAAACATTAATCTCATGTGCTATAGAAGCTATACATCCGCTGACGGACTACCTAGAGAAGTTGATAACATGCAGGTTAAAGATAAACACCTCCTACCGTTCTTCTACGAACCTGCTAAAGAACTCGTTAAAGAGTTCGCAAGACAATTACTGACCCACGTAAATCCCTACACAGGTTTAACTTATGCTGAGGATCCTGCAGTAGCATTTGTAGAGGTACTCAACGAGTATGGTATGATCTTCGGCTGGCTTGACGGAGCAGTTGATAGATTACCAAACGTGTTTAGAGCTGAGCTTCAGAAGAAATGGAATGAATATCTAAGACAAAAATATGCATCAACTGAAAACCTGAGAAAAACATGGGGAACTTTAGGCCCTGACGAAAGTATTGAGCAAGGAACGGTGAAGATATTTACAACATCAGAGTACAGAACAAGATCCGCTGCTGCCCAAAGGGATTGGATTGAGTTCTTATGGCATTTGGAGTACAATTTCTTTACCGAAATGTATAGATATCTTAAGGAAGAACTGAGAGTTAAAGCCTTAATTGTAGGAACTCAAGTTGTCTTCGGTAGCACACCTAATATACAGCAACTGTTAGACGTTGTTGATACTCACCATTATTGGAGGTACCCGGAAGGATCAGGCTCAGACTTTTATGTAGTTAACGACGCTATGGTCAATAGCCCTACAAGAAATACTATAACCAGCATTGCCTACAGGAGAGTCTATGGAAAACCTTTCATGGTCAGCGAATATAACCATCCAGCTCCGAATATGTATAGATCAGAAGCCATGGTTTTCCTACCAGCTTACGGTGCATACCAAGATTGGGATGCAATAGTATTCTATAGCTATGGTGATGCTGGAGGGTCTTTCGTCTTTAACTCGATGAGAATGAGATCCACGTTGGACATAGACCAAGATCCCGCTAGATGGCCTCTGATGATTACAGCCTACATGATGTTTATAAGGGGGGATGTTCGACCAGCGAAACAATGGATAGCAGTTGACTTCCCAAAGGATATCGAAATAGAGCTTGTGAGAAATGGAAGAGCAAGTGTATGGAATCTACCCCATGGGACTATGGTTTCTCCAGAATACGTTCCTCTACTTCACGGTGTAGGCCTCGTAACCTCAAATAAATCAAAACCTGTTAATGCTTTACCGCCAACTAGCGTTACTCCTCCGAGGGAACAGATCTATATAAGTGATACCGGCGAAATTATTTGGGATTGTAGAGATATTAATAGTAATAGGTGTATATTTATTGTCAATACCTCAAGAAGTAAAGTTATAACGGGATTCATAGGAGGTAAAAAAATCGATCTTGGAGATGTTCTTATAGAGGTAAAGGATACTATATTGAATGGATGGGCAACAATATCGATGCACGTTATTGAAGGAGATAGTTTTGCGAATGCAAAGAAGGTGATAGTTATAGCCATTGGCGGTGTATTTAATACAGACATGATGATATATGAATACACATCAAAAAAACTGTTATTCAGAGCAACAACAAATTTAACCTCTATACCTGATGTTTATGGACTAAGAATATCGACGCTAGGTAACTGGGGTAAACCACCAACAATTGTTGAAGGAATAAATGCTGTAATAGCGTTTAAGTTGGGTGGAGAGATAATAGTTTACTCTTTAGATGAGCTAGGATTGCCGAAGAACAGGGTGGCTACAGGTAGAACAGAGAACTATAGGGCAATAATTATAAGCAATACCTATGGAACAATATGGTACGAAGTAAATATAGTTAGATGACTACACGATCTTGATAGAATCTATCTTTATTTTATTTTTATTAGCTATTTCAACATGACCCTTTACCTCAACAATACGCCTTTTCCTTAAATCATTATTCTATACACCATGTCTATATACAGGGTAGTATCTCTGATACATATTTAATTCAATACCTATAAAGCTAACATAGTTGATGCTATGGTAAAATATGTCATAACCGTAACTATATCTCCTATACTTGTTACAACCGGTGCTGATGCTGTTGCTGGATCTACTCTTAGTTTAGCCAATAGTATTGGTAATAATGCCCCAATTACATCGGCTACATAGCATGAAGTAATAAGCGCTATTGCAACCACTAGCGCTATTCTAATTGCGTAAACTAAGCTCTTTGCAGATATAAATGGGATTGTAAAACCTATGGCAAAAGCTAGGGGGGCCAAGAATAAAAGCATAATTGTTGTTGTAGTGAACTCTTTTAGTAAAACCTTGGCTACATCGCCTTTAGTTAGCTTTATTTCACCGGTAACAAGTCCTCTTAGTATTAATGCTGATGCTTGTGAACCTATGTTTCCAGAGTTATCTGCTAGAATAGGCATGAAAGCTGCTAGTATAGCTACCCTCTGTATAACATCTTCAAAAGATGCCACAATACCTCCTGTAACAAGGTTCACTAGGTATAGGTATACTATCATGGGAATTCTTCGAAGAGCAAGTTTGAAAGGTTTAGCCGTTATGTAGCTACCGCGAATAACTTCAATAATACCACCGTATTTCAAAAGGTCTTCTGTATGTTCACTTACTACAACATCTAATAGATCGTCTAAGGATACTATCCCTAAGAACCTGCCATCTAAGTCTACAACAGGTACTTCAATAAGATCGTATTCTATAGCTTTTCTTGCAGCTTCTTCTCTATCGCTAAAAGGATCAACATATACGTTAACTTTTTCAACACAATCTCTAAGCTTTAAGTTTCTAGGCTTTATTAAAAGGGATCTTATGTCTATGTAGCCAATGAGTTTCCTATCTTTATCAACAATATATATGTAATTATGTTTATCGTAGAGGCCGAGCTTTGTTTTTTGGATATATAAGTCTATTGCTTCGCCAACAGTTAAATTCTCATCGAAGATAGGTACTTGCGTAGTCATTATACCCCCGGTACTCTCCGGGGGAAACTTCATAACCTTTGAAACTTCTGCAGAGAATTCCGATGGCAATACCTTAAGGACTTCGAATCGTATTTTTGATGGAAGTTTTAGAAGTATATCTGCAACCTCGTCAACAGGGAGTTTGATTAATATCTTAGCTAAATCGTCAATACCTATAATAGAGGCCATCTCAAATACTATATCATCTGGTAAACGAGCCAAAACCTCTATAAGATTGCTTAAACTTAAACCTGTTATTAGTCTTCTTCTATCATCACTATCAAGCCTTATGATGACATCCATAGCACTTGGTGGATCTAGAGATTCGAATATACTAACAGCTTTATCAATTTCTTCTTTTTCAATGTATTCCTTAATCTTATTCATAATTTCTTCTATCGTTGACAAAATATCATCCTCCTATGCTTATCCTTAAAGCTTCTAGACTACTTTATGTTTAGTTAATATATTAAATAAATACTTAAATAAGATAGACAACGATGCACTACGAGTTGACCAAGTACGAAATTTTATTAGTTTAGTGTTAATTAGATGATGCCATCAACATACTTTAAGGGATTTCTATCATTAGTGATTTTAAAAATACATTAGGATTCTTTTTGTTGTAGACAGTATTTATAGCAAGCTTGGGCTAGGTATTCAATGTTTTCTATAGGTGTTGGTGGGTATGCCTCTATGTGTAATATTAATCCTCCTCGTTCTGTAGATAACTTTTCAACAACATTGTGTATGTGGTTGAATATCTCCTCTTTTGTTCCATATGGTATTAGTTTTTGTCTATCTATGTCTAAATCTATACATACCTTACCCTTGAGCTTTGCCGCTATACTATCTATGCCGTTAACAACATCTTGTATATTTAGTATATCTATTTTAGCCTCTAAAATAACGTTAAATAAAGGTACTATCATTCCATCACTATGGAAATATATCACTGCACCCATATCTTTTACTTCCTTAAAGAACTTGTTATAATATGGCAAGAAGTATTTCCTTAAGTGTTCCGGCTTTATTAACGGACTGGTTTGGCTTCCTAGATCTTCTAGAAACATAACTACATCTATTCCTTTATATCTTTTTGCCACCTTGAGCAGACCATATTGATACTCGGCTATCTTCCCCAAAGCTATAAGAAATCTCTCATCCCCTTTATAGATAGCATAAATCAACTTATTCAAGGGTATAACATCCATTAGCTTCTGGAATAAGAAATGATGTAAACTAAATACTATTAATCTACCTTGTTCTTTAAGTTTATCGAAGTGATCAAATAATTCTTCCCATGAGATCATAGGTTTCGGATCTGCGTAACCTACAGGGTAACCTTCTTCTGGGTCTGGTAATACCCAATCTTTTACCTTGCTTAAGTCATCCAAAGGATATTGATGTGGTTGGGGCCCTAGACCTCTGACCTTATATCTCCAAATAGTCCCAAAAACATCTTTTACATACTTATCTTCGAATAGATCGGCAGGGTATTCAGTAATGTTTATGTTAGTAGGGTCGTAATCTATGAAAACATAAGGGTATTTTTTAATGACGTTAACAAGCTTCTCGCGATGAATATAAAACATTGCTTGAGGTAACGAAATTCTACAAGGTATGAATCTAGGATAATCAAATTTTGCTGCTTTCAGGAAGTTCTCCTTATACATTGTACGGAACTCTCTAATATCCATTAATTTAATCGAGTTCATAAAATAACATCTCCTATAGGTGGTAACTGATTAATTATTTTTCTAAAGCCTAAATATAAAATTTTATCTAGGTTACACTATCGATATAATTAACTTAAAAAATAACTTAAATTTATGATAAAGGGATTATGGTATACTTAGGTTAGCGTTACTATCAGCTGAAATGTCTAGCCATTTCTTCGTTTCCAGGCATCTTTAGTATAGCATCTATGACGTTGTTCACTTGCTGCATATTCTTTGTCCTTACGTCAACTATTAGCCACTGAGTAAGAGCATCTCTACCACCTTCTAAAAATGCTTGTAAAGCCCATTCCGCTCTCATCAATCTATGCAATAGTACGTATCTATATATCTTCGGAGGTGTTGGTCCTACAGGTTTAGGATGAATTCCTTTGCCATCGGCTCTCACAGGTATCTCAACAGCAATATTATTAGGTAGACCGCTGATTACACCGTTATTCAATATGTTTGCATACATCGGTATTCTTCTATGCAATAATGGATATTCGTAGCTATCTGCTGGTTTATCGTTGTATATAGAGTCCATTAGAGCCGCTAATACTTCTCCACTAGGTTTAGGAGGTATTCTCTGTACTATGGATTTAGATTCGTCGAATACGATGTTCGCCATTTCTTGTATAGCTCTTCTAACGCTTAGCACCCTTATGGCATCGCCTATCTCTGAATCAGGTCCACCGTAAGGTCCATACCAGTACTGTTTAGTCCTTAAATCCCAGTGGTACTTCCAAGTGCCACCTCTAACTGAGTCGCCTATTGGCAGATAGCCATACGTTTTGTACATGTCTATTGCTGCTGGAGCTAGATCGACATCCCATGGATTAGTTGTATGTTCTCTCCAAACGCTCCAGTACTCCTCAGCATCCTCTTTAATCCAATCGTCAACATAGTGATAAGCATTCTCACCTTTATACTTAAACCTTGTAAGCCATATAACGTGGTTAAAGCCCTGCATTTCGAATTCTAAGTCGTTAAATTCTATGAGGCTTGATATCACTTTATAGCATTCTGGATCATGCATTGCGCAGAGAGGTGTTATATTCTTACCAAGTTTTTCTTTAGCTAATCTCATTCCTAGAATCTCTAAAGCCGCGCGAAAACCTAGGAACCCATGGCATATACCGGCAACCTTAACCTTAGTTTCTCTCCCAACTAATGTTGTTAATTCTAGTACTGGATTCGAAACTATGAAGAACCAAGCATTAGGCGCTAATTCCTCTATATCTCTAGCAATCTCCAGATGAACTTTGAACTGATGATAACCCCAAATAGTATGGTAATCGCCTACGTAATTCCACTCAACACTGTTAATGCCGTACTTATATCCGTGTTCCTCGGATAGGGCCCTCATAGTCTCATAATATGTATACCCCTTTCCAAGAACTGTTGATACAACAAAGTCAGCATCCTTTATGGCTTCTCTTCTATCCTTGGTAGCAAAAACTCTTGAAGATATCTTTAGCTCATCAACATATCTTTTAGCGAATCTACCAATAATCTCAAGCCTGTAGTCGTTTATATCCATAAGCCATATCTCTGCATTTTGAAGCCCGGGCGTTAGCCATATATCTATTAGTATTCTACTAGTCCATCTTGCACTCCCTGCACCTATAAAGGCTATTTTAGGGCCTTTATTTCCCATACCGAATACACCTTTAACTGCTATAGTATTGAATCTTATAACAAAATAAACTTATCTCCCGATATCTAGTGTCCGTATTTCAGCAAAACCTTGGATTACCGTGTATATTACATAAGTCATTGTAATTATAGAGATGTTACCAACATCTAATTCATTGTGTTTTTAGTAATTAATAATACGCTAACAATAATAGGGCACCTTTACCTTATCAGCCCCCGCCCAGAATAACCATATTTATCATTGGTTTTCCTCAAAATCCGGGTCTTTCATCATTTCCAGATTTCCATCGTCTAATTTTACCTAGCCAACTCTTATTTATCTTGATCGTATAATTAATTTTAATTGGTTTATACAGATAGCTCACTTACGGGATTGATGGAATATGTCTTCAGAACAGTTGTATGAAAGGTATGATCGTCAAATTCAGGTTATAGGTATTGAGGGACAGATGAAGCTTGCTAAATCTAAGGTTGCTGTCATTGGCGCAGGTGGTCTAGGATCTCCTCTTATTCTATACTTAGCAGCTGCAGGTATAGGTAAGATTATTGTTGTCGATAAGGATACCGTATCGTTATCCGATTTGAATAGACAAATACTCTACATAGAAGCTGATATTGGTAAGAAGAAAGTAGACATTGTTTGTAAAAGGATTAAGAGATTTAATAGTTTGGTAGATATAGAATGCATAGATATGGAGTTCAATGAAGATAATGGTAGGGATATTGTAAAGGAGGTAGATATCGTTGTTGATGCTGTTGACAACTGGGAAACTAGGTTTGCCATAAATAAATTATGTGTTGAACTCCGCAAACCATTCATTCATGCAGGTATCATGGGATGGTATGGTCAAGTAACAACTATAGTACCTGGTAAAACACCTTGTCTTAGTTGTATAATTCCAAAACCTCTTCCCCGAAGAAAGATTCCTGTTGTAGGTATCACCCCCGGAGTCCTAGGGATTATAGAGGCTGCTGAAGTAATAAAGTATATCTTA
The DNA here is from genome assembly GCA_038892955.1 of Ignisphaera sp. Lineage (GTDB taxonomy): Archaea > Thermoproteota > Thermoprotei_A > Sulfolobales > Ignisphaeraceae > Ignisphaera. The sequence continues at coordinate 17,229 of JAWASI010000026.1, forward strand.
AACCTAGGTGCGCTACTTATAGGGAAATTACTTATTGTAGATCTTCAATTCAATGAATTCAGGATAGTAGAGATAAAAAGAAATCCCCAATGCCCAGTATGTGGAGGTATTTAATAACTCAACCTTTAGCTGATACAATGCCTAGTAACTCAAGATATGATAACACATATGTAATATCTTTTGTATTTAGGTTACGTCCATAGTCAGCAGCTACTTGCTTAACGATTTCTTTAACTGAATAAGGTTTTAGCATTATTAGTAAAGGAATATATCTTGTGGCTAAGTGATTCATAAACGTATCCTCCAAGAACTTCTTAATAAATTCTATTGACTTCTCAAGCCCAAGCCTTGCAACCATAAGCCTTACTGAGATAACTCCTTTTGGCGCAATATATGAATACACCATATTTTCTCCTATGCTTTCCTTAATCTCTTCACTGAAATCTAGTTGTTTTAGGCTGGAATAAGATTTAACGAAATCTACATAGACATCGCTAATAGATCTTGCTGTTTTCTCGTTGAATACCTCAGTAGCTAAGATATAAGCCCCTGCTCCAACACCTATGGCTATATCTTTAGCGATTTCTGGATCAAATTTATCTATTGTATCCATGTTGCTGTGATAAAATATGTCTGGCCATTGGTTGAGCATAACAGAGGGTACAGCAAACTGTAGGTATATATCATGATCACTACCGCTATCGTAGGGTACAACATCAAACCTATAAGAAGTTGTTCTGTATACTGTTGAGAATGTTCGGTGTTTAGATAAAGCATACATTAACAGCTTAAGTAGTACTGCTTCATAGAATGGCTTAGATAGTATTTGCGGAGGTCTTATAAAGTAAAGCGTTGAATTTGTCTCCCACTGTTTTTCTCCAACCATATCTAGGTTTACACTAAAATCTATTTGTATATCTCTTCCAGTTTTATCCATAAGGTAGGGCAGCGATCCATAGTATTCAGGGAAAAGCACAAATACTAATCGCTTCTTAGTAGGTAGACTTATACCCCCTTTGTCGATAGCTCTATCAATTGCTTTCATAAGTTCTAGAAGTGCAGCAACACCACTCACATTATCATTTACAGTACCTCCTGGATGACACATATGTGCATACATATGGATCTCTGATTCACCGTCGCCTAGAGATGCCTCAATTACTGGAGCATAAGCATCAGCTCTATAGCTAGCCTCAACATAGATTCTAGCCTTAACTTTATCGCCTTTCTCTAAGCGATCTATAATCTTTAACGCATCTTCTCTTGAAATCGTAGTTGCAGGTGCTTTACAATCCTTCACTTCAGCTTTAGATAAAAACAAGCCCACATAAGGTATGGCCTTTTCGTGAATATTTCTTCTAAAGAATATAAAGCCTCCTACACCTAATTTACATCCGATTTTGTAGACGAGGTAAGGAGATCCATAACTTAACACTATCTTGTCTTCGGCTCCCTTGTATTTCTCTAAATCAAGTCCATTACCAACGTACACTATATCTGCTTCAACATCACCCCCAGGACTATGAGCAACAACAGCTGTTTTAGCTTCAAGAAAACTACTTAATACATTATTTTGCTGTGAAAGCTCTGTAAAACCGTCTCTAACCTCCCAGCCAACGATATCGTTATGAAGTCCATAGCTTATACTATAACTGAATTGCTGAACTCTTACCTTAAAATTCTTAAGATCGAGAAGGTTCTTATATATAAACTCCGCGGCTTCCTCAAGTCCTTTACAACCTTGAATTCTATGGAACCTGGATATAGATGAAACAAACCATAGTAATTCCTCGCTTGAATAATACCTTGAAATAACGTTAAATATATCTGAAGCTGTAACCATCTTGTTTCACCTATGCCGGGAGACTATAGATTGAAAATACTATTTAACTTCTTGATCCTGTGTATTCTTTCTACTATAGTTTGTAGCTCTTATTCAACTCTAGTATATAATATATTGAAGCTTTGAACTAATATACGTGGAGACTTGTTAGTTCTCCTAGAGCTTTAAATAAACATTGGTGTTGTGAAGATATATGCGTATAATCGGCACATTAGAAATTACATTAAGTAAGCCGCTCTCTGAAGAAGGGAAAAATAGATTATATAATTTAATCCAGTACTTAAACGATGACTACCTTAAGCGTGGAGTTAAAGATGTTTTAGAAGCTGCCAACATTAATAGCTTTGATATTATAGAAAATAAAATAGTAATGCGTATCGAAACAGGCTCTAAGGTCAGAATAGACGAAGCTTCTTTAAGAATTAAAAATGTACTTGCACAAGATTTAGGGAAAAACTTCAAGATAGGTATTAGAGGTTTAAGACTTATTGATCCTAAGATCTTAATAGACAGCACTATTTCTGTGTCCATAGCCCTTCCCTTAATTAAAAACGTTTATGTTAATGAGTCTAAAACTATTATAGAGCTTGTGGAGTTAACTGAAAGCGATCTAAAGAAACCTATTTTTCTCAGACTCCTAAGGCTCATAGAAGAGAAGGAGAAGAGGCATAGGTGGGGTGGTAAAGCAGAAAATTGGATATTGATTAAGAGAAGCCGCGAAAAAGATGTAAAGTTTATTGAAGACCCAAACAAAATATTGGAAAACATAGGGTGGATAAAAAAGGTATCGGTAGGACAATGGATATACACACCTCCTCTTACACATCTACTTAACGCATTAAGAAAGTTATTCTTAGATGAAGTTGTTAAGCCTCTGGATTTCGAAGAAGCTATATTTCCAAAAATGTACCCACTAGAGGTTGGCCTTAAAACCGGGCATCTTAAAGGAGTTATAAACTCAATGTTATTCGCATCTTTACCGAAGAGTTTTAATATAGCAGAGTTTGAGCCATTAATAGACTACATGTACGTTATGGACTCTGTTTCCCCTGAAGAACTCCAGAAGTACCTTGAATCACCATCTTATTTTCTGTGTTTTGCTCAGTGTGAACCGTTCTACTGGTTTTTTGAAAGCGAAATACTAGATGATACAATGTTGCCAGTGAAATGGTACGATATGAGTGGACCTTCCTTTAGATGGGAGTCAGGCGGAATTCACGGTATTGAAAGAGTTGTGGAATTCCATAGAATAGAGGTTGTATGGTTGGGTAAACCAGAGCAAGTTATAGATATAAGGAATAAGCTTATGGAGAGATATGAGTATTTCTTAGATGAGGTTCTAGATCTTGAATGGCGATTTGCTTGGGTAACACCGTGGTTTTATGAACAATCAGGTATTGTTGAGGAGAAGTTAGAAGTAGACATCAATATCCCAGGGACTATAGATATAGAGGCTTGGGTTCCATACAAAGGCGATAGAAATGACAATAAAGCATGGCTCGAAATAGGTAATATCTCAATACATGGAACAAAGTTTACAGCTTCGTTCAAGATAAAGCATAACAAAGATGAAGAGTTATGGACAGGTTGTTCAGGTTTTGGAAGTGAGCGATGGCTTGTAGCACTCTTAGCTCAAAAAGGATTTGATCCTCTTAATTGGCCAAAGAAATTCTTTGATTACGTAAAGAAGGAGCCCTTCCCGAAATCTATAAGTATGGTAACCTACCCTAAGACTAAGGAAGGTAAGGAACTTCTTAACGGTATCCTTAGAGTAATGGAGGTACTAAAAAATGAAGCCTAAGTTAGTTGAAGAAGCTAAGAAGAGGCCCTTACTCCAAGTAGCCCTAGATTTTGTTAACTTTGACGACGCCTTGAAAGTAGCTTCAAAGGTTGTTGCAGCAGGAGCTCATGTAATCGAGGTTGGAACACCGCTTTTGAAGATCTATGGTATTAAAGCAGTAGATGAGATAAAGAACATAGCCAAGAATAACCTTATTGTAGCAGATCTAAAGACCGCTGATGCTACAAAACTTGAGATACCGCCCTACATAGGTAAAGGTGTAGATGGTGTCACCATAATGGGGATAGTAGATGACGAGGTTATCGAGGAGGCTATATCTATATGTAGAGAAGCTAAGGTAGCATTAATAGCTGATTTAATGTATGTCCAAAACCCTGTAAACAGAGCTTTTAGACTTGCTGATCTAGGTGTAGATGTTGTTGCCCTCCATGTTGGTGTAGATGTTCAGAAGAAACGTGGTGTAACAGCAAAGGAGTTACTGAGGGAAATTTCAGAAGTTTCGGCAAGCGATATAGTGGTCATGGTTGCTGGAGGTATAAAACCCTATGAAGTAGGGGTCTTCACATCATGCGGAGCTAGGATAGTTGTCATAGGTTCTGCTATTACTAGGAGTTACGATCCTTATCAAGCAACTATTGAAGCTTTAAATAACCTAGTATAACGCTTAGTGACTTTCACGATAGCTAGACCTAAAAATCTATTTGTGTATAATATGAAGGGGATATAGTAATGAATAGCGTTGAGGAAATAAAGCAGAAAATCATAGAGCTGCTTAGGACTGTTTATGATCCCGAGATACCCATAAACATATATGATCTTGGTTTAGTATACGAAGTTAATGTAGCAGGCGAAACAATAGAGGTTGTATTAGGTTTAACAACCCCGTTTTGCCCTATAGCCCATATCGTTGTATACCAAGTTGAGTCAATCCTTAAAGAGAATTTCAAAGATAGGAATATCGTCGTAAGACTCGACCTTGAAAGAATGTGGAGCCCTGAAAAAATGAGTGAAGAAGGTCGAAAGCTCTTTAAACTACTCTACGGCTATGATATTCTCGATAAAAAGTAATCCTCAATGATCTAAAGATATACAAAGCTTTAAGCGTATAAATACTTAGCATGCAAGATTCGTAAGGTTTTAAAGCCTCTCAATGCTGAATACCTTGGGTGCTTAGCGTGGCGTACGAAAGAATTTTAATTGGCGCTACAGCAGTAGGTCTAAAGGTCAACGAGGGTATTGTAGTAGGTGCGGAGAAAAGGATTAGCTATGGAGGCTTTGTTCTTAGTAAAGCTGGTAAAAAGGTTTTTAAGATAGGAGATAGAATGGCTATGGCTGCTGCTGGATTATTTGGTGATATGCAGACCATTAGCAGAATTATAACAGCTGAGGTTATGTATAGAGAAGTGTTAACGTCTAGAAAAATTAGTGTAAGAGCAACGGCAAAACTTTTATCAGCTATACTATACAGCTACAAGTTAATGCCCTTTATATCAGAGATAATATTTGCAGGATACGATGAAGAAGGTTTCCACCTATACGTATTAGACCCTATAGGATCACTTATAGAAGATGAATATGCTGCTGTAGG
>JAWASI010000027.1:0-11326 GCA_038892955.1 Ignisphaera sp.
ACCATGTATAGGACATACTGTTTCTCCACTTCGAAGTTTAAGTAAAGGTGATTTGCATATAGGGCATACTTCCGAAAGAAGAGCTGCACCACTACGTATTAATTCAACAGCTCTTTTTAATGCAACTTCTTTTGTCTCCTTATCTACGTCTTCGTCCATACAAACACCTAAGGATATTAAACACTTAATCAATATACGTACAGAAAACAAGATATATATATATTAATCTTATTTTAGTCATATTTAACTAAATAAAATTAACGAAAAGCTGTTATTAGATTACTAAATGGGGTATTCTATTACATTTAAGGTTATTTTGATAATCAGCATATTATTCAAATAAATTATTTAGCTTGGTTTATATAATTTCAATTGTATGTCTACAGATGTAAATAATGTTTCTATTTCAAGAAGTATAGGATTACGTAAATATTCATCTCTATTTTAAGCATCTACATTTAACTTAAGTTATCAAATTAACCCTATTGAAATCAAATACAGTTGAAATCCTAGAACGAAATATTGTAGCTGTAATGTTATCTTGGTAATTTAGTTTAACCTTTATGGTTACTTAAATTAATAATATTCTATGGTATTTTATTTGTTTAGCTAAGCTAAGCATGTATAAATGAAATTAAGCACCATTTCAATAATCAACACATACAATTAGTATTATATGATATTATTATCATGCTTATGTAGGTTACGAAGCAAAAAGTATATAGCCCGGGCAATTCCTACCGAAAGTTGTAGAATTCCCGCCGTAGCTCAGCGGCAGAGCGCCCGGCTGTAGTGGGGCGGGCGTAGGTACCGGGTGGTCGGGGGTTCAAGTCCCCCCGGCGGGACCATTATATTTTACATATGTTCTAACCCTAACTGTAGCTAACATATATCTGGTGTAACTATTTTGGTTTAATATCTGTTTGTATTAGTTTATATTGATCTAAACATTTATAAGCACCTTATAGTGATATATGTGGTATTGAGACTTTTTCCAAGTTGTTCAAGATGTGAAGGTTTAGGGTGCCCCTGAACGCCTCCAAGTCTTATGAGAACCCGAGCGGGATACAGAGAAACAAAGATGAGGCAATGCCGTCATTTGATGTAAACTTGCATAAAAGCTGAATCCCTAATCTAGCTATGCATGTTTACCATCAGGTATTGAATGCATTGTTAAAACTGAGTACACCTTTAAACTAATTTTAAATTGTTGAATGTTTATTTATCTATTAGATCTATTAGTAGGTTACGCATTTAAATTATCGAAACTAAGTAAAATCATGTGAATAGGTTTGAAATGGATGATGAAGGAGGTGAACGAGGATCTATGACTGGTGATCAACCGTCTGACAGCGATTGTCTAACTTAATTCAGTGTTGGTCATCACGCAAAATCATTTAATTATTTGTATAAATATCTTGTGAGTCTTTGGATAATCAGACCATGGAAGTAACATCATTTTTCAGTTCCTGCCGATATCATCATAGCCTCATAAAACACTACTGTGTATGATTATAGTATTGCTTGACAATATATAAGTTGTAATACGTCTTAGTTTAACAATCTAATCTAAAGTTCCTTGATTTACTATAACAAGCGAATGTTTGGTCCAGAATTCTGTATTCAGAAAAATATTGATTTAAGTTGATTAACTTAATTTAATTTTATATAATTATTGTTGATGATGAAGCTGCTGTCAAGCTTCCATCTACAAACTTAACAGTTACCAGGATCGTAATCTTTGTACCACTAATAATGGGATTACCTGATACAGTAAAGACTACAGGTATTTCTTGTCCAGGTATTAAAGGTGAACTTGATAAATCTAATATTATAACGTTGTTATTTAGAGAACCATGGTTTGAAGGTACTAATAATTTAACTATATTTAGGTTTACACCTATAATAGATACATTTATTTTGTCTACAGCTTTAGTCCCTAAATTTCGAATAGCTATAGATATCGATGCATTTCTATTATCTATAGCGTTTGCTGATAGCACCATTAAACTAATTTTTTGTTGCTGTGTAGTCGAGCTTATAAAGTTTGGTATAAACGTATACAGCATTACGCCAATAGCTATTGTTATAGCTATACCTATTGTTATAGCAAGTAATTCGCTTAAACCAAAACTAAACAGTTTTATTTTATCCATTACTTATTCCCACATTACTCAAGGTATTTATAAAATGTATTGGTTTTGCAAAGGTTTACATCATAGCATTATAAATGGTGTAATAACTAAAACTACCAAGAGGAATAATGCGCTTCTAGGTTCTAAAAATGGTAAACCTTTGCGTAAGGTACTAGATACAAGCGTGTATCCCAACATAGATGTGTATAAAATACTATATAGAATATCAGAACTAGATAACGTAGTTAAAGATAAACTCCACGCTGTCATCAATTCGTACAAAGGTTTCAGTGATTTCCAAATCCATACAATTACTAATGTATTCACGAGTGCAAATATGTCAAAAAATTTTGATGCTTTTTCTACACCAGTATACAGAGCTTTAATTTTTGTAATATATTCGTATAGCGTTTGAAAAACTTCTGGATCATTACTACCACATTCATGTGTTAACCCAATAGTAAATAATATGAATTTAAATAAGAAACTAGGTGAAGGAATTTTAGCAGCTACATATGTTAAAGGAATGCCTTGATTAAGCATCGCTAAAGTCATCCTAAGTTTTTCTATAGTAATCCTATGAACGGCCTCCATCGACATTATGTATTCAAAAGCTCTAACTACATCGTATCCATTTTCCTTAAGCTCAACCATGATTTTAACTATTTCAATACCATCCTTATCCAATACATCTATCTCTTTGATCATCTTACTGTACCTATATGATATAATAAGCGCAGAAGCCCATCCAATAGCTATAGAGTGACCTCCAGCAATTCTATAGAGGATAACAGAAACAAAAATAATTGTAAGTAATGGAATAGAAACTAAGTTGAATTTATGTACATAATTTAGCGACTTAGGTTGAGAAATATAAACAAGGATTATTAGCAACGGCGTAATAGAAATAATCAAGGCCACTGTAATATAAGCATTAATTACAAATATGGTCATTGATATAAGCGGCAGAATAGCATATACAGCTATCATAAGTTGTCCAAGAACCGATAATATTCTCTCGCTATATAGTTTTAATGATAATTCGTTTATTATCAATAGCTCGTTTAGCTTAGATTTTAACCAAGGTACAACATCTCCGCCACTTCTTAAATGACTTGCATAACCTGATAATATACTTGATAACTTGACATTTGGTGTAACACTAGCTCTGCCCATAATAGCCGATATATGCGATAAACCATAAAGTCTTGAATCTCTATCCACAATTATGAGCTCCTTAGCAATTGTAGGAAGAATACGTGTACTTCGAAGTCTATCTATCAATAACTTAATATCGGCTTTTACACTTTCTAAGATTATTAATAGTACAAGAAACCAAGGTAGCTCTACATCGATTTTCCTACTATGATTATGTACATCGTAGATAGGTTTTAACAGTAACATCACATATATACAAATGGGGATCAATGATAAAAGAGATAGTGAATAAATTTTGATTAGAATACTTATAACTATTAATAGAAATGATATAGATACTAAAGCAGGAATTGTTTTAGACCATTTTCTTACAAATTCCATAGATTCTAATTCTAAGCTCTTAATACTATAAAACTTGTATATTTCACGTAATTTCATCATGAAGTCCGCAGTATATAATGATACCATGGGTACTAAAGCTACGCTCAATACATAAGCTATATATATTATTAAATTCAAAGGAGTACGAATAACATCCTTGATTGAGATTATACGAATTTTGTCTATGTTTAATACTAATGCTATGGTTTCACATATAACTACAATTAATGTGATAATAAAACATATTAAAAACTCACGCCTAGAGTAAGATCTAGTAATTACCTTTATTTTCACCAGCAGCCCTTCAATATATATGGATTAATATAAGGTAAATAACATAAACAATAGTATTACTATCAAGTAATTCAAATTAGTTCTTAATCCAGTAACAGTAAACAAATTTATTATTATTACTATCTATAAACTGAAATAACTAATTAAGTCCAGTATGCTTATAGAGTATCCCCAAGTTTTAATAATAGGTAGATAAACCAATGAAAAACCAAAATGTTTGTACTTGGGATAAAGATAAATTTCTAAGGCTTCTTGCTACATTAGCGCAAGAATACAAGGTAGATATTAATGAATTCGTTATATCCGTAATAAACAATGATAAAGCCAATTTTTTCGAGGCGCTTGTAGCAATAATCTTGAGTCAAAATACGAATGACAAAAATGCTATCAACGCCTTTAACAACCTTAGAGCTGCTATGGGTATCATAACCCCTCAAAAAATTATCAACATGAGCGATAACGAAGTTAAGGCATTAATAAAAGTTGCAGGGTTGGTGAATAGAAGAGCTAAGGCATTAAAAGAATTAGCAATGATTTTTATCAAGAAACCGGGATTCTTCAACGAACTTGCATTTTTAGATGTTGAAGAAGCTAGAAAGAGACTTCTAGAACTTCCTGGTGTAGGATATAAAACAGCAGATGTATTTTTATTAATGGTCTTAAGAAAGCCTACCTTCCCTATAGATACCCACATCAGTAGAGTCGTTAAGAGATTAGGTTTAGCAACATCAAAAAATGTCTATGAAACTATAAGGGCTAAAATCCTTAATTACTTAGAGAATGATGTTGACAAACTTAGAGATCTACATCTTCTGCTTATTATACATGGTAGGAAAATATGCAAAGCCAGAAACCCCTTGTGTTCTCAATGTATATTGTTTGATATGTGTTGTCGAAGATTGGAATAGATAGAAGAATCTATAGCATTATGTATCAGAAGCGCTGGGTACATCATATTTCAGCGCTCAGCTATTTCATCACATTAAGAATCTACACATTTAGGACTTATGAATAGACATTTCGTATTGTATGCTAAACCTATACTATGTAAAGGTATATTTTATAATATTTTGAGCTTATATTTAGTTCCACAACGTCTAAAGGTTGTAACCAATCTATACTATAATCTAAGGATACAATCAAAGTTCCGGATCTTAATTCGTTAACTATTTTGTTTTTTAACTTATTAATTACATTTGTAGTTAAATACATATATACAATTGATGCCAAAGATAAATCTACATGAATTATATCACTATTTATAAAGGTGATCCTATCGTCAACGCCTTGTTCACGTGCTTGCGATTGTGCAATCTCAATAAGCCTACTATCTACCTCTACACAAACCCCTCTAGCACCTCTCTTTGCAGCCCCAATAACTATTCTACCATCACCACACCCAAGATCAAAAACTATATCTCCAGGATTAACAGATACTAAATCTAAAACAAATTCTACTACTTCATTGGGTGTAGGAACCCACGGAGCTTCAATATACCCATAGGTAACCCCTAATTTCTCCCATAGACATGTCACATTGGCTAAATCCTGAATTAACTTATTTAAATTGCTTTCCCACATTATGCTCAAATAATATATATACTCGCAGTAAAAATACTTTAATAGAAGTTGATGAATGTTTAAAACAAACATTAACGAAAAGAAGTATACATAAATACTACATTCATTGAATGGCATTGTATTAGACAAATATACTGGAATACGTTTATAATTAGTTCAGAGATTTGTATAGTCCTATGTAGACTGTTTATCTAGGGTTTAATGCTAGGTTATACACGATGAGATATGCAACTATGGATATAATCATATGTCCTATCTGTAAGTTTTACCCCCTAAACCTTAGAGTTTTTAAGGAGATGAAGTTAGAGATAGTCACAGTTACTCATAGACCTTACTGTAGGTTTTTCTGCGCATTACATAATAAATATGTGGCGGAGTTGGTTCATGTTGATTGTGAAGAATGTTTATCACACGATATAGTATGGGGAATTCTTTGCTGTCCTAAGTGTAAGAACTACTACCCTATAATCCTTGGTGTTCCTCTTATGTATCCGCAGTACTTAAGGCAAAACCAGAAAGTAAGAGCATTGATAAATATTTTCATGCGGAAGTTTAGATTAGATCCAGCTAATATTGTATGTAATACATAATCTAGATGAATTTTTAATTTATCAGTGGGTGCCGACAACATCATATAATCAGTGCGAGCTACTTGACATCATCCGATTAGTATGAAGATAAAAGGAGTTTATAAGAGCTAAAGAAGCCCTCTTTTTGTTGTTATGAATTGCCTTAATCTTTTATGTAACTTAATCTCTACATCAACTAATTTATTTTATATATTCTAATAATTTTCTTTGTTAATTATATAAAGGTAAACACTATACCCTTTGCAACTGAATAAAATGAAATTAGTAAAATTTTAAAATAAGTAGATATTAAAATTTAGACGTATATGTTTTTCAAGACTCTAACACCATTGTTAAAGGATTAAATTAGGTGCATGTAATGTGCGGAATCATAGGCATTACATGTGGTACTACTTGTAGCAAGGTTTTAGACAAATTTCTAGGACTTGTAATTAAAGAATGCCTTCTAAATCTGGAGTATAGGGGTTATGACTCTGTAGGTTTGGCTGTTATTGATGAAAATAAAATAATTATTAGGAAAAGTAAAGGTAAAATACTAGATGTAGAGAAAAAACTGGGTTTTGACGAATACGATGGGTCTGTAGGCATTGGACATACCAGGTGGGCTACACATGGAGAACCAAGCGACAGAAACGCTCATCCTCATACAGATTGTAGAGGTACTATAGCCGTAGTGCACAATGGGATCATACATAACTACTTAGAACTTAAAGAACTGCTTATTGAGAAGGGCCATATCTTCAAAAGTGAAACTGATACGGAGGTTATACCACACTTCTTAGAGGATTTATTAAACCAAGGTTACAGTATTTTAGAAGCCGTGAGAACATTAGCAAAGATATTGAAGGGAACGTATGCATTAGCTATAATTGTTTCTACTGAACCTCAAAGAATATATTTCATTAGAAATGTATCGCCCTTAGTAGTAGGTGTGGGTAATAATGTTTTATTTATAGCAAGCGATATTCCTGCATTTCTTAAGTTCACAAATAAGGTTATAGTTCTAGATGATGGAGATTTTGGCTACATATCCCCGTCAGAAATATACATAGAGAACATTAATAAAGGCATTGTGGATTGGAAAAAAAGGATAAGGGTAGTGGATTGGACTCCTGATATGATCGCTAAAGAAGGTTTTCCCCACTTTATGCTTAAGGAGATACACGAACAACCAATAGCGTTGAAGAATACGTTAGCTAGCGTTGGTGTTGAAGTAACTGATGTAGTTAAGGTGCTAGTTAACTCTAACAGGATTTTTCTTACTGCATGTGGTACATCATTTCATGCTGCTTTAGTTGGTGAGTATCTTTTTAATACTATATGCGGATTGAGTGCAGCCTCATTCATAGCCTCTGAATATCTAAGGTATAGGAAAGTTTTTAGGGAGGGAGATGTTGTGGTAGCGATAAGTCAATCAGGAGAAACAATAGACACACTCATGGCTGTTAGAGAAGCGAAAAAGCGTGGAGCTAAGATAATAGCTATATCAAATGTCCTCTTTAGTGCTATACCAAGAGAATCTGATGCCGTTGTATACACAAGAGCTGGACCAGAAATAGGTGTTGCTGCAACAAAAACATTTACAACCCAATTATTAGTATTATTACTTATTTCAATTGAAATAGCTAACCTCTTAAATACGGAAAGTTCCCAGTACCTAGAGCAAGTACGTAAAGAAGTCAGTGAAATACCAAATATAATTGAAAATGTTATACATATACACGAAGCGCGTATAAGGAGATTAGCCGAAAAATTGAGAAATAAGACAAACGCATTTTTCCTTGGAAGAGGTATAGGAGTTCCAATATCTATGGAAGGAGCTTTAAAGCTTAAGGAAATAGCATATATTCATGCAGAAGCATATCCGGCAGGTGAGAGTAAGCACGGGCCCATAGCTTTAGTTGAGAAAGATTTTCCTGTATTCTTTGCTTTATTTGACGACGAATATAAAGATTTACTGATCGGCAACATAGAGGAAATGAAAGCCCGAAGAGCATTTACTGTAGGACTTATACCCAAAAACTTTAATGAGGCTAAAAAGAGGCTAGATATGGTATTCGAAATGCCTAAATTAACTCCATATACTGCAGCTATTGTTTATACTGTTCCCTATCAACTTATAGCTTACTACACGTCTGTGTCCAAAGGTTTTGACCCCGATAAGCCTAGAAATTTAGCTAAGACTGTAACTGTTGAGTAGAGGTGTTATAATGAATATACCTGTAGTAGTTCTTGCAGGTGGTATTGGGGAAAGAATAAAGGTTTTAACCGGGGGTAAACCAAAGGCATTACTATACCTCGCAGGTAAACACCTTGTTGAGTATACCTTAGAAAATCTCATTAAAATCTGTAGTAAAGACGTATACTTAGTAGTCAATGACCCAAGGGATTTTGAAGATATAGCTGTTAAATACGGTAAAAAATTGAAATTAGAACTTGTACAACAAAAAAGTCCTGGAATAGAAGGCGCTATAATCTCTATAAAAGATTACATAGGCGGTGACTTCATTCTTATATATGGCGATGTTGTAGCTCCTGTTGAAATGTATGCAGAACTAAAATCAATGTATTTAGCCGGTAACTATGGTGTAATCCTTATTCCAGAAGAAGAAGTTGAATCATATACTGTTGCAAAATTAGGAACTACACCAAATATTGAAGAATTTGTACACGGGGTAGATGTGGCTGAGCCTGCAGGATTATATGTTGTTGGAGGAGCTTATGTATTACCTAAGGAATTCATATATGTTGTTGAAACCCATAATAACATGATTGAGGCACTAAACTACATAAACGTAAAACATAAGCTAAGACCTTGTATATGGAGTGGATGGTGGATAGATGTTGAATATCCCTGGGATTTATTAAGAGCTGTATTATATGTTTTACATCAAATAGATAGATCTATAATAAGTAGTAATGCCAAGATAGCTTCTACAGCTGTTGTCGAAGGACCTGTAGTCATAGATGACGATGTAGAGATAGACCACTATGCCATAATTAAAGGCCCTGCCTACATAGGTAAGAAAAGCTATATAGGATGTAATTCTCTAATAAGGAATTACGTAACATTAGAAGGTGAAAATGTTGTTGGTTCTTATACCGAAATCGTGTGGAGCTCTATACAGAGAAATACGACAATAGGTAGCAAATCCTACATAGGGTTTTCAGTTATTGGAGAAGGATGTACGATAGAGCCTGGAGTTGTGACATTGAATATTGTACCGGACAACATAAGAATAGCTAGAGCAATAAAAACAGAAAGAAGAGGTAGAGAATACATAAAACTTGGTGCAATTATTGGGCATAACTCAAGAGTAAAAGCTTATACCGTACTTAAGCCCAGTGAAGTAGTAAGTAGCTGAAAATCACGGCTGGGTAACCCTGCTTGAAATCTTAACTCTATTCTTAACTCTATGACAACATTGTTTCAGTATTTATGGAAACAACTCAACCACATTATTATATTCTGTTATAAAAGTAACTGCGGATTTCACCTGCAAAACGATCAATACTAATATCTTGATAACATAGCTAACCTAACTATTAAGAAATTCAAATTCCTTCTTTAACACAAACCACCCAGGTTTTTTGGAAAAATCAGTCCTCAAAACCCCCCACCCACACCAACCGAGCCCACTAAACGGTTCGCATGACATAGGATCTTCATCCCAAAGCATGTACCATACAATAAACATTACAGGTATTTCACAAGCTATGCTAGTTATAGAACTAAATGTTTTATTTATAAACTTCATTTGCTCATGTTCTCTTTTTATGACAATCTTATTTAAAAATCTTAACTCTGTCGCAAATCCTGTCTCAGTTATTGCTAAAGATTTATTATATCTTTTAATATCTTTATAAATGCTCTTAAGTATACGCCAATCATCGTATCTACTTAAACTCCAGGTTTTAGGATAATGATCTATTCCTATAATGTCTACACATTTTCTCAACTTAGTTAATGCTTTATGTAAGAACTTTCTCCACCCTATGTAGTCTATAGTTATGTTTATCACTTGAAGTTTCCCCCTGTACCGTCAATTATACCCCTACATAAAGCTTCCACAAAATCTATTCCTATATTTCTAAGTACCGTATTATTTAACGTAAGATTGAGTTCGTTACCTAATTGATACATTGTTACATATGGTTTCAAGAATTTTGAAACGTTATACGCGTAATCGTAAACATAATCAATTAAATAATTGTGTTTCTTGTTCTTTCTAATTAAGGAAATAAACCATCTAGGTAAACCTGTTCCCAGCACCAATAACGGTTCTAGGCCCTTCTGCACAATATACTCAATTAATTCTTTATACCAACAAAGACTTGGTCGAAATAATGTACCTTGAGAAGGTTCTATATCTTTCCACCAAATATCAAACCTAATAATTTTTGCTCCAATAACAATAGATTCTTCGATAAGTTTGCAAATAATCTTAGTTTGTATTCCTGTATTTACGTGAATAGATACAGCAGGACTGGGTAAAAATTCACACAATTAGGTTTCACCATTGTTACCAATATTTTAATATTCGTAATATATATAATTGTGTATAAGAAGCCAATCCAATACTTGAATTATTTAAACCTTAGATTTAAGTATTTATCATAATTCGAGAAATATTCGTTAAACTGGCTACAGACATTACTCTTCTCGTTTATAACACTACCTGAAGCAAAAAGTTAAAGCATTAATATGGTAATCCAACATTTAATTAATTATATAGACTGAGGCACTAATGTATTTAATGATTAATTTCTATTCGTAGATGATATATTTATGGATGTTACTTCTACTGATTCAATGGTACTATAACGTATATGGTTCCATCTTCAGCCTCTATGGATTCTATACATACCTTCTTTTTGTAGCAGAATGCGACTAATGAAGAAATTAATGCATCATGTAAATCTCTATGGCTAACTTTATCGAGGTATTGTTCAATTGATATACTTAAGCGATTACATAACTCTATTACATTATTTACACCAGAATTTTTAAGAGCACTTCTTGGATGGGTCTCAATAACTATTACACCAGTAGATTTCAACTCATTATATAGTCGCCAAGCCCTTATAGTTAACATTTTCATAGATTTGAATGTAGGAGGAAAAACCCTAAATCCTCTTCTAATAGCTTCTCTATCAACTTCTCTAAATTTTGGAAACGCAGCTATG
>JAWASI010000027.1:11336-22087 GCA_038892955.1 Ignisphaera sp.
AGAATAGCTTAACCTTACTTATGATGTCCATATCACTATATAGACATGTAAGTTCTTTTAGAACTTTGTCTTCTTCATCTATAACAGCAAAACCGCTACACCTATGTTCATAAGCAGCTAAGTCTAGTCCTCCAACGACCATATAAATCCCAGCCATCAAATTACGTTTCGTTACATTAGTTTCAGCAATATAAAAACACTACAGCTGGCCTCCTCCCCGTCCTAAATGGCGAGGCTTTCGGGATTGTAAAGGAATTGCTACGAAAATAAAACATTACGTTAACATTGATTTTCAACACAATATCTTTTAATGCATCAAGCACTCAAGATAATCTACAGAATTTCGTTAATAAATTTACTTTACGTGAGTTAATTCTAATTTAGAGAATTTATCAATATAAGGTGAGATTAAATTACGAAACTCTATCCTGTTTATTGGTAAGTACTTTAATAGAATTAATGGAGCCGCGGCCGGGATTTGAACCCGGGACCTCCGCCTTACCAGGGCGGCGCTCCACCTAGCTGAGCTACCGCGGCTTCTGTTATCTATGTCCGTATACTAGACTAATGTTTAAATATTATATAGTTTTTGTTTCATGTTTTTAGCTATAATTTTAATTACTAATTTAAGACTATGAGTGTTTACTTGCGGTTTAACTAGTATTTTACTGATATTTTGAAGACATTCCTCTTCTATTGGATGAAAGGTTTTAGCAGGTATTATTAAGGTATACAACGTTTTTTCGAATTCCTTCTTTAATATTTCCTCAATCGTCATAACTTCTATACGCCCGTTTTCAGATCCCACAGCCTTTATTATTATGATTTTATCTTTTTCTTTGAGCACATCATCGTTTGTATTCTTCTGTATTGTTAACAATATTTCAATAGCTTCTTTGGGAGTCATATAGTATTTTTGTTCGAGGTCTATTTCTAGGAGCGTTAATGTATGGAGGTCTCGTTCTCTATTCATTTTTATTACTTGTAACGGATATTCATAGAATATTCCACTCTTTGGCTTAACTATAGTCACTATTTTTCCAAAACGATATGCTTGTAGACAGCTAAGGGATATAGCAGTATTTAATATCGATGATGCGGGAAGTACTTCAACTTCTATATCTTTATTTAATGCTTCAATAATTATGGCGCTATGAGTTGTAGCTATCATTGGATCGCCTATTACTGCTATACATATATTGTTAAATTTAGCTTCTTCAACTATTTTATTGATTGATTCTCCTTCTAAATTTTCTCTTTTAGCCATAACTACTTCTACACCCAATTGACTAAAAATATCAGCTATATAGTCTATTGATGGAAACCAGTCACTTGTATATGTATCTATGTATATTTTTTGACAAGATAAAAGACGAAAAAGCGCTCCTATAGGTACTAAATCTATCGATAACCCTAGACCTATCAACCTAATCAAGATATTAATCCTCTAAACTTTAACTCTTCCAAAACTTTATCCCATTTACTACTTAAAACATATAACCTTTTTACATGGTATCTCCGTGGTATGTATTTGACAATACATGTGGCACAATCTGTAATTGGTATAGACTTCTTTCCCCCAAATACAACTCTTGGAACAACATGAGGATCTTCATCTAATATTTTAATGTCATCAACAAATATAGTAACCTGATGATTTTCAACTATGTTTTTTACTATTGCTTCGATAGTCTGTATTACCTCTACATCTTTATCGGTTTCTACATTAAGAGGTTGATTACTAAAATTTGATATATCTAGTAACACCTTGTACCCTCTTCTTTTAAAGAAAGCTTCAATAAGCTCTTTAAGTTCTTTAGGTGTCCTTCTTTGTTTTTGAATACCTATCATCAACCCTATGAGCCAGTCATCATTCCAATAAATTATGTCTTCGCTTCTTATGGCTTTAACAATATCTTGAAGTGATTTAAATAATCGTACCTCCTCTGTATAGTATTCATCATATAGGTATTCATATATCCTTCTCAAGATAAGCTCGTAGCCAACGAGTGTTTTATGGTAATAAACAGCTTTATACATATGCATTCTAGCCAAGTAGAAATTATCTACAGCATCAATACCTTTATCAAGTATTGCTATATTTCCATCACCATCTACAACGAGTGTAGCTATAAGTCTCTGTAGATCTATTGTTCCATAGGCTACGCCTGTGTGCAAAGCATCTCTGATCAAGTAATCCATCCTATCTATATCAACATCGCTAGAAAGAAGTTGGTTGTATAGAGGTTCTTTGTACCTGCTTTCAAGAATGGCTATTATTTCTTTATAATCGAACCCATACTTATTTAGTACTTCCCTTATCTCAGAGCTTTCTTCTATTATAACTCTAGATATATCTTCATGGTTTATACCTAGCTTATGTTTATAAAATGGTTCAATAGCATGACTGAATGGGGTATGCCCTATATCATGAAGCAAAGCCGCTAAACGTAAAAGCTGTATATCATCTAGATCATATATGTATCCAAGCTTGTAGAGCTTAGAAGAAACAAGACCTGCAATATGCATAGCTCCAATGCTGTGACTAAATCTTGTATGAGTAGCTCCAGGATAAACATACCATGCTGTTGCAAGTTGTTTTATGTATCTAAGTCTTTGAAATATTGCAGTATTTATTATTTCTAACTCTATATTCGATAACTCTACATAACCGTGAACCTCATCGTAAATACGCTTAGCTATACTACGTACACCACTCTCGATTGCCGCCACAAAACTTACCCCAAGTTATTATAAAATAGACCTACTACCCAGAGATTCTCACTTACCCTAGAGTACATATATTTTTATCTCTAAGGAAAATCCAGATCTTTTCAACGAAGTCTCTAGGTATATTTCCTTTACGTTTAAGAAGTTCGCTTACAGAATCCTTAGGCTGAGGATATATATCTGTGCACAACATTAACAAACTAGCCAAAACCTCTAGCGATTTTATGTTTAACTCCCCCATGTATTGCTTGAATGCATTTAAGAACTCTATAGTTTTTTCGCTACATATTTTGAAATTTTCGTTGACTTCTAACTCTAAATCTATATTACCACGTTTTGCACTATTTAGAATGTTAGCTATCGCACTATAGTAATTCTGAAGATTTTTTGAATAAGGACCTAATGTATACCATCCAAATTTTAGATCTAAGTTACAGCCAATTTTCTGGAGTATATACCCAACCTTTTGTACAATAACTCTAAAATCAAAGTTTTCTATACCAACATTATCAAGACCCATGGCAATTATAACTTTTGCTATTACGCTAGCTAGCTGTTTATTATACATACCATTCAACCATACTAACAATTACCATAATCAGAATATATTAATACGGGGGCAAGTGGAACTATTAATTAATTTAAATAACTCTGAAATTGTATTAAAACATTATATTTGCATGTTTTGTTCAAATCATATTTCACGTATATCAAGTCTCATAAATCTGACAACAGTTATTTTCAAAATATCTTCATAGATTTTATGTTTTCATGAATTCTCTAAATAAGGATTATCAACTTTTCTAATATAGTTGGTGTAATTAAGGGATTCACTATAAGGTTAAAAATTACTCAAAGAACTAATCCTCCTACGTACTCAACGATATTATTTTAATTTTATAAAATTAGAATTGTTGTACATCATAACATGGTTTCATCATATAAAACGGTTCACAAAGAAGTTGTGGTTATGTTATTAATACGTGTTACTTTAAAATAATTTACTTAAATTAAGATACACCGATAGGAACAGAGGATAATATCCTAATCTATGGTTACATAGCTTGTAAAAATCACCTATTTTAAGTTAAATACTGATAATAACAAATTAGGAATTTTTCTTAAGAGCACGTTAATTGAGTTCATACAACATATGTATAATGCAAAGATATGTATGTATTACTTAATGATAAGTGTTATAGTATCTATGATATATAAAACTATGTCAAAGTAAGTTATTTAATTAGTTAAAAATTAAGTATACCAAAGTATACCAAAATTATCAATAACCTTAAGGCATACAACATTAATAGTTTCATTTATTTTAGCATTGGAGATGCAAATTTAAAATCAATACTTATGTAAATATATTTAAATTCTTACGAGAAACCGTTGTCTTCAAAAATATTTCATAAATCTTACAAATTCATTCAATACTCTTAATACCGATCGAATAAATTGTGCTTAATATTTCAATATGTTAACTTAAGATGAGAGATTATTAATTTATCAATTCAAAATTGATTAGTTATGTTAATATAATGGTGGACCGGCCGGGATTTGAACCCGGGACCTCTCGGATGCCAACCGAGCGCTCTTCCAGCTGAGCTACCGGCCCACTTGTAGTGTTGTATACTAGGAGATATATCTTATGGAAGTAATATAAGCTTTGATGTCAATTCTATAAAACGATAATGACTGTTAAAGGTTTCTCATCACTGCGGGGCTTCATCATCTATCAGTATCGGAGATCTAAATCATCTAAAAAGGTATAGAGAATACTAGGTATTAAGTCTCTATGATTCAGAATCACCTAACCTTAGAAGAATTATACGTAGGCATTGTTCTACAATTTCATCTACGCTTTGTGTAGCGTCTATAGCTATTAATGCGCCTTGTGATGCAAGTAGTTCATATATTTCTTGTACTTTTTTAAGCCTACTGACATCCTCAAAGTATTTCCACCTAGGCTCTTTCTTTTTTATTCTTTCTAATGCTATCTCGAGAGGAACTCTTAAGTATATAACTAAATCTGGTTCAATAGCATACCTATTTACTGTTTTTATCCATTCTATATCAATACCTTTAGCACCTTGATATGCTATTGAAGAATGTATATATCTATCCGTAATTACTATGTATCCGTTCTTAAGTAGAGGTTCTATTACTTTCTTTACATGGAATAATCTATCTAAAGCCATAGCCAGAGTTTCTATCTCTGCTTCTGCTTCCCCAGCTTCTTCTATATATTTTTTAAGAGCTTCAGAAAAAGGAGATGAAAAAGGTTCGTATGTGTATTCAACTTTATACCCTAATTCTTTAAGTTTCTTAACCAGTTTTATAGCTACAGTTGTTTTACCTGAGCCATCTATGCCTTCTATAGCCACTAAGATGCCTTCTTTAACGAGATACACAGTTTATCGCCCTTCATCGAGATTGTTATTCTATCGCCTGTAGATATAAGTTGTAGGATATCCAAAGGTATAGCATAAACCATGGGTATTTCACAGATGGCTGCTCCTGCAACAACTACCGGATCTGGTTCAGAACATAAGATAGCTTTAGGGCTCAAACCTTTTCTACATAGAGAATATAGGATATACGTACCTACAGTACTTCCTCTAAACTTTTCAACTACAAGTATCTTGTTAACTATGCTGCAACCAAAACATCCACTATCATACGACACAATGGTACCTGTTTCTTTATCTACATCTCCTAGGAAAGATAGCGCTGATACCTTAACCACGACTCCTTCAATAACTCTTTCTATGCTAACATCGATATCTAAGCAATATTCAGTATACATGATGAGATCCCAGCTAATTTAGGTAAATAGTAATACGCTTTACCATGTATAGTAGATAGGGAGTAAATTTTAGCTAATTTAAGGTTTGAAACAATGGGGCATACTCCAGGCAAGTAAACCACCTCTATACCATTAATTACCTTATTTAACTCCGATAAGCTATAGAGATTTAGTAAAGGAATAGCTATGTATATTTTCTTTATACCAAATTCTCTAAGGTTGCCGATAATGTTTGTCAAAAGTTCTTTTGCTTCCTCTATATCAATATGAGGGCAACCCAAAAACAATTCATCAGAACACTTTTCGCCAATAAAGTATTTAGCTTCATTAATATCTACTGATATTTTCTCTAAAGCCTTTGGATTAATGTTTATAGAATCTGGTGAAATGCCTTCAATAAATGCTAACGATATATTGGAGGTCGAGGCAATAGATGATAACATAGACCTAATGGCTATATCTCTAAAAACTCCACTGAGCTTAAGAGTAGCTTTTATGTATGGAATTCCTCGCACAACCTTACCTATATATAGCCCTAGTGCAGACGCTAAAGCTATAGAATTAATAGGAAACTTCACTTCTATAAGTTCAGTTGGATGCCTATTCTCATCCATATGCATACCACAAAAACACGTTCTACCGGCTATAGCAGCCATAAGGGATGTTATACCTCCTTCTCTATTAGTTCTTGCCCCAAATACAGAATTCGCGTAAATAACAGCGCTTGACTCCGCCCATGCCAAGTGTTCTCCATAACCTGGTGTCCTCAATTTATATGGTATACAAGTAAAGCTTTTACTATCTATACCCATAGCAACTAGTAAATCAACTATATTTCGCTGTTTAACAACCACATCAACATCGTAAACAGAGGCAAATTCTTTTGCAATAACTATAGAGGATGGATTTGCTGTTGTATAAACAGTAACATTAGCCCCTTTTCTAGCTAAATCTTGTAGTAGTTCAAGCCCTTCATCCCCTATGTTAAAATAAGAGATACCCGAGACATGGGCATGAACTATTTCTATAAGCCTCTTTGCTTTAAGTGATTTGCAGACTTTAGCTAATACATTCATAGCTATGCGGAGGGGCTCTCCAAATTCGCCTTGAAGTGCTTTTTCCTCCCATTTTGACAAATACATTACCTTATTCTACCTCGACATATTTATACCTTAGTTTATCTTCTGAGATAGGTATCGTTAAATCTAGTCCAAGCTTATCACAAAAACCCGAAGGCGAACTAGGATCTAGCGTTGAACACCTAGCTCTTTCTATCAATATCACACTATCCCTACCTCTAAACCTAGTAGCTAAAGCCCACAACAACATATAATCCAAATCAACATCTACATCGCCATCAACTACGACAACCATTTTGAGACTTGGGTGAGCAGCGAAAGCTGCTAAGGCTACATTTTTTGCATCAGCATCATGAACTTTGTCTATCGATATAGCCGCTATCAACCAAGAACCTGATGCCCTTAATAATCTAACTTTGTAAACCTTGGGAACAATTTGAGACACATAATTCCATATAAGCGCTTCTCTATAGAAGCTCTGCAGAAGTTTATGCTCTCTTCCCGCAGGTAAAATTACGTGGAAGTATTCTTCGTAGTTCACGTATACACCATCTATTTTTATTAGAGGCTCTTTTCTTGTAGCATCATAGAGATGAAGAAGGTCTACAAAGGGTCCTTCAGGTACTAATGTATCTGTTATTCTACCCTCAAGAACTAGCGCAGCATTTGAAGGAACAGGTAGACCATACTTAGGGGTATAAGTTATAGTGAAATTGCTAACCATATTTGGAACAAACTCGAGTTCAAAAATACCAAAAGGTGGAGAAATTGACGCAGCAAAAACAGTAGCAGGATGCGAACCTACGACTATAGCTACTGGAACCTCTTTAATACCTCTTTTCATGTAATTATCGTATATATACCTCAGATGACGAGGAACTATTCTAGCTACTACGGAATCTTTGGATATTATCATGGTTCTGTGGATTGACGCATTGCACACATCATCTATGCATGCTATATAGATGGATGACGATAAATACCTTCCTCCATCGTTAGGATAGAATTTTATAAATGGTACATTATCTATATTGACTTCAGGTAAAACTTTATAATTATCTTCAAATTTGACTTCCTTAGGTTTTAACGGCTTTAAAGCAAGTACTTTTTCATAAGCACTACTATCGTTATCAACACCTAGGATATACTTATAGAATCTACTCCTTGAGTTTAGCACATTACCAACACATGTATAGAGGGAATCTTCAACACTGAACAAAACTATTTTTTGCTCTTCGTCAGCTTTAGCTAAGTACTTAGTAGGCTCTAAATCCCTCTTTAATATTATACTCCTTAAATCTTCTACTTCATCACGTAGGTTATCAATAAATGATTTTAGACTCATCTTAACCACTATATAACACACTTTGGATATCTAATACTATCGTTCCACTGCTCATCTAATTTAACCTTACCTATTATCAACCCATATATTTCATCTGTATAAGATGTTGATACACATATCCTACCGTTGATTAGATCTATTTCATCGATTATTGCTACACCAACCTCGTTAAGGTTTTTATCCAGAATAGAACTTATAACACCCTTGGCATTAGACGGTTTTACTACTATAACTCTACGCTCTAATCGCTCCACAAGTTCTCTGGGTATAACCGTATCATCAGGTACTGCTATTACATCAAAATCAGCATACCTAGCTGAATACAAAATTCTTATACCTAGAGTTTTCTCTAAATCTTCGAGTTCTTTAGCTGGTATGGGCATACCATTAAGGATGCAGGCACCTACTATAGCTATGTTATTAATATTAACACATACTTTTTTCATGTTGTTAAACCACTTTTGATAATTGATCTTCCTAAGATCCCTTCTATCTTCTCTACTCCTTTCTTTTACAATTTTTGGTTTAGGTAAGCAATAGACATCTATACCCATGTTCTTAAGCATTGCTTTAAATGCTGAACATAAATCTAGATCAAGTACAACTATAACTGATGGAAGCAACGATTTAATTAATACGTATTTGTACTCTATAGAACTACTATCACCGAACCATCCATCAGTATTAACTATAATTAAGTCTCTACCTAGCGATTTTGCCTTTAAGACTAGATCCAACGTACTACTAATTATTTTAGCCATAGATGTAGCAAAAGAAGGTGTAAGAGCCCCAATAAACTTTATATAATCACCTTTTTCCTCTCTTAGCCAAAAGACCTTTTTATCAAAACACTTCATTCCTATGAATGTAGGTGGGGCTAAATCACCTTGACCGACATCTGCATCTACAATACATGGTTTTTTGCCCATCTCAATTGCTATATTTGAGAGTAAAGTCGAGAAAGATGTTTTACCACTTTCTATTGCACCTAAAACTAATACTGTACCCCCTTTCTCTACAATAACCCTTGCTATAGATTCCCAAGCATCTACTACTTCTTCACCGGGATTAGGCTTCTCTATACTACCCCCTTCACCGAGAACAATATTTATGATAGAATTTTCTAATGCTTTTATACAATAACTTCTATATCTATTAATTATAATTGATTCTCCTTTACATATATTTAAACCAATAATCCTTACACAACCTTCTATAACAATTAGCTTAGCTGGACCCATTATCCTTACTAGCCCTCCTCTCTCTAAATCTAACTTAGTCTGCAAGGATGGTGAAGGTGATGCCATTTATAGTTAACCCCAAGTATATTTTCTAAATAATTTCACTCTATTTCTCTAATACTTAAATAGTACTTTAAGTTAAGTTTACTCTTATTCGACTTCATTACTTCTATAAAGAGCTATGTTAATTGCTGCTAATTCATCTGTAGTTAGTTTTATATCCTCTAGAAGATATTTATGCTTAGAACTTTTGTACTCTGGTACAAATTCTATATTTGCCATATCTTTAAACATCTCTACAATCCTGTTGACAAATCTTTCATCAATATTGTTAGCTATACCTACTCTCACAATTTTAAGTTCGGAATCTAAGTTATATACAAAGAATTTAATGTCTTCAAGAGCCTCATTTAATATTCTATAGCTATGTGTATAAATCACATCATCATTAACTATAACAGCAATACCAATACTTTTACCATGATCTATTCCTATAATCATTTTCTTTATAGGGTTGATTAATAAAGTCTTGGTATATATTATCGCCTTAGCTATACTTCTTTCAAGACCATAGACATCGACATCTATGACATATCCATCAACACCTATATTGTTGTCTACTAGGTACCTATATCCTTGTGAATCAAGAAGAATTACACCGTGAATTCGTTTAACATTTACATCAACACCTCGTGCTCTAACTTTGAAATGTGATAGAATGTCTAAGATTCTAACAAGCTTACGAGGATCATATATTACTAAATATAGATCTCTTATCTGCTTACCTACCCTTATCTCTATCACCTATACACATATACCTAAACACAATAGCTTCTACCTCCAAGCCTACATTGAATACTAAGCTAATAATGTACTTTCTATTGGATCAGCACTATTACAATAGTATATCATCATGTTTTCAGTTCCCGGATTCCTCTTCATCGTGGTGAAACTACACTTTACACAAATAAATATTTTTAAGGTACAGATTTAAGGTGCAGATAATAACTAAACAATGGTGGTAACATGATCACGAGACTAAGACGTATAGTATCAAGATACCTAGAGTTTATCGCTATTAAGCTACATAAACTTGGTTTAACCCCTAATAACGTTACTCTTTTTGGTCTAGCTACATCTATGCTATGTCTTTTAGCAGCTTACTTAAATAATGCAATCGCTGTTTTCTTAGTATTTTTAGTTTCATCGTTAATGGACGTCCTTGATGGTGCTCTAGCCAGGGTATCAGGTAAGGTAACTAGGATAGGTTCTATACTAGATTCTTTTAGTGATAGAGTTGAGGAAAGTATATTCCTCTATTCTCTTTTTATCCTAGGAGCTCCAGCAGCATTGGTATTACCTTCGTTAATTGTATCTTACCTCATAAGCTATCTTAGAACTTTAGGAGGAAATCACGGCATCGAACTTGAAGGTGTTGGGATCCTTGAACGCGGTGAAAGATTATTGCTTATCGCCGTGGCAATTGTGGGACTATGTTTAGAAAACAACATTGTAGTATACGTAGCTTTAACTACTCTAATAATTTT
>JAWASI010000028.1:0-1862 GCA_038892955.1 Ignisphaera sp.
GGGTTACCCTGAACGGGTGGAGACCGATGACATGGGCACCGATGAAAGGTGCCCCGAGGACGATGAAGCCAAGGGTTGACAATAAACCACATCAACCAACATGAAACCCGAACCCCTCTATACTAACTCATTTAGAACTATATTCTTCATATTCTGTTATTATATTTCATTTTATAGTATATTTGATATGTTTTTGTTGTTGAACATAGATATTTCATATTTTATTTCTATGTTCTACATTTGTATATGTTGTATACAGTCTAAAGACTAATACTGTAGTAGATAACAATATTTATTCTAGGCGCATATAAGATTATAAATATTTGTAGGTATAAATATTTGTAGGCTTATAATATTTGGTATAATGTTAAGTGTGCTTAGTTATGACCTTAAGGATTCAGGCTGCGATTATATCTACTACTTCGTCTTCAAATAGTTTCTTTGTGGAGTTAAGTAGGAAAATAGATGGTCAAATAAATTTGTATGTATATAGACATCCAAGGGATTCATTATACTATGTCTTAGCCCATATACCGAAACCTATAGCTTATGATGTTATAGCTGAAAGTGTTAGAAATTACCATGATAACATGCTTAAGATAAATAAACACATATTCCCTCAGGAAACATTTCTTGTAGCTGTAAAACAGCAATGTGAGTTTTACGAACTTGTGGAGAACTATAATGTTGTTGTTTCTATACCTTACTTAGTTTATAAGGGGCAGAGAATATATTGTGTATATGGTGAAGCTGGAGACGTTGAAAAGTACATCGATAATGTTTTAGCGCGATACAACAGAAAAAATGTTGTTATGAAAAAGGTAGACCCTATTACATGTATAACTCATCAAATGAGGAATACAATTAATGCATATGTTTTTTCGTTTCTAACAGATAAAGAGAAACAGTTGATTGTTAAAGCTCTTGAAAGTGGATATATATCATCTAGGAGAAGGGTAAGCTTAGAAGAACTAGCTGAATCTCTAAATATAGCTAAACCCACTGCTAGTCTAATGTTACGAAAAGCTATTGAGAAGATCCTTAAAAGGTTAGTGGAATCTGATTTCTGAATCTAATAAGGTAAATAAAATAGTTTTTATAATTGCATTATTGGCTATACAGTTTGTCTAAATTCTAGCTTAAATCTTTAGCGATTGGTGTAACTGATGATGAAGATTATATCTATAGATGTAGGTACATCAAAGATTAAGGGTGCTTTTATTAAGTTGGGTGAAGAAGGTCTTAACATAATTGAAACAATTGAAGAAGATCAACACATTATTAGACCTACTTTGGAATCTCACGAGCATTCTCCGGTTGTTGTCCTAGATACTATAAAGTCTATAATAAAACATCTTAGTTTACGCGAAAAACCTGATGTTCTCGTTTTTTCGTCGTATCTATTTGCATTAACCTTAGCTAATAGTAAAGGAGAATATTTATCAAATACGATAACATGGTTAGATGAAAGACCACAAAAAGTTATTAACTTATTAAAGCCTTATGCTAAAGAGCTATATAAAAGAACAGGGGTACCCCCGATATATATATTCTCTTTACCAAAAATTCTCTATCTAAAAAAGTACTGCCCTGACCTTATTTCTAAGGTTAAGTATTTTCTAGACTCGAAGTCTGTTATTACCTTCTACTTTCTTGGATATCCTGTAACAGATTATTCAACAGCTAGCGGTACATACCAAATGCTTAATATATCAACGCTTAAATGGGATGATTTAGCGTTTGAACTTACAGGTTTAGACGATAGTATGTTGCCTGAGCTTAAGGAAGGTGATTACGTAGGTGAAGTAAGGTCTTCGGTGGCGCAGGAACTTAATTTAGATAAGAAAACACCTATTGTTTTA
>JAWASI010000028.1:1872-20997 GCA_038892955.1 Ignisphaera sp.
TAGGTTTCTACGACGGTGGGTCAATGATATATGCGTTAACAAAAAGTATAAGCGGTATTGGTGTTGCAAATATAGGGACAAGTGCTATGGTTAGAGTTGTTCATAGGGCACCTTTAGTCGATGACCTTGATAAGATGAGGTTTAATACGTACTATTTCTATAGAGGTACATGGATACCAGGGGGAAGCACTAATAATGCGGGGGTTGTGCTAGACTATATGGTTAAGATGTTGAACATTGATCTTGAGAGAGCATTCAATATACTGGATAGTATGGGATTAGACCATTTGTTGGCAAAGAAACCAAGACCTTATGTTTTACCTCTTCTATATCCAGAGCGTATCCCTGTTATAGGAAGAGATCTTGGGTTAAGTATAATAGGTGTAAAGACATTCAATTATGGTCCAGGAGAGCTTATGTTATCAACATTAGAGGGAATCATTATATTGTTAAGTATTTTTGTCGAAGCATTGAAAGAAAAGGGTATAGATATGGTAGAGCTAAGGGCTGGGGGTAGAGTTATATCGATCCCCTTAACGCGTGTAATTTTAGCCGGTGTTCTATCTAAACCTGTATCATACCTAGATACCCCTCACGTGGTTCACATCGGTAATGCCGCCATAGCTACTGATACATTAAATCCACCCCTAGGCAAGGTAGTTAGAAAATATATAGAGGAGAACATTACTAAAAATAGGGTTGAACCTCTTAGCAACATAGTTGAATTCTATAGCGAGGTTAAGACCAAGGTTAAAAAATATCTAGAGCTTCTATACAGTATTGAGGCTTAGAAATCATTAAATATGGCGTAATAAAACGTATTTTATATCCTCTTTTATACCTTGTCGGAAAACATGTAACTACTTAGGTACCTATAGACCTAGGTGAAATTTATGGTAGTTAAGGGAATAATAACAGCGTTGGTAACACCTTTAAATAGCGATGGTACTTTGTGCGAAAACTGTTTGAAGGAATTGATAGAATTTCAAGCAAAGAACGGTATCCAAGGACTGTACCTAACAGGTACAGCTGGTGAAGGAATTATTCTCCCTCTAGATGTAAGGGTAAAAGTTTTCGAAAAAGCTCTAGAATACGCACCAAAGAATATGTATTTACTACCACACGTAGGTGCAGCTAACATAGACGAGGTACTGTATTTAGCTAAGCATGCGAAAGACCTTGGGTATAGAGATATAAGTGTAATTGGTCCGATTTTCCACAAACCCTCAAGGAAAGGTCTTATTAAGTATTTTGAGTATATAGCGTCAAAATCTGAACTAAATATAATCGTTTATAATAACACCGGTAGACAAGGATATAACATATCTCCAGAGGATTTCCAAACAATTACAGAGGTCACGTCTAGCGTTAAAGGTATAAAGGATACGAGTAGAGACATTAGCCAACTCCTTGAGTATGTCAAGAAGTTTAGCAGCAAGTACTTTATAGCGGGAGCAGGCGACGAATTTCTATTCTATACATTCGTTATAGGGGCTCATGCACATGTATGCGCAGTATCAAATGTAGTTCCAGAGCTTGTCCTAAAGCTCTATAAAAATATTGTAGAAGGTAGACTTCAAGAGGCTTTAGATATTCAGTATAAGCTTACCCAACTTAGGAAGATTATAGCTAAAATGACTTCTGAAGCTCAAGAAGGTATACGTGAGTTTCTTAAACTTCGAGGTTTAAACCCAGGTTATCCACCTATTCAAATGGTTCACGAATTCGATTCGAAGCTAATAGAGGAAGCAAAGAGGTTATTAAATACAATTCTATTTGAGGGGTAAACTACATGCTTAGGATAGCTATAGTAAACTCTAAGTCCTTTGGTCTATACACAGATGCTGTTGAAAGACTACGTAGAATTGGTTCAATCGATAGAATAGAGGTTCCCAAAGACTATAGGGGGAAACTTCTTGCAGATAGACTTAGAGGGTACCATGTAGTTATTGCAAGCGTTACACCTGTATACGATAGAGAGTTTTTCGAGAACAACAGCGACGTAGTCCTAATAGTACGCCACGGAATAGGCTACGATAATATTGACGTCAAGGCTGCTGAGGAGTATGGAGTATATGTGGCAAGGGTTCCAGGGTGGAGGGAGAGGGAAGCTGTTGCTGAACACACTATAGCGTTAATGCTTAGTGCACTTAGATACGTTGTGCAAGCACATGAAGCTGTTAAACAGGGGAAATGGGGTGAGAGAGCGAAATTCATAGGAAGGGAACTAAGCTCTTTAACTGTTGGCATAGTTGGTTTAGGGAACATAGGGTCAAGAGTAGCTGAAGTTCTCTCTAAAGGCTTTGGAGCTAGAATTGTTGTTTACGATCCTTATATACCACGTGAAAAAATTGAAAGCTATGGATATAGATACGCTACAACATTAGAGGAATTAGCTAGGGAAAGCGATATAATCACCTTACATGCTCCGCTGACAGCCGATAACTACCATATGATAAGTAGGGATGTTATGGCTAAGATGAAGAAAGGGGTTATAATTGTTAATACAGCTAGAGGAGAACTCATAGATTTAGATTCGTTATGCGAATTCATAGAGAACGGAACCATTGCTGCTGTTGCTGTAGATGTTGTTGAGGGAGAGCCTATAGATGCAAATCACAAACTACTTAGGTATCCTAACGTAATAGTAACACCGCATATAGCGGCCTACACATATGAAGCATTGAAGGGTATGGATGACGCTGTTGTTGAAGCAATAATAAGCTACCTAGAGAATAAACCAATAGACGGTTTAGTTGTTAAGCCGAAGAACCCTAAATCGCTTAAGGTTTAACTTATTAAAATTTTAATTTTCATCTTTAATTCCTCTAAACCTAAATAAGCTTAAAAACCAATACTATGATATGTACAGGCTGTGTTTACTGTAAAAAGTTTTAATCTGTTTTAGCTACTGTGGGTGTTTGGAGGATGTACCCCCCTATGACAGCGGGATAGCCATCAGAGGTAAAAGGATGTACCCTCCTCGAGGTGGGCTCTGTGGTGCTTGTCTATGTGTTTCCCGATGACCCTGCGATAGGTGAGCAGGTGCTGAGGGAGAACCATGGTGACAATACCTAAGATATTCAAGAACACCTAAACAAATCCAAATAAATGACGCAGACAACCACTTTGTTATCTAGGTCAAAGATTTATATTTAGTTCTCCTTATGTTGCGTGAGACCTAGGTGTTAAGTTTTGCAGACCCTGACAGAGAAAATACTTAGTAGAGCTGCAGGTCGAAGTATCTCTCCAGGGGATGTTACCGAAGTATTTGTAGATATAGTTGCTTTCCACGATTTAACTGGGTACCACGTTATCGAAGTTATGGAGAAAACAGGTAAAAAAATAGTTCATAACTTAGATAGCCTCGTTGTAGCTTTTGACCATCTAGTACCGCCACCTGATGTAAGGAGCGCTGAAATTCAGCAAATTATTAGGAGGTTTGCTAGAGATACAGGTTTAAGAAATTTCCACGATGTTGGCTACGGTATAATGCATCAAGTTCTTGTAGAGAAATATGTTCTACCTGGACAAGTTGTTGTAGCAGCTGATAGCCATACCACTACCTCTGGTGCCTTAGGTGCTTTTGCGCAGGGTATGGGTGCAAGCGATGTAGCGGCTGTGATTATGACTGGAAAGACTTGGGTTACTGTTCCCCAGCCATTTAAGATAACTCTTACCGGTAAACTAAGGAATTGGATAACAGGTAAGGAGGTTGCACTAGAAATCTTGAGGGTGTTTAAGGCTGATTACTTCATGGGTATGTCTATAGAAGTATTTGTTGAGGAACCCCACGTTTTTCCGATGGACTATAGGTTAACTGTTGCTAACATGGGTATAGAGATGAACGCTGATACCCTTATGTTTGTACCAGACAATGTAACTGTAAATTACATAGAGAACACCAGAGGGTTAAGAGTAAAACCAATCGAGCCAGATAAAGGCGCTAAATATATTGATGAATACGTTGTTGAGCTAAACAAATTAGATTTCCTTGTTGCTGCACCTCACAGCGTTGACAATGTTAAAAGCGTTAACGAGGTCTCGGGTACAGAAGTCGATATGGTGTTTATAGGTTCGTGTACAAATGGAAGGTTAAGCGATTTCGAGATAGCAGCTAAGATTATGAAGGATAGGAAGGCTAAGACTAGGTGTATAGCTATACCAGCCTCGTGGTCTATATTTAAGAAAGCTATGGAGTTAGGGTATATACAAACACTAGTTGAAGCTGGTTGTATAGTAACCTACGGAACATGCGGACCTTGTATAGGTGGTCACTTTGGTATAGCGGCGCCCCACGAAGTTGTTGTATCTACATCAAATAGAAATTTCGTTGGTAGGATGGGTAGCCCTCAAGCAAAAATATATCTAGCGGGACCAGCTGTAGCTGCAGCAACAGCTGTACTAGGTAAAATAGCTGAACCAGGTGAGGTAATGTGATAGTAAGGGGTAGGGTTATAAAGCTAGGGGATAAAATAGACACAGACGTTATAATACCGGCTAAACACTTAAGGTATACAGACCCCCAATACTTAGCTCAACATGTTTTCGAACCTATTGACCCAGAATTCTACAAAAAAGCTAAGGACTCAGTAATAGTTGCTGGTAAAGCTTTTGGAATGGGTTCATCTAGAGAACAAGCGGCTATAGCTATAAAGGCAGCTGGAGTCAAAGCTGTTATAGCCGAGTCTTTTGCTAGAATATTTTATAGAAACGCTATAAACAACGGTCTACCCGCTATAATATGCCCAGAGATAACTAATGAGGTAAACGATGGCGATGAAGTAGTAGTAAACGTAGAAACAGGTGAAGTTGTTGTCAATAACAGTAAATCTATTAAGTGCAAAAGTGTAACAGGAGTAGCCCTAGAAATACTCAAAGCTGGAGGACTTATCGAATACCTTAAGAAAATTGCGTCAATAACGTAATATTTTCTTTATTAATTGTTGTACCCGAACATATGCCTCAAAGTAATATCTTTATCGAAATAATTAATGAAATAGTTTAGGCGAACATTTAATGAAGATTTAAATAGATGCTTCTGGTACACGTATTGAAGTAGGTGTTGTGTATTGCATCTATCTATAGCTATAGGTATAGAGACCCTCCTCAGACAGCCATAAGGTTGCACCTCAACGAGTGTTTATATTCGTTACCAGATATAATTGTTGAAAATGTGTCTAAAGCTCTTAAGAATTGCAACTTATACCCAAGCGAAGTTCTATTCAATAAATTTAGAGAGTTATTAGCAGAGTACGCCGGGGTTAGCGTGGATAATGTATACCCTTTTACAGGAGCTGATTCAGCTTTAAGAACTATATTCTATACTCTGGTTAAGCCTAGAAGCAACGTCCTTTATGTAGAACCTACCTTCA
Source organism: Ignisphaera sp. (assembly GCA_038892955.1). Classification (GTDB taxonomy): domain Archaea; phylum Thermoproteota; class Thermoprotei_A; order Sulfolobales; family Ignisphaeraceae; genus Ignisphaera. Next base: position 7,248 of record JAWASI010000028.1, read on the forward strand.
TGATGATCAAAGTATACTCTAGAAATAGGAACACCAAAGAACTAGTAGTCGAAAGCAGGGAAGGTGGTGAGTGGTGGGAAACACCTCTGGATATACTACTAGAGAAGTCTAAGCTTGCTGATGCAGCATTTATTGTAGATCCCAATAACCCCACGGGAAGCCCTATAATTAAAGCTAGGAAAGATTTAGTTGATCTTTTATCAAAAAATGTGAGAGAATACATTGTATTCGATGAAGCTTACTACGAGTTTGCCGAATATACTGTAGTACCCTATATCGGCGATTATCCCAACATTATAGTTGTAAGGAGTTTAAGTAAAGCTTTTTGCTTAGCAGGGTTTAGGCTAGGCTATGTTGTGGCCGATAGAAATATCATCGCTAAGCTTTCATCGATACACACACCCTTTGATATTCCAACTCCTTCTATCGTCGCAGGTATAACAGCGTTAGAGAATAAAGAATACATGGAGAAAATCGTTGGAGAAATAAAATTAGTACGCGAGTTATTGTTTGAAAAGCTGAGGTCTATGGGGTTCAAAGTCTATAGATCGTTAGCAAACTTCTTGTTAATTAAAGATAGGCGGGATATCCAAGAGATTCTCAATAAGTATAGTATTTACATCAAGAGGGTTGGGGAAGATCTCTACAGGATAACGGTTCCCCCCATGGATATATACAATAGACTTGTTAAAGCGCTCGGTGAAATGCTATGAGGATAGCTATACCGAATAAAGGGAGACTTCAGCAGCCTACCATTCAATTATTGCAAGCAATAGGTATTAAGCCGAGCGCATTTGACGAAAGAGCTCTTGTTATACCAACGAACTGGAATAGTATAGAGCTTATTGCTGTTAGAACAGAAGATATCCCGTATATCGTTGAGAGCGGGGGCGCAGACCTAGGGATAACTGGGCACGATTACGTGGTCGAATCTGGGGCAGATGTTGAGGAGATCCTAAAGCTAGACTTTGGGACCGGTAGAATAGTATTTGCTATACCTAAGAACTGGAAAATTGAGGATATTTCGCAGCTTAGGAGTAGAGAGGTAAGGATTGCTACAAAGTACTACAATATAGCCTATAACTACATAAAAGAGAAGAACTTGAAGGCAAAGATAGTAAAGATAAGCGGTGCAGCAGAGGTAATGCCATACCTTGGCGCAGCCGACGCTGTTATAGATGTTATTAATAGTGGCACAACCCTAAACATCCACGGACTTGAACCTATAGACACAATTATGCACACTTATGCTGTACTCATAGCTAATAAGAATTGGAGAAATAGTGAGTATTCAAACCTTGTTAACTTGGTTACGGTGTTGATGCAGGGGGTTATAAACGCTAAGAGAAAGAAAATGGTGTTTATGAATGTACCTAGCGATAAATTAGATGAAGTACTTAGTATTGTTCCAGCAATGCTAGCTCCTGCTGTAACTAAGCTAAGCCGAGCTGATGCATGGGAGGTTATAACTGTTGTAGATGAAGACGATGTACCTACAGTAATTATGAACGCTATCTCAAGAGGTGCTAAGGATATAGTTGTTGTCGGAATAGAGAAGGTGATCCAATGATAAAGATTATGCCCAGCATAGACATAAGTAACGGTAGAGCTGTGAAGCGCATTAAAGGGGTTAAAGGTACAGGTCTAGTTTTGGGCAGCCCTACGCAGGTTGCCGAAAAATTGTTCAGCGAAGGTTATGAGTACATACATATTGTTGACCTAGATGCAGCTGAGGGATCAGGAGACAATAGTCATATAATCAGAGATATAATCTCCATAGGTTTTCGCTGGATTCAAGTCGGAGGTGGTGTAAGGGATCTATCCAAAGCCCAAAAGCTAGTCGATTACGGGGTTACAGCTGTGGTTATATCAACCCTATTCTTTAAGAATAGGGGGGAGTTTAACAACATAGTTAACTTCCTGGGAAACGACAAGGTTATAGTTGCTCTTGACTATAGATCTGATGGATACACATACGTATCTGGATGGAAAGAAAAAGCAAAGAAGTTAGAAGAAGTATTAGAGGAAATATTGTTGTATCCTAGGCTAGGTATTCTATTTACCTACGTAGATGCTGAAGGCACTATGAGCGGCATCGATAAAGAAATCTCTAGGTATACCCAAAAGATTAAGGGTGTTAAAGAGTATGCTGGTGGAATTTCGTCTTATAACGATATTCTATTTCTAGACTCTATAGGATTTGATTATGCTATAATCGGAATGGCTTTGTACAAAAATATCCTTGGGAGGTAGATTTGACTAGGAGATGTAAATACTCGAGAGAAACCCTAGAGACACTAGTTGAAGTTGAAATAGATATTGATTCCGCTGGAAATATCTTAATTGAGACACCTATACCCTTCTTCAACCATATGTTGATAACTCTGTTTACGTATATGAATGCTACAGCAACAGTTAGAGTAGTTGATAAGAAGCCTTACGATGATCACCATGTTGTTGAAGATGCTGCTATAGCTATAGGTGAAGCTTTGTGTAGATGTTTGGAGGATAAATCAGGGATTAAGAGGTATTCACACATAATTATGCCAATGGACGACGCTTTAATCCTTGTAGCCATCGATATATCTGGGAGAGGTAGAAGCTATATTGATCTAGGCTTAGATAAAATCGTTATAGGGGGTATGAACATAGAGAACGTAGACCACTTCCTAGAAACTCTAGCAAGTAGATCAAAAACTACGATACATGTTGTAAAACTTCGGGGGTACAATACCCACCACATTGTTGAAGCTGTTTTCAAAGGTTTGGGTCTAGCTTTCTACGATGCGACAAGGATTATAGGTAACAAGGTTATAAGCACGAAGGGGGTAATATGACGGCTAAGAGGATTATACCTTGCCTAGATATTAAGGATGGAAGGGTTGTTAAAGGAGTAAAATTCCAGAACTTAAGGGATAAAGGTGACCCTGTGGAGTTAGCAGCTAGGTACGAAGAGGAAGGAGCAGATGAAATAGTGTTCCTAGATATAACCGCTAGTGTAGAGAATAGAAGAACCCTTCTAAACGTTGTTAAAGATACTGCTAGCGTACTATCTATACCTCTGATTGTTGGCGGAGGCATAAAGGATGTAGAAGATATATCCTCTGTACTAGCGTACGGGGCGGACAAGGTTAGCATAAATACGGCGGCAGTAAATAACCCAGGTATAGTTTCTATAGCAGCTGAAGAATTTGGTTCCCAATGTATTGTAGTTGCTATAGATGCTAAAAAAGTTGGAAGTAGATTTGTTGTATTCACGTACTCAGGTACATACAATACCGGTTTAGATGCTGTTGAGTGGGCTAGAACAGTTGAATATCAAGGTGCTGGCGAAATATTGTTGACGAGCATAGATAGGGATGGAACTAGGTTAGGCTACGATATAGAGTTGACTAAAAGCGTATCCCAAGCGGTAAATATACCCGTAATAGCTAGCGGTGGTGCAGGAAATATAGAGCATTTCTACGAGGTCTTCACCCAAGGCTATGCTGATGCAGCTTTAGCCGCTGGAGTATTTCATGATCGTCTAATCGATATAAAGATGCTTAAGTTATACCTAAAATCCAAAGGTATTGAGGTTAGAATATGACGGTATACCGAGGACTCCCAAGTTCGCGGCCGCTAGAGATAGAGAAAGTTTTAGACGTAGTTAAGGGTATTGTTGATTATGTCAAGAGCTTCGGCGATAAAGCTTTAATAGAATTCACTAAGCGATTCGATGGAGTTGAAATAGATAGCGTTACCCTGGATAGAGACCAACTGAATAAGTGTTGTCGAGATCTCGATACAAGTATTAAGAACGCTTTGAACAAGGTATACGATTTCCTTGTCAAAGTACACGAATTGTGTAAACCAAGGGATATAATTGTAGAAATCAATGGTGTAAAGCTAGGCTACGTATGGAGAAGCATTGAAAGTGTAGGGATATACGTCCCCGGAGGAAGAAAAGCCTATCCATCGACTTTACTCATGGCTGGCGTACCAGCTAAAGTAGCTAAGGTAAACAAGTTGTACGTTACATCACCCCCTACGCCAAATGGATGTTTAAACCCAGCTGTAGCCTACCTATCTATACTACTAGAGGTAGAAGAAGTCTACAGAATTGGAGGTGCTCACGCAATAGCGGCGTTAGCTTATGGAACAGAATCTGTTAAGAAAGTTCAGAAAATCGTTGGCCCAGGAAATATATACGTTCAAGCAGCTAAATACCTTGTTCAACAAGTAGTAGCTATAGATGGTATTGAAGGCCCAACAGAGTTAGTGGTTATAGCAGATGATAATGCTGATCCAAAGACTATCGCTGTAGACATGATGGCTCAAGCTGAGCACGGTTATGGCTCTATGATTGCCCTGATATCAGTATCTAAAGAAGTAGCGTTAGAAGTTAGTAAGATTCTAGAGCAAGATAGGGACCACGACTATTATGTAGCAGTAGTAGATGATATAATGAAAGCTATAGATATCGCTAACTCGTTAGCTCCTGAACACCTCTCACTACATATTCGCGACGCACATAAATATATTCCGTACATAGTTAACGCTGGCGCTGTATCTATTGGCCGAGAACCCCCGGCTTTAATCGACTACATAGGGCCTAACCATATACTTCCAACGAATAGATGGGCAACATCAAGAGGTGCTTTAAGTGTTTTCGACTTCCTCAAACCTGTGTCGGTTATTTTCGACAGCTCCTCAATAGATAGCGATTTACTAAAATCGGTTATATTAATCGCTGAATACGAGGGATTTAGTGTTCATGGGAGAAGCGTGGGGCTTAGATTTAAGCTCAGTACTAGATAATCTGTATAAGTTGATAGTCGATAGATTGGAGAAGAGGTCTCCTAACAGCTACACAGTTCAGCTAGCCAGTAAAGGTATTGATTATGTTGCTAGGAAGTTCGGCGAAGAATCTATAGAGGTTATTATTGCAGCATTAAGAGAATCTAAGGAAAGACTTGTTAGCGAAATAGCTGATTTACTCTATCATCTTCTAGTCTTAATGGCTGTTAAAGGTGTTTCAACAAAGGAGGTAGCTAATGAGTTGCTTAGGCGAAGAAAATGAAGGCCTTGGTACTTAACTATGGTGTAGGAAATATATTCAGCATAGTATCAGCTTTAAGAAAAACAGGCTTCAATGTTGATATAGCTAGCGATATTAGCTCTAATTACGACCTTATTGTTTTACCTGGAGTAGGCTCGTTTAAGGCTTTGAAATCTTTTGTAGAACAAAAAAGCGAAACAATTAAAACTATAGTTGAAAACGGTATAGCTATTCTCGGGATATGCTTAGGTATGCAAGCGCTATTTGAGTATAGTACAGAATACGGGTTTAGTAATGGCATAGGTATTCTAAGAGGCTATGTTGATAGAATTTCAACTAAGAATAAGATTCCGCATATAGGTTGGAATAAAGTTTACTACATTGGCAAGAATAGTTCTTGTGAAGTATTCAAAGAGTTAGACGGAAAATACGTCTACTTCGCTCATAGCTACGTTGTATACCCCAAAGATATTGACTATCTATGTATGGTTAGTTTGTATGATATGTTATTCCCTGCCGCTATAGCCTACAACAATATCTTTGGAACACAATTTCATCCAGAGAAAAGCGGCTCTATAGGGATGCAGCTTCTAAAAGCATTAACTAAGTGGTTGAGACAATGAAGATAACGTTAAACGATGCAGAGAAAATAGCAAACAAGCTAAGGTTTAGGTACGAGCAGGGAACAGTTATTGCAGTAATCCAAGACATTGAAACAAAGGAAGTCCTTATGGTTGGACACATGAATAAAGAAGCGCTTATAAAGACTTTAACAACAGGCTACCTCTATCTATGGTCTATTTCACGTAAAAAACTATGGCTTAAAGGTGAGACAAGCGGTAATTACCAGCTTGTTGTAGGAGTTAAAGTTGATTGCGATAACGATGCTGTTCTAGTTATGGTTAAACCCATGGGTCCTATTTGCCATACTGGCAACAAAACTTGTTTCTATAGAGATTTATTAGTAGAATAAAGTATCAAATAGTTTAGCCTAGTCTTTGCAGAATTTCTTCTGTGAACTCCTTTGTTCCACTACTTCCACCTAGATCTGGAGTAAGTTTCTTCCCTTTGCTTAGAACATCTAGAACCGCTTTTTCGATAGCTTCTCCAGCTATAGTATACTCATTGATATTGTGTTTTTCGCCTAACCACTTCAACATCCACGATGTGCATAAAATCATAGCCGTTGGGTTAGCCACCCCTTTACCAGCTATATCAAATGCTGCCCCATGTATAGGCTCAAACATAGCTTTTTCATCTCCTATGTTAGCCGACGCAGCTAAACCAATGCTTCCTGATACATAGGCAGCTAAATCGCTAAGTATATCTCCAAATAGATTTGTTGTAACAATTACATCAAATCTATCTGGTTTCCTAACTAAGTCCATCGTAGCGGCATCAATATACATTTCGTCAACAACTACATCCTTATATGATTGAGCAATCCTATAGACACAGGACCTGAAAAAACCATCGGTAATTGTTAAGACATTAGCCTTATGAACTATGGTCACTTTCTTTCTTCTCCTAGAGGCTAACTCAAATGCAACCCTAGCTATTCTTTCACTGGCTTTCTTAGTTATTACCCTTAGTGCTACCGCCGTATCCTCTGACACCATGTACTCTGCTCTAAGGTAAACATCTTCGGTGTTCTCGCGAACTATAACCAAATCTATGTCTCTCCTTAAAGCATTAACACCTGGTAGAGCTTTAGCAGGTCTAATATTTGCGTATAGATCTAGCCCTCTCCTAATCTTAACAACTACATCGCCTGCCGTTTCGCCAACAGGCCCTTTTAGTATAGCATCACAATTTTTTATTGTATTCCATGAGGGTTCAGGAAGTGGGCTTCCGTAAGCCTTAGCTATATCATCTCCTGCTGGAGTTTTAATCAACTCTATTTTAAGCCCATACAGCCTAATAGCTTTTTCTAGTACTTTAAGAGCAGCTGATACTACTTCTGGACCTATACCATCTCCTTCAATAACAGCTACCCTAAATATTTATATTCACCTCTTTAACTACATCTGAGATTATGTTTTCAATAGTACTCCTATCGATTTTTATACCTTTATCGCCTAAGTCTTTAACTATCTTTAAAACCTTGGTTACTACTTCCTCCTTTGGCTCTATACCCATCTGCTTCAATATGTACTCTACAGCATGTCTACCGCTATGCTTACCTAACACTATAAGTCTTTCCGCTCCAACGATCGAAGGATCTATAGGCTCGTATGTTAGGGGATGGCTTAAAACACCGTGTACATGTATACCTGATTCATGTGCAAAAGCGTTTCTACCCACAATAGGTTTGTTTACAGGTACCGCTATTCCGAAGTACTCTGATACTTTTTCAACTACTTTGCGTATTTTGTTAAACTTTACTCCTACTTCGTAGCCTAGTAGAAACTTAATAGCTGATGCAACCTCTTCTAAAGCAGCATTACCAGCTCTTTCACCAACCCCTAGAACTGTTACATGAACTTGGTCTGCACCTGCTTCAACAGCTGCTACGCTATTAGCTGTAGCCATGCCGAAGTCATTATGGCAATGAACGCTTATAATGTAGTTTCCCTTGACGTTATTCTTCACGTAGTTTACTAAATTAGCCATTAGGCTAGGGTATGCAACCCCAACCGTATCAGCGATATCTATTCTTTCAGCACCTGCATCTACAACAGCTTGAAAAACTTGTGCCAAGAACTCCCAATCGGATCTTGTGGCATCTTCAGCACTAAACTCAACTATGACTCCATGAGCTTTTGCATACTCAACAGCTTGAACAGCTTTTTCTACTACTTGATTACGTGGTAACTTAAGTTTGTACTTCATATGAAGATCAGATGTAGCTATAAACGTATGTATAGCATCAACATCTGCATCAAGTGCTCTATCTATATCATTTTTATGAGCTCTAGCTAATGCAACAATTTCAGCATTAGAGATGTTTCGGGTTATTAGTTTAACAGCTTCGAATTCTCCTTGACTTGTTATAGGGAAACCAGCTTCTATAGCATCAACACCAAGTTCTTCTAACAGCAATGCTATCTCTAACTTCTGGTTAACAGCTAAATCAACACCAGGCATCTGCTCTCCATCACGTAACGTAGTATCAAATAATCTTATGCATTTACTTATTCTACCATTCTTTCTAAACATATTAACTAGGTAAGCAATAAGGATCCCTATGAAAGCACCTTAGTAGAAGTATATAAGCGTTTATATACTTAAACACTATATATCTATTTATACACAAGCCAAGATAATAATAACTTATTTAAATTGTAATAATAGTTTGATACAAAACGAAAAATTTTTAAAGTTGTAGCTAGAAAGTATGGTATTTGTAACCCTAGGAAGTCTAGATGGTGAGGTTGATGGAACTCCAAGTCTGTTAACCGGGTCGAGGAGTATTGATCAAGTAGTAACATTAGTAACATTAATACATACTTCAAAGGGTTCAACTGATATTGCTAGTGGGAGGTAGGCTATGATGATAGGAGCGGAGGCTATGGTTGAGAGCTTAATCAGGGAAGGGGTTAAGGTAATCTTTGGTATACCTGGATTATCGAATATGAAATTTTACGACGTTTTATACGATTACGTTAAAGGAGGCCATCTGAAAACAATACTTGTTAGACATGAACAAGCAGCAGCACACGCAGCCGATGGCTATGCTAGGGCATCTGGTTTTCCTGGGGTATGTACAGCTACATCGGGGCCTGGGGCTCTTAACCTTGTTACAGGTATAGCTACAGCTTATTGGGATAGCTCCCCTGTTATAGCTATAACAGGTCAAGTACCTACTACTTCTATGGGTAAGATGGCTTTCCAAGAAGCTGATATTGTTGGAGTTATGCAAAATATATCTAAGTTTGTTATAAGGTTAAGCGATCCTAACGAAATCCAGATGTGGATTAAGAATGCTTTCTACATAGCTTTAAGTGGACGGCCGGGTCCTGTGATAATTGATGTACCGAGGGATCTCTGGACAAAACCTGTTAATGGTGTTAAAGTAGCTGAAAAACCTACTGTTAAAGGCTATAATGGGTTCCGTTTAAGAGCTAATCAAAACGATATTAAGAAAGCTGTAGAGCTTTTAATGAATGCAGAGAAGCCTTTGATCCTAGTTGGAGCAGGTGTTCTATGGAGTAACGCAGTACACGAAGTATTAACTTTATCTGATTTACTATTAGCCCCAATTGTATCAACGCTTCTAGGTAAAGCAGCTATACCCCATAACTACCCCTTATATCTAGGTATGATGGGTTACTATGGACGTGCAGAAGCTAACCAAGCTTTTATTGAATCAGATGTTGTTCTTGTTGTAGGGGCTAGGTTAAGCGATAGAACGTTACCTTCATACAGAGATATTGTAGATACAAAGAAGAAAATCATTATGGTAAACATAGACCCTACAGATGTAGAAAAACAGCCTTTTAACGTAGATATAGGGCTTATCGGGGATGCTAAAGTTATCTTGAAGGAAATGGTATCTATGCTAATATCGCTAGGTAGAAAACACTATAGATCTGAATGGATTAAAAGAATTAAAGAGCTTAAAGATTACTACGAGAGGATATACTACGAAGATGATGGTAGAGGTTTAAAGCCTTGGAGAGTACTCAAGACTATAAGGGATGTTCTTCCGCAGGATACTATAGTTACAACAGGTGTTGGGCAACACCAGATGTGGACAGCTCTATTCTGGGATGTTCTTAAACCTAGGACATATATAACATCAGGAGGTATGGGGACGATGGGCTTTGGGTTTCCTGCAGCCCTTGGAGCAAAAACAGCTAGGCCCAGTAGCACAGTAGTAGATCTGGACGGTGATGGATCCTTTCTTATGACTGTTAACAACCTTCCAGTTGCTGTCGAGGATAACCTACCTGTAATCGTCATTGTATTCGATAATAGGTGTCTAGGATTAGTTAGGCAAGTTCAGGACATGTTCTTCAATGGTAGGATAATTTCTGTAGAACTAGGCTATAAAACTGACTATGTAAGGCTAGCTGAAGCTTTTGGAGCTCTTGGATTTGATGCACAGAGCTACGAAGATATAGCTGTAGCAATTAAGAAAGCCCTTAAAGAAAATGTAGCTACAGTAATAAGGGTTCCTATACCTGAGGATGAGCCTGCCATACCCACTCTACCCCCTGGAGGAAGTCTTAGAGAGATGATAGTTCGTGTTGCAAAAAAAGCTAGTTAGAGTTCTAGGTTACTATATAGATGCTAGTTTTATTGAAAGAATTGTAGCGACTTTTAGGAAATTGTTGATAGATGTTGACTGGATCTATGGCAGAAGAATATCGGGAGAAGGTCTCTATGAGATCTACTTACTCGTTAGAGAACACCCAAACTTTAAGATAGCTATACTTGATTTAAGTAAATCTGTAGGTATTGAGAGAGTAGATATATTTGAAGAGTACCAAGTTAATGTTGTTGAAGTGCATAAGAAAAACACCCAAATAAGCTATAATTGTAACAATTGTTTAAACTTGTTTATACTTCACATACCTATTTATTCCCGTGTTATAAGCTACAGCCGGGGAGAGAAAATTGGCGAAAATATATAGAGATCAAGATGTCTCACTCGATGTACTTAAAGACAAAGTTATAGCGATTTTAGGCTATGGTAGCCAAGGAAGAGCTTGGGCTTTAAATTTAAGGGATTCTGGCTTCAAGGTAATTGTTGGATTAGAATACCAAGGTAGGAGCTGGAGGCAGGCCGAAGAAGACGGATTTAGGCCTATGCCCATTAGGTATGCTGTTAAAGAAGCAGATATAGTGGTTTTCTTACTCCCAGATATGGTTCAGCCAGAGATATGGAGGAAAAGTGTAGAGCCTAATATGAAAAACGGTGCAGATTTAGTGTTTGCTCATGGATTTAATATTCACTACGGGTTAATAGTACCTCCCCCAACGTCTGATGTATACATGGTTGCACCTAAATCGCCTGGCGCAATGGTTAGAAGAATGTTTGAGAGAGGAAGTGGTGTACCAGCACTTGTGGCTGTTTACAAAGATGTATCTGGGTATGCTCTTCAAAAATCTTTAGCTATTGCTAAGGGACTTGGATGTACACGAGTAGGTGTTATTGAGACTACGTTTAAGGAGGAAACGGAAACCGATCTCTTTGGTGAGCAGGTTATACTAGTAGGAGGGGTTATGGAGCTAATAAAGACTTCGTTTAATACCTTAGTTGAGGAAGGATATCAACCTGAAGTAGCTTATTTCGAGGTCGTTAACGAGCTTAAGCTAATCGTTGACTTAATATACGAGAGAGGCTTAATTGGTATGCTTAAGGCTGTTTCTGATACAGCTAAATACGGTGGTATAACTGTCGGTAAGTACGTTATTGATCAAAGCGTTAGAGAAAAGATGAAGAAAGTTTTAGAGAGAATACGTAATGGAGAATTCGCTAAAGAGTGGTTAGAAGAATATAAGAATGGTATGCCGAAGATAAAGAAAGAGTTTGAGGAATTACAGAATAGCGTCTTAGAGAGAGTTGGTGATTGGCTTAGAAGAGAATTTATACACAAACTACGCCAAAGCTAGTAAAATTAGTTTTAGCGTTGTTTACATAATTATACTGTTCAAACTCGTATTATTCTCATAAACACTTTTAAACTAGTTCATTGTTAGAAGGGATGTGGTGAGCTTGGTGGTAGGTGGTCCAAAAATTAGTTGAAGTACTTGATACAACGCTTAGGGATGGAGCTCAAGCAGGTCGTGTATCATTCTCTATTGAAGATAAAATTAAGATAGCATTAGCATTGGATGAAATTGGTGTAGATTACATAGAGGCTGGATGGCCTGGATCTAATCCAAAGGACTTAGAGTTTTTCAAGGCCATAAAAAATTACAGTTTATCCTACGCCAAGGTTACAGCATTTGGTAGTACCAGGAGGAAAGATGTAAAGGTTTATGAGGATAAGAGTGTAGATGCTATACTTAAATCGGATGTAGAAGTAGCTGTAATCTTTGGAAAAAGCTGTGTATCGCATGTACACGAAGTTCTTCGCGTATCTAAGGAAGAGAACCTGGCTATGATTTACGATACCCTAAGCTACCTTAGAGACCACGGTATAAAGGTTATATTTGATGCTGAACATTTTTACCAAGGTTTTAAAGAAGATAGTGAATACGCTTTAAATGTAGTTCAAACAGCTGTTGAAGCCGGTGCAAACGTTGTAGTTCTTTGCGATACTAAAGGCGATACCCTACCTTGGGAAGTATACGAAATAACTAAGAATGTTGTTCAAAAAGTTAAAGCTGTTGTAGGTGTTCATATGCATAACGATATTGGTTGTGCTACAGCAAACACGTTGATGGGGGTTATGGGGGGTGCTAGACATATTCAAGGTACTATAAATGGTGTTGGTGAGAGAACAGGTAATGCTGATCTTACGCAAGTAATTCCAACATTGTTCTATAAAATGAGAATTCCATTGTTAAAGGGGGAAGAATCGATTAGAAAACTTAGGGAGATTTCTAGGCTTGTTTATGAGATCTTAGCAATAGACCCTAACCCATACCAACCGTATGTAGGAGATTTTGCTTTCGCCCACAAAGCAGGGGTACACGTAGACGCAATTCTAAAGAATCCCAGTACATATGAACACATAGATCCAGGACTTGTTGGTAATAGTAGGAAAATTCTGTTGTCCGATCAATCGGGAAGCGCTAACATAATTGCTAGTCTTAGTGACCTGGGTATACGTGTTAATAAACGAGATCCGAGGATTAGAAGCGCTTTAGCCAAAATTAAAGAACTTGAAAAACAAGGATATAGCTTCGATATAGCTCCGGATTCAGCTTTACTAATTGTTTTAAAAGAGCTTGGGTATCTAAACGAAGAACTTAAGCCTTATAGTTGGCGTGTGAACATTGAAACAAACGGTTTTGTTGTTGCAGAGGTAAGTATTAGAAATGTTAATGCTACCTCTGTTGGTATAGATGTTTTAGAGGCTTTATCCAATGCTTTATATAAAGCTGTTCTAGAGCTATACCCCTTCTCACCAAGCGTAAAAGTTTCAAAGTATTTCTCCATTATGCTAAATCGAGGTGTTTTTAGAGTTACTGTTGAAGTAGAATCAAGCCTTAGAAAGCTATCTGTTCAAGGGGTGTCTAAGAGTATACTGGAAGCCTATATGAAGAGCTTAGTTGATGCTTATGAATTGCTATCGGCTTTACATAGATTGAATCTAGCACAACAAGTTTTTATTCATCATTAGGCTAAGTAATGCGGTATACTTATATGAGAAGCGATATAGTAAAGAAAGGCCTTGAAAGAACTCCTCATAGGGCTTTGTTCAAAGCCTTAGGTCTTACTGATGAAGAGCTAAAGAGGCCGTTAATAGGTATAGCAAATTCGTGGAACGAGGTTATACCTGGGCATAAGCATCTAGATCAAATAGCTGAAGCTGTTAAGGTAGGTGTTAGGCTTGCTGGTGGAACGCCTCTCGAGTTCAACACTATAGGTATATGTGATGGCATTGCCATGGGTCACGAAGGGATGAAGTATTCGCTACCTTCTAGAGAGCTTATAGCAGATAGCGTAGAGGTTATGGCTAGAGCTTATCAATTTGATGGGCTTGTCCTCATAGGTTCCTGCGATAAGATTGTACCAGGTATGCTCATGGCTATGGCGAGGCTAAATATACCGGCTTTATTTGTATCTGGTGGACCTATGCTTGCTGGTAG
>JAWASI010000029.1:0-18882 GCA_038892955.1 Ignisphaera sp.
CTTGACGACCTTTAAAGATCGTTAACCCTCAATAGCATCATGGCAATAGATTGTTTAACTGTTTTAAGTGGTTGCTTTAATCATGAGATAGAGTATAGAAGATATCCTCTGTAGACTAGGAATGAGGTTGATGTAGTATAGGGTTCGATATTATTATGTCTTTTTATGTTGTTTTAGTAGGTTAAGGAATTTAGTGCTCCTATATTTTTCGGGTTTAGGTTCAAGCGCTTAAATTTCTAGAACTTTTCGAAAAGAAACGTAGCCTCTATTCTTAGGCAAGATCTTAAGTGATTTCGTTTTGTATCCTATTTCATCACCTGATCAGTTTTCATCTAGGATTAAAATTGTTCTTATTCGAAATTTTAATTATATTGACTTGTTAAGATAATTAACCCAGAATTATGCATGTTGCTGAATTTTTGTAGAATTAATCTCATAAGGTGTGTTGTATTAAGACTTTAATTTGGTATATAGAGGTAGTTACTAAAGGTTCATTTAGAAAGTATTTTGCTGCTAAACATGGATTCGACAAGTTAGATAACTTGTGTTAAATTTAGTTTCGGCTTTACCAAAGCTTTAACGGCTAAGCTTTATACTAGTAACCAATGGCTGTGAATTTATTTACCGTTGATTAAGGGAATCCTAAAGCTTATTATCAATGTATATGTTTATAGTTGTTATAAGCATTGTATATCTAATAAGAAGTGGTATCCAGCTGTGGTAAGGTATGGATTTAGCTATCCTTGTTAGATACGGTGAAATAGCTCTTAAAGGTCAAGTTGTTCGAAGCAGGATGGAGCAATGCTTAGCGAATTCTATTGAGTGGAGATTGCGTAGGATCGGTTTAGAGGAGTTTTATGTAAGCAGAGAAAGAGGGAGAATTTTCGTCAAAATTCCGTGGGTTAAAGACTTGAACAAACTCTCTTTCTATGCTAAGGAGTTAACTAAAACATTCGGTGTTGTCTCTATAAGCCCCACCGTTGAAGTTGACAACAATATAGAAAAAATATTGTTTGTATCTACGGAACTCGCAAGAAATGTGGTTAGCAGAAAAAACGTGAAGACCTTTGCTGTCAGGGCTAGGAGAGTTAAAAGCTATCCTATTACGAGTAAAGAAATAAATAAAATTGTTGGTCAAAAGATAAAGGATTCCCTAAACCTCTCGGTAAATCTAGAAAACCCAGATTTTGAGATTTTCATAGAGGTTCGAGAGAAGAAGGCATACATCTTTACAGATATTATAGAAGGCCCCGGGGGACTCCCATATGGAGTCGAAGGACTTTGTATAACCTTATTTTCCGGAGGTATGGATAGCGCTTTAGCTTTATGGTTGATGGCTAGGAGAGGCTGCGAAGTTCTTCCACTACACATGGTTTTTAGACCATACTATAGCGAAGAAGCTTATCAAAGGGTTTTCAAAGTTATGGAAAAGATACGCGAATGGATACCGCGTGATAAAATCGAGATTTTACTTGTTGAAAACTATGCTGAATTAATGAATAGAATAGTAGAAGTTATACCTATAAGGTTTAGGTGTTTAGCTTGCAAAAGGTTAATGCTGTTAATAGCCGAGAGAGTTGCTATGGAGAGAAGAGCTAAAGCCATTATTACAGGTGATAGCCTAGGTCAGGTAGCTAGCCAAACACTTGATAATCTCTACGTTATCTCTAAGGACATCAGAGTGCCTATATTTAGACCTCTTATAGCCATGGATAAACAAGAAATATCGGATGCTATAAAGAAGCTCGGTTTATTCGATGTAGCGGCAAAGAATATTGGTACATGTAAACTTTTACCACAGCATCCAGAAACACATGCTAAACCAGACGCATTAGATCCTTATACAGATATTTTTAGAAGACTTGTAGATCAAGCATCCATATCAAGTGTACTCATTGATTAAAGTATCATCTGGCTCTCTGTACATATCGTGATTTCTTGAACACCTGTATACATGTGACAGGTTGAGAACATCATTATAAATCTTAACGGTAACAGCAGTTGGATACAATATCTCCTTAAACTCGTTGAATGCTTAATATTTCTTAAATGCTCTACTTAGGATCTTCTTTAATTCCTCAGGGTTATCCATAAATAAATCGACTAATTTGGGCACCGGTATGTTTACATCAAGTTCTTCAACTAACGGTCTCAGTATTTTTTCAGCTATACGTTTTACTATTAATGGGAGGCTATATCTTTCGAGAATTACATCTCTAAGTTTAGCTGGATCTTCAATTAATAACGAAATACAGTCTTTGCCTGTATTCTTTTTGCATATAATTTCGAGGAGCTCGAAAAGCCCTGGGAACGTTAGTCTAAGTTTAACTCTAACAACTTCTGCCACAGTATAGGGTACAATATAATCAGGTATGCTTATTCTTTTCTTAAGCGCTACAAAGAATTTAACATTTGTATATATTATCCCTAGCTCCCAATTAACTTTGATAAGTTTTGAAACTGCATCGTTTACAGCTGGTTTAGTAGCTTTTGTGCTATCAAGAATTAGTTTTAGTGTACCTCTTCTAGGCCCTTTTGCTATGAGTTTTGATATATATAGAATTGATGCAATAATGGTTTTCTTTTTCTTACCTTCGAACCATGTAGGGAAAACCTCAGCTATAGACTCGAGAACAGCTATACACATACCCTCAACTCCATAGTCAGCGCAGACAGTATTAAGCTCAGGTTTAATTCTGTCTATGATAAACGATAGCCATAGGCTCTCATTGTTGTTCAACCTTTTCACCTCACGGTACTTTAACCTCTTACCGTTATGCTATATGTCAATCTTAGGAGATAATTTTTGACAGAAAGTATATTAATTATTAATACTTAAACACATATGTAATAAAATTCCTTTCACGAATTTCCTATTTATTTCCCTAAGATTTAATTCATTAAATTAAATAATTAACCCTTAACTATCTAACTCAACTGATTTAAGGATTATGTAACTATAATCTTAGCCCTACTGTACTTCATAAGATTTAAACAAACCAAGAATCTCTCAAATTTAGTAATAAATGCTAATGTTTTCTATTACCAGGATTCATGCGATATAAACTACAAATCCATGATAATTTTCTTGAAATTACGCCAGATTTAGTTTAGATCATAGAATATCCTATTATGTGAAACCTAAAGTTTTATCTTACAATTTGAATGTAATTGTGTGTAAAATACTCCGCGTATATACATTATAGTCATCAACTTGTAAAACGAGATAATATGTCTTCTATTGAAGGTTTTTGTTTATTCTTTAACCATTTATCAAGTAATAGAAACACACAGTGTTGCCCGCACATTGTGCACGCAGTTATCCCTTTAACACCATATTGAGTATGTATTTCTTTAGCTTTATCGCCATCAATTGCTAGTTTAAACATTTTGTCCCATTTAAGCTCAGATCTATAGATACTCATCTCGATATCCCATTTCGCGGCCTTAGGGCCAAGTTTAACAATATCTCCCGCATGTGCAGCTATTTTAGCCGCTATAAGACCTTCTTTGACTTGCATTGGGTTTGGAAGGCTTAGGTGTTCTGCTGGGGTTAAATAGCATATTAAATCAGCACCACTAGCTGCAGCTATTGATGCCCCTATTGCCGCAACTATGTGATCGTACCCTGGAGCAATATCTGTAACAAGTGGTCCTAAAACATAGTATGGTGAACCCTTTGTTAAGCTCTTCATTAGTTTTACATCTAAGAATACTTTATCTAACGACATATGCCCAGGTCCTTCGACCATAACTTGTACTCCTTTGCTTCGAGCTCTTTCAACAAGTTGAGCGTTTATGTATAGCTCAGCGAGCTGCAGCTCATCATGTGCATCAACAATAGCCCCTGGTCTTAAAGCATCACCTAAACTTATTACAGCATCGTATTCGGCAAACAGTTCGAGAAGATAATCCCAGTTATTGTAGTATGGGTTTTCTTCACCTGTTTCAAGCATCCATACCGTAAGAATTGCGCCACCTCGGCTTACAATTGGCTGAATACGTTGGCTTTTCAAAGCTTTTGAAGCAAGATCCCGAGTTATAGCTCCATGGATTGTCATAAAGTCTACTCCATCTCTAAGATGTTCCTCCACTATCTTTAGAAACCAATCTGCAGAAGGTAAACCGTTGAATTTTTTTATACCTTCGATCCAAGCTTGGTACGTAGGTACTGTACCAAATGGCAATGGCTCTGACTCTTTCATGAGGGCTCTTCGTATTTCCTGAATGTCTCCCCCTATGCTTAAATCCATTATTGTATCAGCACCATATTCCACAGCTATTCGAGCTTTTTGTTTCTCCATATCTAAATCAACTACAACTCCACTAGTACCTATGTTAACGTTTACCTTTGTTGAAAGACCTTCTCCTATGCCAATAATCTTAACCTTACCTAATCTCCTTGTGTTCCTAGGTATTATTACTCTTCCCTCTGAAAGCCTCCGAGTAAGTTTAGAAACATCGATATCCTCAGCTTTAGCGATAACCATAACTTCGTCTGGTATAGAGCCTGCTCTACATTCTAGCATAATTGTTTTATCCATCGGATTACACCACCTAATACTGGTATTAATTTACGTAATTTTATCTTTATGGGTAGAGCACCTAGATAAACTATAAGGATTAATATTTGCTAAAGTTTTCCTAAACCTATCAGTATAGCAACGATAAGCATTAACGAACCACCAAATATTTTAATTAATACTTGATTCTCTAACAAGTACTTGTATACAGCACCTATTTTTGCAAGACCTAGGACCACTAATGTTAACGCTATTAATGGTAGAATAAATATCAATGTGTAAAGTATCGCCAAAGGAATCCAAGCAATAAACCCTAGATTCCTTGTTATAACGTTGAACGCTATAGCCATACCCGCAGAACACGGTAGAACAGTAAAAGAGGTTATAAAACCTAATGCTGCAATACCAATTAAACTTAAGGTACTTAGATCTATCTTAATGATGTTCAAGAACTTGCAAAGAAGTCTATCTTCTCTACAAACGTACGATTCGATGTTCCTATTTTTGCTAAAGAAAATAGTGTAAAGAATGATAAGTAATCCATATATACTTAACGCAATTGATAATATCCATCGGGGTGGAGCTACTAGAAACAATACAATTTTTAGTATCGTGTTGAACATTAGATACCCTAAAAAAATAGATAGTAGAAAGGTAATAGCCATAGCCATAAGTTTTCTAGTATTTGCTATAAACGAAGCTAACAAAGATGCATAAAGAGCATACATACAGGGATCTATGGAATCAATTAAAGCATATACTATAACTAAGCTTAAGAGCGACCCTATGTCGTAAATCATCTTAATTAACCCTCTATAGATTATGATAACTCTAGTAGTACTTCTCCTTATATTTTATTAGGGTACTTATTTAAGGTCTCAAAGCTATTCTAAAATATTGTCCTAATAATGCTTCTTCAAATGCTTTTTGCGCATTATCTAGGCTATAAACTTGATTTAGAATTGGTTCTACTAGATGTTCTTTTAATAATTTTATAGCGTGTTCGAATTCCTTAAATGTTCCACAACGAGAGCAAACAATATTTAATTCTTTGATTACAGCTATTGTGGAGCTCATCGAAGCTACAGCTCCTGGTGTTGATTTTAAGTGTATAACCCCTAATGGTTTCGCAATTTTTATAGCTAAATCGATTGCTCTTGGATCTCCTGATACCTCGAAAACCATATCATAATAGGATTCTCTAACTTCATCAACATAGACGATATCCGCTATTTTCTTGAAATAGTTAGCTTTAACACTATTTCTCCTAACCACCACATCTACATCTAGTTTATATACATTTCCTAGAACTTGAACAAGAAGCCAGGCTATAGCACCTGATCCAATAACAGCTATTTTATCGGTAGGCTTAGGGTAGCTTAAAGATAAAGCCCTCAATATAGCTGCTAAAGGTTCTACGAAAATACCTTCCTCCGGAGATCCATTAAATCTATGTAAAGCTTCTACAGGTGCTATAAAGTATTCAGCCATTCCTCCATCGAAATCTATGCCCAAGGTTTTCTTATTCGGACAATGAGTATAGAGCCCTGATCTGCAGTACCAACATCTCCGGCAAGAAAAGTTTATCTCTGGGACAACTCTTTCTTCAACTAGGTCTTCGGGGCCTTCGACTATCTTACCGACAACTTCGCGCCCAGGTATTAAGGGAGACTTAAATAGCTTGTAGGTACCAGAATAAAATGCTTTATCTGTTCCACATATACCTGTAAGCTCGACTTTTATAAGAGCCCAGCCACGAGGAGGTATAGGGGTCTCAACATCTAAAACGCTTAACTTCCTGTGACCGAAAAGCACAACAGCTTTCACGGTATTACATTCCCTAGACTACTTTATGTTTAAAACATTAAAATACGCTTAATATTATCCTGATTCTCATCCGAAGTATAGACAAACATTTTTGCGCTACTATGATAAACTATGAATTATCGTAACATAGTTAATCTATTATCTGTATGGATAAAGCTTCTAACTCTTTCTTCACCTCATTAATAACGCTACGCTCGGGAGCCTCAAAAATTAATTCAACAAGTGCGTAACCTACCGGTATCTCTAAGCTATATCTATCATGTCTAACGTCTATTATGTTACATCTATACTTGTGTAGAATATTCAACACTTTTAATAATTCTCCTGGTGTATCTTTGAGTATCAATTTAATCGTTGATATCCTGCCCTCAGCTGCAAGACCTCGTAATACAACTCTATAAAGTGTTGTTAAATCTATGTTGCCTCCACTAAGAACCAACACTACATTCTTGTTTTCTCCTTGCACATACCCTTCGAGGAGTGCTGCTAAGGGAAGTGCTCCAGCACCTTCGACAACAATCTTTGACCTCTCCATCAATAAGTATATAGCTCTAGCTATCGAATCTTCATCTACTACCACGATATCGTCTACAACATCTTCCATAACCTCGAAGGTTATGTTGCCTACGCGTTTCGTTACAACACCATCAGCTAACGATGGCTTGGGATCTAACTCGATTATCTTACCATAGCTATGAGTTAAATAATACTTAGGGGCGTTCTTAGGTTCAACACCCACTATCTTTATGTCGGGTTTTACATTCTTAATTGCTACCCCTATCCCTGATATAAGCCCTCCACCACCTATAGGAACAAACACAAAATCTACGTCGTTTAGTTGATTAAGAATTTCTAGACCTATGGTTCCCTGACCCCCTATTACCTCGGGGTCGTCGAAAGGATGAACAAATATCATTTTGTTTTCTTCAGCTATTTCTAGCGCTTTTCTATAAGCATCATCGTATAGCCTACCATATAGAATAACGTTTGCACCATAATTTTTAGCAGCATTGATTTTAAATACAGGTGCTGTTTCAGGCATGACAACAGTAGATTTTACTCCTAGGCTTGAGGCTGCAAATGCAACAGCTTGAGCATGATTTCCACTAGAAGCTGTTACAACACCTTTAGCTTTAGCTTCGTCTAGGTGTTTGTAGATCTTGTAAAATGCTCCACGAACTTTAAAAGAACCTGTTTTCTGCATATTCTCTAACTTCAAATAGACCTTGTTACCGCTTATCTTAGAAAATGTTGTGCTAAAGTCTAGAGGTGTTCTATGGACAACTTTGTATACTATTTTCTCTGCATCTATAATGTGGTTCCAGATAGCTTCTAAGATATTCGTCAATTACCTAAGCACCCAGTATATTTGTAATACAGCATCAATAATATTTTTATTATATTAATCCCTAGTAAAGCAGAGATCTAAATTATGTAGCTTCACCTTTATATCAATCTCTCATATAACAATTTTATACAATTAACTAATTTATGTTCTGTTAAATATCTTTGCCAAAGCTCTCTCCTAAGTTCTTGTAGCTTACTTTTGAATACTTTCAACATTTCTTTAAGTTTCTTTACTATATCTTCTAGTCATTTGATTTCCTCAACATCTTTTGACCCTCGTAGAAATAGAACTAAGTTTATTACGTCTTATACCATAGTATTGTCATCTTAGTTAGTGTAGGTCTTTTTATAACCTCAAGAGGTAACTTACCTGACTTAGTGTTAACAAAACTACTACAAGTATCCGCCGGCTTTTATTCAGATTATCAACTGTTAGAAGAAATCGAGAGTTTGTGCTTACATTTCTAATGAATATGGTATAAGTAAAGCAAAGGAAGTATAGGCTATTACGACTAAATGATTTGCAAATCTTTACTCAAATTTAAGAACATGGTGTATATTAATGCGCAGAAGTTAAAGAAATCAACACAATATCCATAGACAGAATAATCATTTACTCAGAGGCTATAGCAATAAGATATTACTTAGGTATGCCACGAATACCTTGTTAAAGATATTTTAAGCACCTCAATTAAGCTACTTAACAGCGCCAAAATCAATCTCTTCATCGCCCACAATAATACGATTAATTTTAAACTTCATAATAAATAAACTAATAATGGCTTAACATAGACTTGACCTGGAGCTTACCATCTTCAAGCTTTTTACAACTAGATAATAAAACTTAAAGAGTGCTTAAAGTATTTTTGTCATTACGAAGCTTTTTATTAGTATAATTGTAATTTATACCCTACACAGATATAGCTAATGTGGTAATATTAAATGTCTGTATCAATAGCCAGAAGCTATAATCATTTTGAAGGTACTAAAAATGCCTTGGAACTTTTAGATGATGAAATTAGGAAAGCTTTTAGAGCACAAAGAAAGTTTTTAATTAAACCTAACTTTGTGTCCTCCTATACATACCTTGCTGTAACACCTGTAGAAACAGTTGAAGCTGTACTTAGCTATATACATAGTAGGTTTAACATCTCTGAGGTAATAATAGCTGAAACACCCACTGTAGGATCATTATCTAATGCTATTAAGAACTTTGGGTATGAAAAACTAAGAGAAGAATACAAGGTCGAGTTCGTAGACCTAGAGGATTACGATTATGAGAAATTCATTCTTAGAGATGAACACGACAATAGTTTCGAAGTCTATGTATCTAAACTACTCCTAGATAAAAGCTTTGTTAGGATATCCGTTTGTAGAGCTAAAACACATGATTATGCAATAGTAACTCTGTCTATCAAGAATTTTGTTGTTGGCGCTATAAAGAAAGGCTGGAGACATGAGATACACAGAGGATATCTATCAATAAACTATGCTATAGCTAAACTAGCTACATACTTAATGCCAGATCTAGGGGTAGTGGACGGGGTTGTGGGTATGGAGGGTAACGGACCTATATCTGGTCAAGCAAAAGAATGGGGAACAGTATTTGCATCTACTAATCCTGTAAACCTTGATGTAGTTGTATCCTATGCTATGGGCTTTAACCCAAGTGATGTAGGATATCTTTACTTACTTACTAAATGGGGATATGGAGAAATAAACTTAAACAAAATAAGGATTGTTGGGGAAAGCATAAATAACGTTAGAACATCTTTTAAGCCTCATTCACTTTATAGAGAACAGCTAAGCTGGAAAAAATATCTAAGCAAGACCTCTAAATGAACATAAATTTAATATCTGTCCACCATATTTTCTGCATCATTTTATTCAACAAAACGATATTACTTAGAGGATATTAAGGTGTCGACCTTTATACCTATTATAACTTGATTGCCGTAAACCTTAGTATAGATTATGTGGGTCTACTTTATAAAGCTACTATTTGATTAAAGCTCTAGGTTAATGTGGTGAACAAAGTGATTAAAGTTGGTGTAGTTGGAGTAGGGGCTATGGGATTTAACCACGCAAGGGTATTATATGAACTTTCGCAACAAGGCTTGGCTGAATTAGTTGGTGTCGTAGATATAAACTATGATAAGGCTTTGTTGGTTGCCAAGAGGTTTAACACTAACGCTTATAGTAATCACAAGGAGCTTATGGGTAAAGTAGATGCTGTTACTATAGCTGTTCCAACTAAAGTACACAAGGAAATCGCTGTAGACTTCATTAAAGCTGGTATCCATGTATTAATTGAAAAACCTATAGCAGATACTATCACAAATGCCAGAGAAATCGTAGAGATAGCAGAAAAAACTAATGTTATTGTAGCCGTTGGCCATATAGAGAGGTTCAACCCAGCTGTTGTAAAGCTTAAAGAAGTTATTGATAAAGGTCTTCTAGGAGAAGTAATTACTATGACTGCAAGAAGAGTGGGGCCTTTTGTATCAAGGGTTTCGGATGTCAGTATATTAGTGGATTTAGCTGTTCATGACATAGATGTTATGCGCTTCTTAATAAATAGTGATGTAGTTAAGGTATACGCTCGTGGAAGAAAAATTAGAGATAACAGTCTCGCCGAAGATTATGGATTAATAGTGTTAACTTTTGAGAATAATACTGATGGCCTTGTGGAGACCAATAGGTTGACACCACATAAAGTTAGAGAGCTTATAGTTGTAGGAACTAAGAGTATAGCATACCTAAACTACTTAGAGCAAAAACTTACCCTATACGATGAAGAGTGGATTAAAGAAGCAAAAATAGTTAAAGAAGAGCCTCTAAAATTAGAACTACTTGATTTTATTGAGGCTATATCTAAGCATAGAAAACCTAGGGTAACAGCCTACGATGGATTATATGCTTTGAAAATAGCTGAAGAAGCTCTTAGAAGCATTAAAGTAGGCCAAGCTATTAAACTAGAAACATAACTATATTTAGACATAACCTAGTTAAAATATATAGCAGTGCACAAGACATCATTAATGAAATCCCGTGGCATTACCTCATAAAATGCTTTTCTTAGTAATCTACTTCTATGTCTTAGAATAGATGTTAAGAAAACGCAATATAGGTATTATATACATACAGCGTAAAACGGTTGATAAAGATCGCTATGTTTAAAATTATGGTAATATTGATTAATATGTTGTGTTACTTCCTACTAATTATTATTTGCCTAAAATTATAGAGGCATTTAAGAGAATCTATTAGCTTATTTTGTAGTCGATTTTTATATAGGTACTAAAAAGGATCTACATATCAGTACATGAGATAGTTGCAACGAGTATGAGGTTATATATACTATGACTTTGGATAGCGATATTGAGGAGCTAGGAAGCGCTGCTAGAAGTGCTGTTATTCTCTCTATAGGTGATTTTATATATAACGCAATTTTAGCGTTTAGCTATATAGTTGTTATAAGACTTCTTGGCTCTGAAGGTTATGGTCTTTATAATCTCGTGCTTTCTATACCATTATTGCTTTACTCATTTGCAAGCCTTAGTATTGATACAGCTATTTCTAGGTACATAAAGTTCTACTTAGCTAAAAAAATGGTATACAAAACGAAGAAAGTTATTAAGGTATCTCTCTATATAAAGATATTAACGGGTTTTCTAACTACCGCTCTTTGTTTTATTTTTCCGAAATCCTTAGCCGAGATTATTATTAATAGACCAAATGCTTATAATTATGTAATACTTGCTTCTACTATAGCTCTATTACATAGCCTCTACACATATCTTTTATCAGTATTCGTTGGACTTGATGAAGTTTGGGTAAATAGTGTCCTAAAGATTGCTTATAGTATTTCTAGAGTAATTACAGTTGTACCTTTACTCTTAATGGGTTTCTATGTTGAGGGAGCTATAGTATCCCATATAATTAGCCTAATTCTTGCCGTTTTAATAGGGGTAATTTCTTTAACCGCTATATTAAAACGTAAAACTGATGTAAACATAAGTAAAGAAATCACTGACCAAAACTCAATAGCTAAGGAGCTTGTAGTTTACAGTATACCTTTGCATACATCATCATTGTTAACTACTGCCCTATCAATGTATCAAACAATGCTATTATCACGTGCATTAACCGATGCAGAAATTGGGGGTTATAGAGCTTTAATCGTTTTTCAAACATTCATCACAGTAATCCTAGGCCCAATAACCATAGCGTTACTACCTATGTTCACAGGAATTAATGCAAAAGGAAGTAAAGAAGATTTAATTCGCGCATTAACCAAGAGCAATAAGTACGTGGCTTTAATTGTGGTTCCACTAACGCTTATAACAATGGTTTTCTCAAGAGAACTTGTATACCTTATATGTGGACCTGATTACCTTTTTGCCTACATATACCTACCACTATTGTTTGCTCCCTACTTACTTGTCGGATTTGGCTCAGCAACAATACCACAACTATTTAATGCAATTGGTGAAACAAAAATTAATCTATACGTATCCTTAATTTCGTCGGCTATATTTGTCCCAATATCGTATTTATTGACAATAACCTTAGGTTATAGATTATGGGGTTTCCTAATATCTTCCCTTATATCGAGTATATCCAGTGTTGTTTTCTATAATATTTTCTTAGCCAAAACGTTTAATGATAAAGTAGATATAAATACTCTTAATTCTGTATATGTTTCTTCATTACTAGCTCTGTTGATGCCGGCTGTACTCCTATACATACCATTACCTAAGCCGATATCTCTTATAAGAGTTGTTCTTGGAGGAGTTTTATTCATGTTAGGGTACATAACCTTCTCCGTAATGTTTAAAGCATTAAATGAACAAGATATCGAATTCTTTGAAAAAGCATTTAAAACAATACCAATTCTAGAAACAGTTATAGTACTTTTAGCATTATTTGCTAAAAAGTTGATGAAAACCTTAGATAGGTTTTCTAGCAAAAATAAATTTAGTTAACAATTTATGACATCTTAATACTAAGGAATACTGAAGCTTCTATTTAGCATACAAAATCATAAGTTAGCTACACATAAAAATATTTTATATTTTTGTTATTTAAATCTACACTATGAAGTTTAAGGTATAAAGGAAAGATATGTATCTGACCTCTAGACCAAAACATTGTCGCCAAGGTAAAATATTATGAAATGCATCGAAGTTATCGATATTAAGAAGAACTATGTAGTTAAAGAAGGTTTAAGAAAAAATAAAGTAATTGAGGCATTAAGAGGTGTTACATTCTATGTCAATAAAGGCACTATACACGCATTATTAGGTCCTAATGGTGCAGGGAAAACAACTACTATAAAGGTCTTGGCAACATTATTATTGCCTGACGAGGGAACAGCTAAGGTTCTAGGTTTTGATGTAGTTGAAGAAGCAGATGAAGTTAGGAAAAGAATAGGAGTTGTACTAGATGTTGCTAAAGGTTTCTATAGCTCTCTTAGCGGTTACGAAAACTTAGTTTTCTATGGACTCCTTAAAGGACTTTCATTCTCTTATGCTAGAAGGAGAGCTAAAGAAGTTCTTGAGCTTGTAGGTATCGAAGCAATGGATGCTTCAAAAAGATCCTATCACACTTACAGCCTGGGTATGAGGGCAAGGCTTGCTATGGCTAAAGCTCTTTTAACTGATCCAGAGCTACTACTTCTTGATGAACCCACCCTAGGTTTAGATGTTGAAAGTGCTAGAATGGTTAGAAAACTTATGATAGAGCTTGCTAAAGAGGGTAGAACAATTCTAGTTACCGGACATAATATGTTTGAGATTGAACAGTTAGCTAACCACATAACTATAATCGATAAAGGCCGCGTTATAGCTGATGGAACTCCCCAGGAGCTTAAGGATAGAGTTGGGCTTATTTACAAAATTACACTAAATTTATCTGGTGATGTATCAAAGTTTTTGTCCGTTATCGAGGATAGACTAAGTATTGAGAAGCTAAAAGTTGATGATTTAGGTGAAAACAAAATCGTAGTCGCATACGCAAGAGCTAAAAGAGGTGATATAGTTCAATCTATATTTGATGTGACGAAATTACTAAACCTCAAAATATTAGACCTAAGTATAGTTGAGCCTACACTCGAAGACGTATACATTGCTATTATTCGTGGAGATAAAAATGGCTTTTAAACCTATTGTATTAGCTATACTATACCGAGACATAGCTCTTTTTAGGAGATGGTTCTCTGAATACGTGGTTCTTTGGACTCTACCTCTAGTTTTTTCAATAGGTGCATTCTTTCTTCCAGCGACATTATTTGAAATTGAGACAGTTCTCAACAGGTTTAGCGATATAGTTGGTACAAAACTAAGCTTGAGTGATATGATTCTCTACGCCATAACAATCTCTGCTATAATGTCCATGACAATTCTTATTGTGGATGAAACTATCAACACCCTATATCAAGAGAGAAAGTTAGTTGGATCTCTTCAAATTATTCTTGAGGCAACTAATCTAAGGAATTACCTTGTATGCCAAGCTCTTATTAGACCCATAGTTCTTGTAATAGCTTCTACTATGTATTTACCTGTAGTTCTTTTCCTTGTATCAAAGATTAGAGGGCTGACGGTATTTGTTTATGTATTCCCATCACTTATGATATCGGGTATAGCGTTAAGCCTTTATGGCTTGCTTATAGCTATCCCCATAACATTTTACGTAGAGATAGATAGGCCATGGATTATAGCAAGCTTATTGATGCCAGCTTTATTAGCAGGCTCTGGTATACATATACCGATTAGGCTTATCCCTTTAGCTATTAGGTTAATAGCCTATACTTCTCCACTACCATATGAATGCGAAATTCTTAGAATAATGCTTCTACGTGGTCCAAACTCTGAAATTATGTTGCTAGCCACGATTATAGTAATGGTACTAGCTGTATATATGTCTATCAACACCTGGTTTACGATAAAAACTGATAGGTATAGCAGGAGGATAGGTGTATAACATGGATATTAAGAAGTTTGTACATCTCTTATACATAGGGACACAGTTAGCCCGAATGCACGCCATAAGCTATATTGCATCATTCCTAAATTCTGTACTTTGGTTTCTTGTTCTCTACATACCGGTTACAGTACTCTCGCCTAACCAAATCCAGGCAATAAAAACATTTCTACCAGGGGTCTTCGGAATGACTGTAGCTTCGCTTAGTATGTGGACTGCAACAGAATTTCTTAGATGGTATGTATACCACGGTTTAACAGATATGTTTAGGGAATGTGGATTTAGTATTCTACATTACTTAGTATCAGCTGTACATATAGATGTAATCTTGTTTGCTACATCTACTTATTTTACGTCAGCAATAGCAGCAGCATTAACAATAGGTTTGGATCCCTTCATAATGTTACCACGTAATGGAATTTACTTTCTAATAGCGCTTATTGTAGCTATCCCTACATACCTTCTATATGGCTCCTTGATAGGGTACTTATTTACCTCTACATCGATTGGAGGTGTATGGACAAACGTTTTCCAGATGATTATATCCCTCGGCACAATTGTACCTCCGTCGGTAGCTCCAGACCCACAAATTCTCTTAATAAATCCTGCGACAATTGTTGCCGAACTTGTGCGGGCATCTTATGAAACAAACGTTATAGACCTAAATACCTTGATATTGTTAGCACCCATAACAATGGTGTTATACTCGTTAATGGCATACTTAATATCGAGTAAATGTGAAAAATACATAGCTAAACATGGACTAAAGTATAGAATATAGTATCTAGTAAACTCTTTGATGATTAAGCTCTGCGAAAGGGTTCTAAGGTTATAGGGTTGGCGGCTTTTAAACGTTGCCCTTGAATCAATTTAAATCTGGTCTTGAAATCATGATACTATGGCTAGCGATAACCTCTGTAGCATACGGTCTACTAATGCTGTTAGATCCCCTAATCTACACCTTTATAGCATACAACCTAAGCATATCTAGCATATATCTAGGTATTTGTAGCGCATTATGGAGTATTTTCTACATATCTTCAATGTTATTCCTAGGCTACTTGGCCGATGAAGGTAGAACAAGAATGCTTATGGTGATATCATTAACGTTTATAACCTTATCGTGGTTGTCTATGACTAATTTGAACTTAATTACTGCTTTTATTTCGTATTCACTTCACGCAATTTCTATTGCCGCTGCAAATCTCGCGCTTAATACCATGGTTTTTGAAAACGTTGATAGCCAGAACTGGGGTAAGGTGCTTCTGCTTATGAGAGCCATTGGGTACATGGTGAGAGGAATTTCTTTTATATTTTTGGCTTCTATGAACATTCTTGGTGTTTCTTTAATTCAGCAAGTAGCTATCCTTACTTTATTAATTTCAACTATAGTAGTACCATCATTTTCATTAATTTCTGAGAGAAGTATTTATAGACTTTATAAATTAGTAAGAGAGCTTAGCTTATACATTAAAGCTTCTACATCTATTCTATACATAGATAGGCCTAACATTGCCCAAGAAGTATTCAGCAAGATATGGTATGGACACTCAAATTCCAAAATAGGTGAAACCAGGATATTAGCCGCTATAACGATAATCACATATGTAAACGATTACATTCTAGCACTTCTCCCGCTAATGATTAAGAATACTATTAACTTAAAAATACTTTGGACCGCGTACGGAATAACATCAATAGCATCAATCGCTGTTGTGTTCATGTTAAAAAATATTGAGAGTTATAGTAAAGGTTTAGTGCTTTTCCTAGTCCTAGCTAGATCTATTGTACTCTTAGCGGGAATAAACATTATAAAGGATGTTTATACGCTAACATTATACCTTATCTCGACCTCAGCCTTATACTTAGCCATAGACGTAATGCTGTACAATATGTATGTATCGTCTACAAGTGGTTATAGATCTTCATTGTACCATACCTTAAGGGAACTAGGATCTATCGTAGGATCTATTGTAGGAGGAATTGTATTAACAATGGGTACAAATATGTACATAGGGCTAGCTATAGTGTTAACAATAACCTGCATCTTTTTATTAGCATAAATTTTTGTAGGAGAGTTAAAATAACAAAGTAAAGATGGAATATTTACATTATGCAAGTAGAAGGTTAACGCTTTTGTTTATTCTTAAAAGTATTAACAGTTCTCATCTAGGTTCTTTACCTAGATTACCATTTATATTCTTGGTGATATCCTTGCCTATAGTTGTTGTATATATGTGGAGCGGAGTTTCAAACGAAGCTAAGAAGAAGATTATTTCTGGTATTACTAGGGTTTTCGAAGAATTAAGTATTCCACCGCATGCAGTCGAAGTTATAATCGTTGAGATCCCGAAAGAGAATTGGGGAATCGGTGGAGAGCAAGCTATTGAAAAATTCAAAGAGGTTAAACCTCCGTAAATGAATTGCTAATTTCACCTATTAGGGCATTAGTATACCATAAATTAACACGCATTAACGTAATTACATTGCGTGGTTTTAGTTTATCAAGAACTCCAAATATTTACTATTGTTAAGGATATCACTAAGGCTATTATTGATGCTGGTATTGTGTACTTGTACACTTTTTGTAGCGGAGATCTAAAATATTGGGCTGATAAAACCAGGCATGCATGAGTTGGCGATAGCAAAGAACCTATTACCCCTCCTAAGAATGCTAAGACTATGTTTGATCCTTGGAATAAAAGCGGTTTTAAAGCTGGGAAAGTTAAGGCAACAAATGTAAATTCAAGCCCTGTGGCCATAACTACGGTAAAAGGTATTAATAGAGCTGCTACTGCACTAAAATTGTAGAGATGTTTTGCAAGTTCTTCAGCTAATCCAGATAATTTTATTGAATTGCTAAACATAAGCGATACAAACACCAAAACAATGAACGTAGGATTAAGCGCGTACCTCAGAGCTCTGTATATAGCTGTCCTACTGGGTTTGTATATAATTAAAATCAACGTTATGGTTATAGTTATCGATAGTGGTAGAGGTATGGGTGCAACTAAAGATAGAAATGCTAAAATAGCAAAGGGCCATATGTGGACTAACTTTTTAGGTTCACCTAAACCTCTTTTTCTATCCCTGTTATTTTGGTTATTGAGTATTACGTAAGTAACTGAAATACCTGCTAAAGTTGTTGACAGAGCTATTACCCACGTACGCTTAATTATCTCAGCAATACTTAAGTTAAGTATAACACTAGATAGAATAATCGCCTGATATAATGGCCATATGGTTACCCATATGTGTCTAAACCAAAAGTTTATGAATGTTTTTTCCTCTGGTTTAAGACCTATGGAATCATAGATAGAGTTTACCATAGTGGCCGATATATATGCTCCCCCAGGCATAGGTATTAAACCTATGAGCATTGGTATAGCTATGGATGCAATCCTCGAGCTTATCTTCTCTAAAGCTTTAACTACTTCCTCAGATACCTTAAGCCCCCTATATAGCTCGGCCATCATCATAGCTAGTAAAAGAGATGCTAATGTATTTAGCGTATTCATATTAATTGTTAAAACGATAGCTTCTAAGAATTTATGGTTTAGCGCAGGAATTGAGTATACAATAAAGGCTAAGAATATCGCTAAAGCTATATTGATACCTTTAAATATTAGAGTAATAGATATAGCTAAGCATACAATAAACAAAACTATGCTTAGCTCGCCGCTTACCATAACATCTATACCTCATATCATATACTAGCTAAGGCTGTACTCTTGCTAATACTGTGGTCTGGAGTATACATTGCAAAATGGGAGAGGTTAAAGTACTTTAGCTCTAGAAATGAATATAGAGAAGGACATATACCTAGGTCTATAAACCTACCTTTTGATCCATTGAAATCTGCCTGGACTGTAGTTAGAGATGATCTTCTTCTAGAAATTCCGCCTCCGGAAGAGCTTTTCCAGACAATAGGTGATGTTGGAATAAGTAGAGAATCTGTTGTTGTTATTGTGAACAAAGTTGATACAACATTTAATAGAGCTGATACTGCAAGAGTTGCTGTAGAACTTATATATGTAGGTATAGATAATGTGGCTATTATTGATGGGGGATACAACAAATGGGTTAAAGAAGGAAGAAGAATATCAACAGAAACTATACAACCCATCTCTAGACAGTATGTAGGTGAAGTTAGAGATCATATCTTTGTATCAAAACGCTACGTTCTTGAGAGGATTGGAAA
>JAWASI010000030.1:0-17301 GCA_038892955.1 Ignisphaera sp.
AAAGAAAATATAGATTATCGTTAAGTTTATACTTAAGTAGTAATAGAGCAGAACATAGTATATAATGTTCTAGATATTTTCTAAAGATAATAGTATACGATGTAATTATTGAACCCTTGAATTAATAGAACGTTGAGATTACTTAGGGCAGATTTAATTAGCCTACATTTTCTTAGTTTTATTTGGTATAGAGACTATAAATTAATAAAGTATTAGAGACACTAAATGTTATCAACCTTAAGTTGGATTTTCAAAGAATTCACTAAGTTGATGAATCGAGATAAAATTTTCATAAATTCCAGTACGTAGCGAATGTGATCAAAGTTGAAAAGCATATAAAATTATTTATTTATTTTAATTTGTAAGAAAATACAGAAAAAGGTTTTAGCGACTATCTGGGATAGTGGTATTATATAATTAGATTAAAACGTTGTCAGGTAAAGGCAGTCTACTACTAAAGATTTACTAAATATTTCTAGAAGGTAAAGTAATGAGATAGCAGTAAATAGTAGGGAAAATTATTGAAGTGAAATAGGGAATTTGAAATAGTTTCTTAGCAAGAGAGAATGGAGAAGCATAGGTTAGCGGTAATTAGCCACCTAAATAGGAATTTAATGTTGATAAAAATATTGTTGAATTAAGAATATGTATAGCTAGTTTAGGATACTACAAGTTAGAATAAGCAGTTATAGATAGGTACAGTTCCTATAGCAGTTAATATTATTGTAACTTATGAATTATTGCCTTAGGTGGTATTATTATAAACATTTATGGAGAGGTTGTAGTTGTTGGAGTTAGTCTTTGTATTGCTTCTTTATGTAGCATCCCTATCCACAGCCCGGATACATGGGCACTAATTGCTGTATTAATAACGCTGGATTGACTTTATTTAGATTTACCAAAACTTTGTTCTAATTGCTTGGATAACCTATACCTCGTTAATTTATGGGCGCATTTAAGTAGATCAATTTGTGCCATAGCTCGTTGCTCGGATCTTGTCAATTCTATCTAGAGCTTAAGAATATCTGCTGGGCATTTTCTGTCAACGGTTGTTATGGTAAGTAGTAATTGAATGCCGCAACTAATATCTTTACATTGATGATAATTTATTCAGTCCATTTCATAGTAAGTTCTATTCATAGCATACCCATAATGTTTATAGTTACATCGAATTGTGGTACGTACACCATATCCTCTAAGATATTAATACTGTATATATCACCTCTGTTTCTATAATCTATTAATGTTATAATGTTATTCTAATATATGAAAACTTGTGTATTGATACTGTTCTCTAAATACCTCAGCTAGATCTCATCCATTACCTCCTTTAACCATTGTACTCTATGTTATGTCGAGCGTTAGATAGAACCTGTATTGTATTCGAAATTCTTTTAATTTTCATAGACTTAGCATAAGATTTACTCAATAACATAACCAGCTTGAGTTCTTACTACAAGCTTAAATACTTGTCCTTTTGGTGTATATACATCGCCTACCATTGTATTCCTTGTAGAAATCTACTTTCTTCAGCAATTTCATAGTTCCCTTCGGATTTCCTGGCTCTCTTAAAATTCCTTTCTAGATAAGCTCTGCCATCTCCTGGTAGTTGTTCTGAAGCAACTCAAACCAATTGAAAACTATCTCGTTAATCGTATACAATCCTTGTAACTAGTTTACAGCGGGTTAAGTTTATGGTTAGGGTTATCACCTACCTAACTTCTCTTATTGCTAGCCATTTATTTAGATAATTGAAAGCTATTGTATGTTCTCGTATAGCACACCATTAGTGAATAGACCTTACATACTGCCCTTACTTCATTTATTACCTCCTACGTCATTCTATTAACAACGAGGTCGAAAATTCTTGAACAAATGTTAAACCACATCATGCTATTGCTTGGAAGATTAACGTCTATGATTTTATCCATATTCTTCTATACATTATAGTATTTATTGGATTTTCACGAAGCGTATCTCTTAATTTCTGATCTTCTTCCATGCCCTAAAGGGCAAGGCTTTCGAATTGTAAACAAGGTTTCACCACACCATATACATCTTTCCTAATGTACACAATAAATGTATTCTTTTTCAAAATTAGGCTCTAGTATTTCTGCTTATTACGAAAATGCCTTGGAAACTTCTTACATAGTATATAAGGGGTACAAATCTGAGGACATTGCAAGGTTGTAGGATTCAAAAAATGTTTAACGAATATGTCGACTAGATGTCGTAACCTTACCACCTCAACAAATAGAATCCTTTGCACATAGACTTTAGATGCAATGTCTAATACTATCGAAAGCGGAGACCCAATATTGACACCAATATTAACAATACCAGAATTATTGTAGTAATCCTACATATTATTTCTTTTTATTAATCTCCGACTTAGTATTATAAATAGTGTATCTACCTCGATAACCTACGAATAAATTAAGGCATAATAAACTTATCTTTTGATTAACAAATATTATTGGAATTTAATGACATTATATTGATAATGTATATATCCATATAAATAACTAAAAACAAGAATTAAAACTTTGTATAGGTTGTAAATTACGATTGGACTATTATTATCGATAGAATTAAAGCTATTATATAGGGTAAAGTAAACAATATTGTTTTTTTGATCGTACCTTTTATTTTCCTTAGTGCGTATAGTGAAACGAATAGAATTAATATTGGTATTGTCGCCAAGGATTGTAATTCAATTGTTGAGTATAACAGTGATATTATACCTAGTACTATTGTAATATTCTGTAGATGTTTGCTTAGGTTATATAAGTTCGATGTGAGTAGTCTACCAATACCACTCAACCTAGTCATTGAGGGTTCTAGTACAAACGATAACGCTGTAAAGAATGTTATCGTGAAAAGCACTGAAGAAGACCACTGATCCATGTAGACGAATATTACTCTTCGGCTAATCATCCCAATCGCAATTGCTAATAGTACCGTTATTACAGGTTTAAGAATTTCGAACATAACCTCGGTGTACTTCAATGTTTTTCTTACACTTTCTATTGATATAAATAGTGCTAAGTTGTAGAGAGGTACTAATGTAGCTACTATGATTGCATACAACGGTGAGCCTAACGCTAGTAAGAGCACTATACTTATTATACCTACTACTAAGGAGTACTCTGATTTCTTTATTATATCTAGTACTAGTACGGCTAAGAATATCAATATTATTGCTAAATCTATCATTTTCTCGCCTTGAAAACTTCAAAACTCTCCTCTGTTATATTAATACCGTACCTTGTATGAGATGTGTAGTATGATATAGCGTTAACCATTCCGGTGATATCCTCAGCTGGGATTATTTTATCGTATTCGTAGTATGGGATTAAAACCATTAGCTTCTCTCCATATGTTTTTAGCAGTACCTCGAAATTCTCAGGATTTTCTACAGCTAAAGATAAGGGATTTGTTATAAGCACTACTGCATTGTATTGTTCAGGACTTTTTCCTAAGAACGATGTAACTGCTGCAAATACATCTATACTTGATTCACATCCATTACCAGCTTCTACTGCTGATATAATTCTATACAGCGATGTTATTACATCTTGTTCAGCATTGGCAACAACTTTTGGCGAAGGACCTACGCATAGAGCTATATCTACCGATGAATATTTTGCTAGTAACTCAACTAGCGATCTAAATAATCGAAGAGTTACATGTGCTATAGTATTTGGCTCAGCTCCTAGATCCCATAGAAACTTTTTTATATCGACCATGACGAGCACTCTGGCAAAAGCTTCACCGTAATCTTCTCTAACCATTAACTTCATAGTTCTAGCATATGTTTTCCACAAAACCCTTCTTATGTCATCTCCTGGCTGGTATTCTCTTATCGATGCCAAGTCGTAGAAACCACTAGTGGACTTACCCTCTATATACGACCCTAAGATACGCTGAAGACTCTTCATCTTTATGGAGCTGCCTATCGATAGCGGAAGCGCTACCATTGTTTCCCTTGTATCAACTTCAACTTCTTCATAGAAATACCCTAGTACTCCACTCATAATGAGCACGGTATGCGTAAAATCATGAGATCCCGGTGCTGTAACCTCAACTCTGTATGAAATGTTTACAAAGCTATGGGGAGGGATGGAAATCATAAATATAGGTCTCCCATGCCTAGATTTTATAAAGTATGGTAGTTTATCTAATATTGTAAGCCTAGATATCGGAAAACCGCTTTTGTTCTCAATAGATAATGTTATAACTGTTTCATCTAGTTCATTACATACTTTTTTATCTAGAGATCTTTTCACCGCTAGATAAGCTAACGCATTACGGCTCCTGATAAAAGAGTTATACTCATTATAAAGAATAAGAAGCAAAGCAAGCGATGTAGATAAAACAAGAGTATTTTTATAGGCTAATGCATACACTAGAAGAATTATTGCTATAGATATATGGGCAAGACCTGCAGAAGATATTTTCAAGGAACTTCCACCTTATCAATGATGTCTGTAACAATATCCTTAACAGTTACCCTAGATATCCTAGCTTCGCTTCTAAGTATTATTCTATGGGCTAAAGCGTAATACGCAACATCCTTTACATCATCTGGGGTTACGTAGTCTCTCCCCCTTATAAGGGCAAGAGATTTCGATAGGAGAAGTATAGCGATGCTACCTCTAGGTGAGGCACCTAGTTTAACCATTTTATGGTGTCTAGTAGCCTCAGTTATAGCAGCTATGTACTTCATTATGTTTTTATCTACGTAGACACCCTTAGTTAAATTTATGAGTGTAATAACATCGTCCTTGTTTAGCACAGACGTTAAATCACTTAAATCATAAATTGTGTAGAATCTATCTAGAATTTCAACTGTTTCGTCAATCGTTGGATAGCCTATTTCAACTTTTGAAAGGAATCTATCAACCTGAGCTTCAGATAGAGGAAAAGTACCTTCAACCTCTATAGGATTCATCGTGGCTATAACTAGGAATGGCTTGGGGAGCGAATAGGTAATACCCTCTATAGTAACCTGTCTCTCCTGCATAGCTTCTAAAAGAGCTGCTTGAGTCTTTGGTGGAGCTCTGTTTATCTCATCAACAAATAGTATGTTTGTGAACACGGGCCCTCTTCTAAAGGTAAAGGTTCCATCCCTTGGATTAAATATCTGGGTGCCCACTATATCAAATGGCAGTAGATCTGGTGTTGCCTGGATTCTCTTGAAATCTAGTCCAAGCGATAACGCTATACACTTAGCCATCAAGGTTTTGGCTACTCCAGGAACACCCTCTAGTATGACATGGCCTTCTGCGAAAAGCGTGGCTAATATTATTTCAAGCTCTCTCCTTTTGCCTATTACTTTTTTCTGGACGTTCTCAATAACGGTGTTTAATTTATCGCTAAAGAACTTCACTTTGTTTTCATCGATTCTACCCATGTTTTAACACCAAGCGAAATATTATTTATTAGTTTCGATAACTCAAATGTTTTCTTCTCATCTACACTTTTTTGATCTAATTCAAAAATCTTTCTTAAACTCTTTGGGGTGCCAAGTTTAGCCATGACTAGAACAGTAGATAGCAGTGTTAAAATAAGTAGAAATATTGTTCTTGGTATAAAACCGAGGTTCATTATATTCGAAAATATTATACTGATAAAGCTAAACAATAATGTAAATACTGATGACAAAGCTCTTAGCTCAGCATATCCGTATACCCTTGAACCTTCGTATATAATCAACCTCTTACCCCCTATTAAATCGTACATGAACGCTGTATTGTTGCTAAATGAAGCCGGGGCTTTAACGAATAACTCGTTTATTAATAAACTTGAATCTCCCATTAGGTACACTTGACCACGTCCATACATGATACGGTATACTGTGGGGCCATATTCATTTACACAAATATATTGAAACGGTAAGCTAGCATTGACTGGAACATATATTACGAATAAATTTAGCAGTACCTCGATTATTGCGCCATTAGCTAAATAGCATCGAGATTTAAGTATTGTTAGAAACCTATATGTTTGCTGGAAACCTAACACAGATGTTAGTGAAAATGTCGTATTAACCTCATCACCTACTAAAGCTGTACCTCCTGCTTCTACCCAGGATAGTACATTATTAACTTCTTTATTGTTTAACGGTATATCGGGACTTAATAATAATAACACGTATTTCTGCGGATCATAGTTGCGAAGCTCAGATAAGTCGTATATTACATTAACATCTCCTACACGCGATATAGCATCTGCGTAGAAGTAAGAGATTCCACCAGGACCGTAGTTAAATACTGAAGGAGGATCTTTTTCTAGGGTACGCCAAACCACTGTAGCTGATTGAGATAACATTATCAGCGCTACTAGTGTTATTAAAACAAATATAGTGTTGCTAGCCTTCGCCACAGATTCTATCCACCTCGTTTAAGGCTTCTTCTACATCAGATCTCCTTTTATCTCCATAGACTACCTCCTCGTATGTGTTTACAAATTTCGATATAAAGGGTACTCTTTTCAACAATTCTCTAGGTGTACAAGAAATGCATTGAGCTCTATCTCTTACCTTGATAAAATATTTGCGAAGTATAAACTTAATACCCTCGTATACATAGTTTACTTTTGGGATATATCCAAAGAGATCTTTCTCGCCAAAAATTATTTTAACAGGTGCTACAAAGTATCTCCTTGGACCAATGAGGTAGATTACCGCTAGTATCAAGAAACCTACAATCATTATTATGTACGGTAAGTAATTCATTATTTGTGAAAGCATATTCTCTTGATAATAGTAGTATTCTCCTCTAACAGAGATATTAATTTCATGAGGTTCCAGAAGTGTAAGGTTAGCTTGAGTAATATTTCTGTAACCTTTTAAAAGTACCTCTCCTATGGGAATATACCTACTAAGTATTGTACTCAATAAATATACACCTTCTACAGCAATGTCATTATCTATACGCAAAATTTTAAACTTTATTCTGTAAACCTTCCCGCTATGGTTTTATGCATGGATTAAGGTACCCAATAGATAGTATTTGATCTAGTTTGGCAAACATGTAGATATTACTACACAATCTTTGTAAGACCCATTAGGTACAAGATCCCTTGATATAGGAAGCTTAGGGTAACCATACCATTTATCTTGCTACAGTATTTTCTTTAATCGTGTTGTTTGCTGCAGAGTTTATCGGCTAAAACCTATATAGTTTTCATATTCTTTAAGTTCTTCTGATACCATTCTCTATACTTCTATACCTCTCCTCACACATTCAATAGTATTGTATTCAGTACTATGTACTTAATTGTTTGAGTTCCCCTTAATAACTCTGTATTATCGCGAAGAAAGACCATTACGGGTGGTTCAATACAATGCAATCTCGCGGTATTTATTGTTGCCAGAGCTATTCAGGGAATTTATGGCACCTATACTTCGAGTTCAATGCAAGGATTAATCATGTGATACACAATCTAGATGGTTCTAACTAACGAATCACGTAGATCGTTTGATAATTGAGAGAAGCTACAGAAATTCCAATGGGTTTCTTGAGTACTAATGTAGAAACTAGGTAACAATCGTGAATCAGATTACCGGCTTCGCTATACAATAAAATACACAATAAAATACTTAGCAACAATAAAGACCTACCTTAACTATTCCCTACTATAAAATCATTGAATTACTTGATAAATTATCAACATGGAAAGATATAACAATACATTCTAGGTGTAAACATACAAAACGTGAAGATATGTTAAAGAAACTAATAGAGAAACTTATAAAAATGTTCAGGCGTTAAGCTTAGTTTTAATAAGCTACGTATAAAATATACATGCCATCACCATCTGGCGTAATAAAGTACCCAGCAGATATGGAATTGAATAAGCTAGGCTAAATCTATTGCTTAACTAAGACGATGTAATTTAGTTGATCTAATCAAGAGATTTGTTTATCCCAAGCCAGCCAATAATATTTTATTCTCGAAGATAGCGACTTAATTATTAAGCGTGAGATAACATGAATAAAAGTATAGAAAATATGAGAATAACTACGGTAATTTTATTGATATCATCGATACTGTTTTTAATCTTATCATCGTGGTTTATCTGGCAAGAGAGATATATACAGGCCCTATTAACTTTTGTGATAGGGTTGATACTCTTAAGTAGCTATTTATCAATAATAAGAGAAGAAATGATGTTAAAAGCAACAACATCAACAAGTTGAGCACTATACATGGAATTAATTTATTGAAGTAATTTTTGTGACATAAATCCGGCCAATAACTATAACTCTACAGAAGTTAGTCTTCTACAGAGAGTGCTGATTATTTATACTAACAAGATATATTCTGTAAACATAGTCTACTCCTCTGGGAACCGTTATGACTAAGGTAAGAATAAAGATATATACTGATGCTACTGGATACGTTGAAGCAGAGTTATTTGATGATTTAAGCCCTAATACTTTTAGGAGAGTTGTTGAAGCACTACCAATTGAAGGTGTGGGGTATAGGTGGGGAGATGAAATATACTTCTCCACAAATATAAAAGCAGGGGAGGAAAATGCTAAGGAGGTTGTCGAGAAGGGGGCTATAGCATACTGGCCTCCAGGAAAAGCGATATGTATTTTCTGGGGCCCTACACCAGCTAGTAGAACAAAAAATGAGATTAGACCAGCTAGCCCTGTAAACGTAATCGGTAGAGTAATAGGGGATCCTACAGTATTCTCAAAGTTTAAGAGCGGCGGTATTGTGCGAATAGAGAAAACTTAGGCTATGATAACTCTAAAAACTATTAAATACAGAATGATGTATTATTTTTGTTATTTCAAGAAATAAAAGAATAAAATCTAAAAATACCTAAACTTATTTCTTTATC
Source organism: Ignisphaera sp. (assembly GCA_038892955.1). Taxonomy (GTDB): domain Archaea; phylum Thermoproteota; class Thermoprotei_A; order Sulfolobales; family Ignisphaeraceae; genus Ignisphaera. The sequence goes on from JAWASI010000030.1 coordinate 8,860, forward strand.
AAGCCAATTACAATCCCTATTACGAAACCTATACTAACAGGCCCCATAGATAGTAGTCCTAGGACAATAGCAAGCTTTTTCGCAGCTTCAGCTGCTAGTCCTAGAGTTGAAAACACCTCTATTGGTGTTAACCCTAAGCTCCATATAGATAGAAATGTTCCTAGGATTATTATGGCTAGAAACGCTATTATGTATTTCAGTATCTTTATAGATATATAGCCTAGACCAAGTCCTAGAAAGAATTGTATAGCTACAACAACTAGTGTTGATGGTTGCGATAGTAGCGCGCTAATCAGTTCCCCAATAGTTGGTTCAGCCATATTTTACCCAAAGGTATAGAGATGTAGAACCATATAAATAGATTTCGTCTCCTTAGCTAATTATTGAAATCTTGAGAAAATAATAACGCTTTAACTTTAAGGTAGTATATATATGTTTTAACGGATGTATGTTGATACAAAATCGTTAGATGTTTTGTTTTTAATTTTTCTAGCTATAGTAAGCAACTTGTTGACAACGTCTACAGCTGTTTCACCGAATATATTTATCATAGGTTCTTTACCCCAGTCACCTCTATGGTATATAATATCGGGCACTTTACCACCAACAGCTTTGATTGCTTGCTCTATACCCCAAGGTATTGATGCACCTTCTACGGTCTTGATTTCAGGTGGTTCTTGGGTTCTATCGTAGAAAGATACCGAGAATCCAAGTTTCTTGGCTATCTCAACAAATTCTTCGCTATACTTGAGATTAGCAGCTGCTCTAATCCTATCATCGAATTGCATTACTGTTAAAATCGCCTTAGCCATATGCTTTGAGACCCCAAAATCTGGTGGAGCAACAGCTTTAACCTTGTTTCCAATTTTAACGATTCTACCAGGGATAGCCGCTACATCGTTTAATGTTCTAGTGTATGGCTTAGGCAAGGCCATGGCGATGTTCATACCTACCTCAGGTATCAATGGGTATATATATTCCGAATTCTCTTCGACTAGCTCTACAGCTTTTCTAAGGTTCTCTAGAACATAAAACTTCTCGGCAGGTACATATATCCAAGCCGTTGGGTTAACAGGCCCGTATCCTCTACCTATACTTAAGCTATACTCAATAGCTTTAGTAATAAACTCTTTAGCTATTCTTACAGCTTCTACAACTGGTTTACCTTTTGCAAGCTCAGCTGCTATTGCTGCTGAAAAACTACAGCCTGTTCCGTGGGTATTCTTTGTAGGAACTCTAGCACCACGAAGCTCCCGAAATACCCCATCGACGTAGAGGATATCAATAGAGTTTTCCCCTTCTATGTGCCCGCCTTTAACAACAGCTGCTCTAGCTCCTAGATCTTCAACTATTGCTTTAGCGGCTTTCTTAGCATCGTCTACGGATTTAATCGTTATACCTGTTATTTTCTCTGCTTCGAATTTATTTGGGGTAACAACTGTTGCCACCGGTATTAAGTGTTTAACCAGGCTTTCGACAGCATCTTCTCTTAGTAGAGGTGCGCCGCTTTTAGCAACCATAACAGGGTCTACTACTGTTGGAATGTTGTAGTTTTTCACGAGTTGTGCAACTAGCTCTACTACCTCCTTTCTGTTAAGCATACCTGTTTTAGCTGCATCAACACCTATATCATCTACAACCGCTTCGAACTGAGCCTTTATCATCTCCAATGGTAGATCGAAAACTGCTCTAACTTCGTAGGTGTTTTGAGCTGTTACTGATGTGATGACGCATAACCCATGGACTCCTAGTGCTGCGAAAGTCTTTAGATCCGCCTGTATACCAGCTCCACCACCTGAATCGCTACCGGCAATAGTCAAAGCTTTTCTAATCAAGTAAACCACCTGATTACACTGTTGGATTAATTACAGAGGTAGTAAATAAACCTTGCAATTATGATAAACTTAAGCTTAACATAATTACTGGTTCTGTTAACTAGATTCTATAAGGTAATTAAGTTGTAGGCATTAAGTTAATGCTGTGTGGGGAGAATATGTATGTGTTTAGCTTAAGCGATTTAATAGAGAGCATATCCTTAGCGTACGCAGATGGAGAGAAAGATTACTGTTCTGAGGTAGAGGAGCAAGGTAGCAATAACCAGGTTTATATCTGTAAAAAGTCTAGGGTATTCCTAACCTTAAACAACGGTGTTCTAGGGATATCCGTAGAGAGCTCAAAACTTTTAAATCCACTATTTTTTGCAGACATAAGCTTAAGGGTTAAGCCGAGCAACGAGATCTTATCCTTAACCATTAACCCAACTGTATCGGAATTCTATGGACCTGCTTTCCGTTACTACAATGCATTAGCTGTTGATAGAGAGCCTCCGGTTCCTAGGCCTCCGGATAACCCTGGTTACCCGGCTAAAATTGGTGATATAGACCACGAAAATTTCCTTAAGAGAATTCCTTGTTGGATGTATCCAGTAATAGGCTTTATCCCACCTTATACTGTTTTCACGCTCTTCAAACTAGGCGATATCTACATGGCCATTCTGTCCCTAAGCAATGGCGATGTCACTGGATACATATGGCCAAAGCTAAAGCTGAGAATATTCCTAGGTACAACTAGGACTACAATTGATACTAGCTACCCTTACTCTATTTCAGTTGAAAACAACCCCTATGAAGCTATTAGGAAATGCGTTTATACTGCATCAAGATTGGGAATTCTTAAGCCTAGGGATTGGAAAAAGAAGCCGAACTTCTTGAATAAATTAGGTTGGTGTTCTTGGAATGCATTGCTAACAGAAGATCTATCTCATCATAACGTTATTAGGATAGTCAAAGGTCTTTTAGAGAGAGGTGTACCCCTTAAGTGGGTACTTATTGACGATGGTTGGCAAAACGAAATAGTTAAGGGTAAGGAATGGTTTACGAGGGTGATGAAGTTTTTGAATGCAGATGAAAAGAAGTTCCCACTAGGATTAATCAGTGTTGTTCAAGAGCTTAAAAAACTTGGGATAGAGCTCGTAGGGCTTTGGCATACTATAAATATTCATTGGAGTGGCTTCGAAAAGAATATCTCCGATACTTTAGCTGTTCAAGCGCTTAAGAATCCGTATGTAGATGCATATATACCTCACCCAGAAATAGATAAAGCTATAGACCTCTACGCAAAGTTCTTTTCATGGGTAAAAAGCCAGGGATTCGATTTTATTAAGGTAGATAATCAATGGGTTATCCACGCTCTATACCTAGGGTTATACCCTATAGGTAAAGCTGCGAGAAATATTCAGATAGCGTTGCAGCTAAGCTCGTTTATTAACGGACTAGATATACTCAACTGTATGTCTATGGTACCCGAAGACTATAGCAATTACTTTTTAAGTAACGTTATGAGGGTATCTATAGACTACATACCTTTCTGGAAAGCTGATGCAAAGCTGCATACAATATTCAGCGCATACAATTCCCTCCTACTCAGCTTAATCGCGTACCCAGATTATGATATGTGGATAACGTACGATCCGTACGCAAAAGTACATGCTGTTGCAAGAGTATTCAGCGGTGGTCCAATCTATATAACGGATAGACATCCGGAGAAAACAAACGTAGAGTTAGTCAAGATGATGACCTTAGATAACGGCGAGCTAGTTAAAGTTGATGAGCCAGGCACTATAACAAGAGATATACTGTTTAAAGATCCTTATAACGATACTGTATTACTGAAGATAGCCGGAAGAATAAGGGATTACATTGCACTTTCGTTATTTAATGTGAACAGAGAAGGTGTTGAAATAGAGGAAGATGTAAACCTTGAGGTCATCCCCTACAGGTTTACTCATAAGGAGTACGCTTATTATAAGGTTTTCTCTAAGGAGAAAGGCGTTATTACTAAAAACAGCTCTATTAAGGTGAGGCTAGGGGAACTCGATGTAGAGGTTGTTATTTTAGCCCCTATAGAGAATAAGAAATCAGTTATAGGATTGAAGGAATTTGTACTGCCACCTTACCCAATAGAGATTGTGCGTGGATTAAATAGATTTTATGTTATACCTAGGGCTAGCGGTACTCTGCTATACTATAGCGGTGGCGAATTCTATGAAGAGTACGTTGAAAAGAATCGCATAGTGGAGGTGTAACCCTCTACACCTAATTCTCTGAATTAAATGTACGCTTCAGATTTAAATCGGTATACAAAAACCAATCCGCTAGAGCGGATAACAGACATAGGCTAAAGGTCTAGTAACCAATTTTGATTAGGGTATCACCTTTAAGTAGATCATACACCATTTAGTTGATTAACTTGATTACATTAAGTCTACCGCATGGGATGGCTATTCACAAGCGGAATATTTTATCGTTGGGTGGTTTTAGGTAAAAGACTTAATAACCCCTTGCTATCACTTACGTTTATCTAGATTTATAAGATGTGAACCTAGATTAAGATCGTAAGGTGTAGATATACATGGAGTACGTATATGCAACTCTCCTACTGCATTCAGCTGGAAAAGAGGTTTCAGAAGATAGCCTTAGGAGAATACTAGAAGCAGCAGGTATAGCTGTAGACGATATAAGATTAAAATCGTTTGTAGCAGCTCTTAAAGAGATAAACATAGATGAAGTGATAAAAACAGCTGTTGCTATGCCTTTAGCCCCAGTACCTACTGCACCTACCCCGTCGGTATCTGCACCTGTTCAGCAGACGCAAGCTAAGGAGGAGAAGGAAGAGGAGGAAAAGAAGGAAACTGTATCAGAGGAACAGTTAGCAGAAGGATTATCAGCGTTATTTGGATAATATGCAAAACTAGGTTAAGTACTACGAAAGCTATAGCAAAATTGTTTTACCCAACGTATTTTTGTATAGCATAGCTATTAAAAGGTTATACAATGTTTGTTGTAGACCCATCTATATTTAGGGTAAACTTATTTGTAGATAGAGGGTATAGAAGACAGCGGTGCAGCCAATGTGGTGCTTTCTTCTGGAGTGCAATTAATAGAGATAACTGCGGAGATGTTCCATGTACTAACTATACGTTTCTCCAGATACCAGTTAAGAGGAGACTCAGCTATAAAGAGGTTAGAGATCTATTCCTAGATTTCTTTAGAAGAAATGGACACGAAGTTATAGAGCCTAAACCTGTTGTAGCTAGATGGAGAGAAGATCTGTACCTAACTATAGCTAGTATAGTGGTATTTCAACCCCATGTAACATCAGGTCTAGTGCCACCTCCAGCTAATCCTCTTGTTATCGCCCAGCCTTGTATAAGACTTGAAGATATAGATTCAGTTGGATTAACGCTTGGAAGACATTTAACTAACTTCATTATGGGTGGACACCATGCGTTTAACTATAGGGATAAGTATGTTTATTGGACAAATGAAACAGTTGACTATGCCTACAAGTTCTTTGTCGAAGAGCTAGGTATACCAGAGGAAGAAATAACATTTAAGGAATCCTGGTGGGAAGGAGGAGGAAATGCAGGACCTTGCTTCGAAGTAGCTGTAGGAGGGCTCGAGCTAGCTACACTAGTGTTTATGATGTATAGGAGTGCCGATGGCGGCTACGAAGAGCTCCCGATAAAAATTGTCGATACTGGGTACGGCATAGAGAGAATAGCTTGGTTTTCACAAAAAACGCCAACAGCGTTTCACGCAGTCTACGGTCCTCTCCTAAGCGAATTCCATAAAATGGTTGGTGTTTTAGAGCCAAGAGAAGAACTACTGTTGACAGCACTACAAGGTATGCCTAAGGTCAAAGCTGGGGGTAGATCTTCTCTATTTAGCTATGTAGCTAATTCGCTTGGATTAAACGTTAAGGAGGTTGAAGAAGAACTCTCTAAGGTTTTCGATTTATACGCAATACTAGACCACACAAAAACCGTTATGATGATGCTAGCCGACGGTGTTGTCCCATCGAATAGCGGTGAGGGTTACCTAGCAAGGCTTGTTATTAGGAGAACCCTTAGGAGATTGCATAGGTTAAACAAGGAGATTAGGCTAGTCGATTTAATTGCTAAGCAGATTAACTTCTGGAGCGATATATATCCCCAAGCTTATAAGAATAGAGATAAATTAATGAATATGATCGAGTTAGAAGATGAGAAGTATAGAACTCTTTTATCTAGGGTATCGACGATAGCCAGCAGGTTCTCGTCTAGACATCCGTCAATTGAAGACCTTGTAGAGGTCTACGATACCCACGGAATACCCCCGGAGATTCTAGCTGAAGAAATAGAGAAGAAGTATGGTAAGAGGGTAGAGGTTCCAGAGAATTTTTACTCAGTAGTTGCCTCAAGACATAGTAGGCCAAAGACTTTGAAAACTTTTGAAGAAGTTAATCTACCTATTGAAGTAGTTCAATGGGTTTCTAAATTCCCACCAACACAACAATTATTCCACATAGATCAATACCTAAGGAAATTCGAAGCTAAAATCCTTGGAATCTTTAACAACTATATCATCTTAGATAAAACCGCTTTCTATCCTGAGGGAGGTGGTCAGCTAGGTGATAAAGGGTATCTCCGTGTAGGGGGTAGAAGCATAAAGGTTGTAGACACCAAGAAAATAGGCAACACCGTTGTCCACATAGTTGATAGTAGCGAAGGGCTAGAGGTAGGAACCGTAGTCGAAGGAGAGATAGATTGGTATACAAGGTATAAGAGAATGAGACACCATACAGCTACACATATACTGTTAGGTGCTCTTAGAAGAGTTTTAGGGGAACACATTTGGCAAGCTGGTGCTGAGAAAACTGAGTACAAAGCTAGGTTAGATATAACACACTACAAAATGCCTTTAGAAGAAGAAATCACCAAAATCGAGGAATTAGCAAATAAAATAATAGATAGCGCTATAAACGTAGAAGTACATTTCCTCCCAAGAAACGAAGCCGAGAAAAAATATGGATTAACTTTGTACCAAGGAGGAGTACCTATGGCGCCAACAATAAGAGTTGTAGAAATACCTGGATGGGATGCGCAAGCGTGTTTCGGTACACACGTTAGAAATACTAGTGAGGTAGGTGCTATCAAGATTATAAACGTGGAGAAAATAGCTGATGGAGTTATAAGATTCGAATTTGTGGTGGCAACAGCTCTACCTATCCATATACATCAAATTGAGAACAAGTTAAAGGTAGTAGCAGAAGCAATTTCTTCAACACCTACAGAAGTAGATAAGAGGATAATGAGTTTTGTTAAAGAGTTAAACACTATAAAGAATATAGTGAAAGCCTATAGATCTATGTACGTAAACGAGGTGATTAAGAATCTAAATAGTAGAGTACATAAGATAAACAACATAGATCTATATGTACATAAAATGGAAATAGATGATAAAGAAACCCTTAGAGATATAATACTTAAAGCAATTGATCAGAATCCTGATCTCGTATTCGTAGGGCTCATACCAATACGAGAAAAAACCTATGTAGAGATATCGCTAGGCAAAAAAGTATCTCAAAAAATAGACGCTAGAAAAATAATTGAAGAACTATCAAAAACACTACCAATAAAAGCAGGAGGTAAAAAAGACCACGTAACTGGTATAGCACAAACAAACATCAAATACCTCGAAACAGAACTACCAAACAAAATAAAGATTATCCTAGAGAAAGTAGAGCAAAACTAAAAAACTTAGACATAAACTACTTTCTTGGGCCGCTAACCAAGAGGGCCCGTAGCTCAGCTAGGAGAGAGCGCCGGCCTTCTAAGCCGGTGGTCAGGGGTTCAAATCCCCTCGGGCCCGCCACATAATTAAAACCCTCAACTTCTTCCCGTAGATGTAAAACCGTTGTTTTAGATACGTATATACACAATGAAACGATTAAGTATTACTACTGTGTATAGGGAGACAGCAGGTAGTTATGAAAACTTTGTACTATGGGCTTAACAAATGGTTTGAGCTAAGAGGGTAGTGGTTTAGAGACTACTAGATGTAGTGGTCAAGCACTAGATAGGCGTTGTGGTGGTAGAGTCGCGATAGGTTGACACTTCAACGAATACGCTATTTATAGATGCTTTGGTAGTGCCCATGGTGATAACCCGCATTATTAGAATTTATACCTTTTGCTGAATTGCAATAGCTACACGTATTTACAAGACCTTGGGGTTACTCTTCATAGAGTTTCTTAGCTTTACTTCTTATTACTCTGTCATCAGTTTCAGAGAGGTTTATACCGTGTTAACACTAGGTACGAGGATACCTAAATCGAATACTTTTAAAAGATAGAAGGTAGGTATAGGTGTTGGGCAATATAATTTGTATTCGAAGTTTTTGACAGCAATTCAATTAATTTAAGCGATTTAAGTACTTTATGCTCTATGTTTATCGTGTAGCCATACTTACTCAACCGGATCGGTAAACCCATGTGGGTATAACGAGAGCTCTATCTCCTAGCTATGTTTGTCACAGTTTATGGGTAAGTTTTTCGACTAACGTTTTTACTACCCACGGTCTAAGCTTTACGTATCCCCTTGACTATAACCAAGCCTTTCTC
>JAWASI010000031.1:0-16766 GCA_038892955.1 Ignisphaera sp.
TTGAAGCTCCCAGCGGTATTGAAATTAGATCCTGTATAAATTCAAAGACCTCTTTGTATGATGCAAACAAGGCTTTTCCAACATCGAAATGCTCTAGAGCATCCACGTAAACAATAACCATGTCTCTGCTTACACCAAGCCCTCTAACCATATACCTAAGAAACGCTGTTTTTCCGCATCCCTCAGGGCCATAGATAGTCACAGGAAATGCTGTACCCCTAGAAACAATGTCTCTAAACCATAGAGCCTCATCCTCTCTGTCAACAAAGTTTATCACCTTGTCCAGTTCCTCTACGTAGATTGTATAGCTAGGCCCTCTATTCATCACATTGCCACCTCAGCTACATAGCTTATTTAGAGATAGCCTAGCTAATTATCTCTGCCTTTCATACGGTAATAAACACAGTCGTTTCAAGCAAATGCCGTGGTGCATACGCAGTTTCCTAGACTGCATGGTGGAACTGGCATACAAAACTGATTACCTATGCAACAATAGCTAAAATAGATACTCTATAAATATTCAGATACCAGCTGATTGATGCATTTGGTTAGTGGTATGGTGTTTGAACACACGTATTGCAGAACGTGTTTGCGTTGTTGTAGAAACACAGAAATGATTTTGCTTAGATGTGACTTGGAGAGGATAGAGGGTTTGGGCTATAGATGCGACGATTTTGCTGAGCTGCGGGACTCTTTCATTAGGCTGAGGAATGTCGATGGACGCTGCATATTTCTCGACGAGTCTTCTGGTAGTTGTCGCATCTACGATGCGAGACCTCTTGGCTGTAGAATATACCCACTCATATACGATGAAGATACTGGAATTAGATTTGATTCGGAATGCCCATTAGCGTCCTACTGGATGTTTAATTGCAGTGAGTTGGTGAAGGGCATCAACGAATTGATGTATTTTCTTCGCCGTCTAGATAGTAGCTATTAAAGGTGTTAACTTTGCAACAGACTTAGTGATGTCTATTGTTTCGGGTAAGTTATTGAGGAAGAGAAAATCTTTAATATTGGCTAAGATGACAACAGCGTTAGCAATATTACCTACTGCTCTACTTCTACATCTAAAACATTATAAGCTACAGATTACTAGTTCTTTTGTTGAAGGTATTAGGGGTGTGGATATACAAATATTATTATTTAGTTACATGATAAAAGATGTTATTGCTAAATACATGATAAAGTAGTATAGTTCAATGATATGTTTAACACATATTAGTATTACACCAATTTAGGGGCAAACATAGGGGAGTTTATAGCCTATGTGTTTAGGTTATCAAGGCTGTATTTCTACTACTTGTCGTAGGTTTAACGGTTGTACCTATTGTGAAGATGGAGGATAAGTCTATAGAATACTTAAATTTAGTTTTAAGATTTAATCTGTATCTACCACCTTAATCAAAATTTTAATATGTTATGAATTAATACAGTTTCCTTAGCTATGGTATGTATATAACTTCTATTCCTATTTTTTGAGCTACATTAGCTTGTATTTTATCTGATGTTAAGAGTTTTGCTCTTAGTTTCTCAGCTTGGGCTATGTAGAGCGTATCATATATAGGTGTAGAGTATTCAAGGGTTATTTCAAAAGCTCTTACCAGATACCTATCCTGAGGTTCTAAAGTTATAACCTTCTCTTTTACAAACATTGACAGTACCTCGAATAGTTTTAAAGCTACATCTCTATCTATCCTTTTAAATTTCGAATAATGTCTCCATATAGCGTTAGAAACTTCCTTCACTAAATGATCTACAGAATATGGTCCTAAGGTTAGTATATTCTCTACTTTGCTCCAGTTGATCTCTCTTAATAGATATTTAGCTAGAGATGATGAGTCAATAACTATCACGGTCCTCCCTTACATAACTTACTGCAGTACCTAGAGGCACCTCTGGAATTTTTTCAATGATTTCTCGAGCCCTTTTCAAAACCTTTAATCTACGGTAATATTCAACTCTTTCTCTTAAAAACTCTATTATCTCGCTCCTCCAATCAATATCGTTTAACTCTTCTAAAGCTTTCTTAAGATCCCTAGGTATACGAATACTCAAAACATTGCTCATCTATTAACACCATGGGTATATAATAAAGCTAAGCTTATAAAAATTACGTATATGAATTAAATAATATCCTGCGTATACGGAATACTAACCTTAGGAAATCAGATTTACTGCTTTGGAAATACATAGGGGTAAGCTCATAGCAACGGGATCTAGATCATAAGAATATTTACATAGGTTAACCATTAGCTATAAGTAGTTAGCAGAATTTTACCTATATAGTAGAGAGACTTAGATATCTAGGCTATACATAAGCCCACACTTCAAGTTTACGCCCAAGGTGTTGACATAAGCTTTAGATGTTGAAAGCTTTAGATCTTTACTTATGGTAATTGTTACTATAGGTAGAATTTAATAGAAAAGGTTGTAGAGAAAGCAAAACGTAAGCGATAGGAAATTCTTAAGAACTTATCGTAATTTAGTGAGTACTGTACATAAATATTAATTAATCCTAACCTGAATTGAATTAAAACTGTAAATTAAAGTGATAAAGGTTTTAGCTTTAAGTTATAGAGTACAACGAGCTACACTAAATAGCATTTCTTACATTCTCTACCGATAAATTAAACACCTTCACTAAATTAATATAATATTTGAGAATGCATGATCTTGTAATCTATTTCTGCTACACCAAGTGCTAGTACAAAACCTCCTTCTCTACCTATATCACTTAGCAGTTTCTTAACGTATTCCTCTATTTTTTCATGTGTTCCGCTTAAGAGTAAACCCGTAGATATCCCTCCAGCTACACATGTATGTCCTTTAAGTTTCTCCCAAACTTTCCTGATGTCTGCACGCCCAAATACATATACCCCAACCTTTAGGTAGCTCAAGTACTGTATCCAGATGTGGTGTATGATCTCCTTCGAAGAGTACGAAAGACTTTATACCATTGTTGTAAAGTTCTACTATAACCTTCTTTAGATATGGTCAGTAGAACTCATTATATATCTTTGGTGGTAGCATCTCGTTTAAATGTAGAGGTATGAAAGTATATTTTGCGCCTACAGGTTTTAAGGCTAAAGCTACCTTCAGTATAGGTTCAATGAGTCTCTTTGCTACAGTCTTGATGCCATCTGGATATCTCCTTATATCAAGCATAGCTCCTGTAGGATGTCTCAGGAAATCACCTACTACGTCTAGAGGTGAATAAGCAAAGGTTACAGGAAGTGCCCTTTTAGACATATCGGTAATCGCTTTAGTTAATAGCTAATTTTCGAATAATATAAATCTTGATAACCATATCTAGCCTGAAATCACCTAGTTAGTTTAATATCATCTTCCAAAAGAAGCTCCACAGCATTTCTACAAAACCTCATAGACAATATACCGTATTGTGGTAATGAAGAGTTAGAACCTTAAAGCATCCCAATCTCATCAATACCTTCATAGAGTGCCCAATTGAAGGACTGTAAACGCTTTAGAGATGCACTATGTCACAGAACATAGCTTTACGGTGAATGGAAGAAGTTACTTCGAAGCTCTAGTTAATGGGTTAGCTATGAGGATAGCAATATCTTTTTAACTAAGTAGTTCTAAACCATATTAGTATTTAATGCAATTAAGAAGATGATTGTTTTCAACATCCTATTAGTTCGACTTAATATGCATTGCTTTGCTTATTCATAGCTTAATCGATTTATATTATCAATGTTTTGTTATTTTATTAAGTAATTCTAATATCTATATTTTGCTTCTAGTAGTGATACAATCATCTGTGGTACTTGTTGTGCTCCTGCAACTATTGTTTTTATGCCTAGTTTTCTTAATATTTTAGCGTATTCTATATGTTCTTTAACAATGTTGAATGTTTTAACCCTATAGATTGATTGTGCCCATTCAGGCATACCCTTTATTTCAAATGTTGTGATAAGCGGTAGAACTATGTATATTTCATGACCTAATGCAACCAATTTCTTAGCTATGGTTGAAAGGATTTGTTTGTATTGATGGCTTGGGTTTGGTGCTAGGAAGAAGATAAGACTTCTCTCTCTAGGTAACATACTTACTATATGTTTAAATGCATTTTCTAAAGCTATAACTCTGTTATTCCCATCCTTGATTTCGTTTACACAAGGTCTATACTCTGCAAATGGCTCTATAACTCTACGGTAGCTTCTTGTAAGCTTAGGTGTTCTATAGATACCGTTTTCAGCAAAGATAATTACCCCCATTAGGTCTCCGCGTTTCGATAAATACTTCGATATAGATGCTACCACTCTACAAGAGTATTCAAATGGAGTATACCCGTAGGGTCCTGCCCAGGTGTCCGATGTACCATCTACAACAAAGATTACTCTGTTCATGGCTTCAAGCTCCATTTCTTTAACAACAAGCTTATGTTTAGAAGCTAAGTATTTCCATATAATCCTCCTAACATCGTCCCCTATTTTGTACTCTCTAACACTATAAAGTTCTACTCCGTAGCCAGCTCTCTTACTCCTAGTTAAACCAGTTGTCCTTGTGAAAACCATGAGCCTCTTAACCACAGTCTCTGAAGCTCTAGGAACACACTTTATTGTTCTTATAACCTCTAAAGTGTAGTTAAACCTAAAGAATCCAAATACATCTCTTACCGCTAACTTCAGAGGACCTACTGCATGGTTTCCAACTCTAGCCTTAAACCTTAGCATCAGCTTAACAGAACCTCTAGCAGGTATAAGTACCAGAGAAGCTTTAACGCCTTCAACTAGCTTTAGATACTGAGAATAAGCTACAGAAATTTCAGCTGTAGCTATAGGTACAGGGGTAGGATTCTCAATAACTATAGGAACCTCAACTACATCGCCTTCGACAGCAAAAACATTGGGTACAGTTGCTCTACACCTAGATACTGCGTAGAGTTCTAGTGACGTGTAAAGTCTTAAGCTTGCTAGTAAGATAATCAAAGCCACCCCAGTACCAAGCAAATGCGGAGAATAAAGAGCACCAAAAGCTATGAATAGTGCTGATATGATTATCAGAGCTTTGGTTCTCTGGGTAGCATTTATTAATTCACTTTGTGACAAGATTTCCACAGCAATCACCTTAGCAATAAATATTCCACGCCTTTTTCTTTGGCGAGGCTGTACCCCATAGTCTTAAGGAACTCCTCGCTCCTCTTAATCATCTTCTTAGTGGTTCTGTTCCAGGATAACACTATGGGTAGTCTCTTCCTGCCAGAGGCCTTGGCATAAAGCCTACACATATCCCTAGCATACCTATCCGCATCCCTGCCAAGCTGTAGTACCTTATGTGCATCTGGATCGCATAAACCTACGCCATAGGTAAGCCTAACAGCTGAGTCTACGAGCTCGAATAAACTTATGAAATCCTGTTTATCTAATGATATCCTGCCCCTAATAACTGAGTCTCGGAGTTCCTCGGTTAAGTATATCTCTACCTCCTTCTGCTCTCCAATTCTGGCATCCGGAAATATAGAGATCTTTCCAACTACATACCTATAAATAAGGTATGCAATAATAGCAACAAAAAATGGTGCAATATATGGCAACCCCTTAATAAACCCTACAAAGTTGTTAATCTGCAATAAAATCCACGGAAGCCATGTATATGGGTGGAATAACTTAAGCGTTGAAAGAGTTGTAAGCATTAGGGGGTCTATGTAGACGGATACATTCATATTTTTTTGTACTGCCTCAACTTCAATAGGCTCATACTTAGTTCCATCAACAGCTATCCTACAGTCATCACTGCACATGTATTTAACAAGCTCAATTATCATCTCTTTATAAGATGCTACATCTGAATCTAGGACTTGGTTAAGAAATATCGATCCATCGCCAAGCACTACTACTAATAAGTCATCGACGTTCTCTAACGCCATAACGGCTTCACCATTAACCGATATACCGATTATAGTTGGGGTTGGTGCTAGTATTTCAGATGCTTTATCGAGAAGAACCATGTAGCTCGAGTTAGTTGGCAACCTAATGATTGCGTAGATATAGGGTAACCCTGTGAACCGGTTGTAGAGAAGATTACCGGAGATCCTTATAGAAGAACCTAGAGCTTCTAAGAGATTATTTGAAGTTTTGTTTTCATCTGCAATCAATACAGCTGGAAATCTGCATTTTCTAAGTTTCTCTGCTATTTCTTTAGCTTCATCCATGGTGTAATCTATTTCAGGTGAAACTACTACGAAAAGACATTTTCCGGCATCGCTAAATACTCTATCAAGCTCTTGATAAGATCTAATGACAAAAGTCTGAGGATAGATTTTTCTGAGGATTTCTACAAACTTATACGTCCCAATAAAACCTGTATTATAAGGAGATGCCCCTCTGTAAATAGCTACAATAGGTGGACCTTTCTCAGCTAAAGCTACTAAAGCTATTAATGCTAGTATAGCAAGTAAAACAGTACTAACTACCTTAACCTCCCTAAGGTTAGCGAAAAACTCTTTTTCATTAGCATTAATCATTCATCTTCGACCATATTAACTTTAGGTTTCCCTAGATGAAGCATAGACATAGGATGAGAGCCTAAGGGTATAAAGCGCTGACGAAAGTAATGCAAAAGCAACTAATATCGAGATTAAAGAGGTGGCAACCATAGCTCTCTCCATATAGCTAATCGAAAGCATCATGAACACTATCGAGAATCCTGCAAACACTATACCTAGGATTAGGTATATTAAGTAGAGGTATCTCTTTATAGCGGATATCATGGGGCTACACCAAATATCTTAAGTAAGAGCTCTAGGATTAAAAAAATGGTTGTAAAATAAGATATATATGTTTCACGAATAACTCTTGCAGCTCCCTCAAGATCTGGCCTTAGGAAAATATCTAATGAAAACCCTGTAGCATTTATGGTATTGTATACCCCAAGCAAATACAGCGATACTAGAGAAGCTAGCGATAGTATAAGAACTGTTTTCGAGTTAAACTCTGGACCCTTGAAAGTTTTATCAATAACCTTCCAGACTATAGCTGAAACTATGAACAGAACCAAAGCCTCTAAAATAAGCTTGGTAACTTCTACACTTACCTCTAACCATGATGCTATCGAGCTAGTAATCCACGGAGATAACTTTATTACTAATGTCGAAACGTAGTATATAGGTGGTGCAAAAATCATTGCTAGTAATAAGCTTCTAATGGATGAAAGAGGTAGCCTCAACCATACATCTATATCTTCGGTATTCTTCAGCTTATCCATTGCATATTCTCTCGGCTTAGCTAAGAAGACTACAACGATCTCTAAAATCGAGGACATAGACTTATAGATAACTATCCCCACTATAGCGGCTACCGCTATAAGAAAAAGAGGGTTAATAGAAAGCAATCCAGATATCAAAGTCCTTCTAGCGGCATTAACTAACGCATTGATAAGCGCCCCTATATAACCTTGTACAGCTAAAGGTAATAATATTGGGGGAATTACAAAGAAAACTAGAAAAGGTATAGAACTCCATAACTTTGAGTACTTAACGTAAGCCTCCTGACCTTTCCTATAATGCTTAGAGATTACATCAAGAGTTGAAAGCATAAGTAAGATGGGTATAAACCTAGAGGCAAAACCTAGATCTATACCCATAGCGCTAAGAGATCTTATAACAAATACTAAGGAAAACGTTATCGGAGAGGGTATAGTTATAGTAATTATTATGAGGGGAAACATAATCAACTTAGATATACCGCCCAAAGGGTCTAAGGCAAGAATAGCTAAGATACCTAGACCACTAAAGACTAAGTTTAAAAAATCTCTAGCAGAGCTCACCAATAAATCGAATAACGAAATAAGTACCACTAAATGAGGAAGTAACTTAAGAATAATGTACATCATTGTCCTCCACCTATCAACTCCTTTAAGTATAATTCACTTTTCTCATCAAGATCCTTAGACTCGTCTTGCGCATACTTAGCTAATTCATATGTTTGAGTAAGACCTTCAAAAGCTTTCTTCCTATTTATAGAAATCCTCGATAGGTACTCCCAATGGGTTTCCCAAGGATACCTAGCAATACCGTACCTAGACTCTAAGAACTTTACAGCAACCCAATAATTCCTTATAGCTATTCTTAGCCCAGCTAAATTCGTTAACATATTGGGAACTGGAGATCCCCTGAGATACACTAATCTACTTAGTGCTTTAGATAATTTACCGGAGATTCTAATTACTTTAACTAGGAAGATACAAAGTAGCACAATAGCTACAGGTATTGCCACATAGGCTATAAGTGATAGATCTACTCTTGGAAACCCTACAGAGAAAACAGGTAATAACCCTATAGATGGAGTACCCGGGGTAACCCAACCTACATCACCTAAGTTTGGAATAAATAAATCAAGACTCTCTGTAGCTGTACTAATTGGGTTAAGGGTTTCTAAGAACTTCGTTACCTCATCAATCGTCTCTAACTCTAAATTCGAGAATTTACCACGGAGTAGAATTTCTGTTGCTTGATTAACTAAGCTCCCAACGTCGCTATAACCTATGGATCTACCTATTAACTGCGATGCTTCAGTAGCTACAAGTAGATCAACTAAGTTAGTACCAGCTGAGGCATAATCTGTTTTTATTTTATTAATCAGGGATTCAATATCTTGGGGAGTAGTTAAACCAGCTGTGTATTTCTCGAAGAGAGCCATTAAATCGTTGAAAAGATTCTCATCTTTGGTATTCCTTATAAGCTCGTATAAGGTATCAGGCGATATAGGGTTCCCTACCTTAGATAAACTATGGAATTTACTGAGCACATTAAGTGATGCAACAATATCTTTCTCTGAAGCATCCGAATTTAGAACTCTTATCATAGCATTTGCTAGCTCTTCATCAGTAAGCTTTCCAGCTATCGCAGATTCTGCAACACTCCTAAGAATATTAAGTAATCTTGAGTCTAACACTAAATCATCGAATAGTTCATTCACTAAAATAGCTGGAAAACCAGGTGTATGTCTATCATTTTCACTGCTTGCTACTGTTGGAGTTAAGAATAAAATTAGTAGAGCTACCAACGCAACAATCTTCAAGGTTTTGGCACCGGTGTTTTCCTTAGTACTTCGTCTACGACTGAAGCTGTGGAGATCCCTTCTACCTCGTACTCTGGTTTCAGTATGATCCTGTGTATGAGGGCTGGGGCGGCTACAGCCTTGACGTCGTCGGGTATGACGTAGCTCCTCCCATGCATGTACGCCCACGCCTTCGACAGCCTCAGGATGGCTATACCAGCCCTGGGGGACCCTCCGAGCTTTACAGCTGGGTGCTTCCTGGTCTCCTCGACTATGGCGACTATGTAGTCGTATACCGAGTCCTCCACCCTGACCTTACCAACCTCGGACATTGCCGCCAGTACGTCCTCCCTCGATAGGATGGGCTTGAGGTTCTCTAGGGACTCCTCAATCCTGTCTATCCTCTTGAGCATCTCCTTGAAGCCGTTGGTCGAGGTGTAGCCCGTCTCTATCTTGGCTAGGAACCTGTCTAGCTGTGCCTCCGGTAGTGGGAACACCCCCTCCATCTCAACGGGGTTCTGAGTAGCTATAACTATGAAGGGCTCCTCGAGCCTGAACGTCCTACCCTCTACAGTTACCTGCCTCTCCTGCATAGCCTCGAGCAGAGCCGACTGGGTCCTGGGAGAAGCCCTGTTGATCTCGTCCGCTAGGAGGATGTTGGTGAATATCGGACCCTCCCTAAACACGAACTCCCCGGTTCTCTGGTCGTATATGTACGCACCTATTATGTCCATGGGTAGGAGGTCCGGGGTCATCTGGATCCTCTTAAAGTTTAGGGAGAGAACCTTCGATATAGCCTTAGCCATAGTGGTCTTAGCCACCCCCGGAACACCCTCGAGCAATACATGGCCTTTAGCAAGAAGGCACGCAATAATTATCTTAATCTCTCGTTCTTTTTCAATAAGTATACCAGAGGAAATTAATATCTCTAAAACATTTCTCAACATATAGTCCTCGCCAAGTAAATAAACCATGTAGGAGGTAGTTTATAAACTAAACGCCTATATACCAACATTATTTTACAAATTTAACATATATACCCATAATTTCGGCTTAAAACTGGATGCGCTAGCCTACATTTAAAACATAAATTATCCTTGGATACAATAAAATTGACTTTGGAAATTAATGTAAAATATTCTAATTATTGAATAACATTTTTCTTATAATACAATACTAACATAAATAAATACATGAAGAGCTCAATTTCCTCACAATATCTATACCTATTGCTATTCCTTAATCATATATACTTCAAGCAATAACAATATAGTTACTTATTATTATAGCAATGATTAAAACTAGTGAAATAACTAAAACCTTATAACAGAATATACTCTTTTCGATGTACAAAAGAGATTAAGTAACTATAACATATTGCTTAACACTACTAGAAATCAACAATATTTATGTTGTTACACATTATTATGTGGTTGTCTGTGTTGTTTATTTGGGTTTGTTTAAGTATTTTGAGCATCATGACTATTGTCGACACGGCTTCTCCTTAGCACCTGCCCACTTATCGCAGAATCATCGGGAGCTACATCGGCGGGCACCACAGAGCCCACCTCGAGGAGGATACATCCTTTCACCTCTGATGGCTATCCCGCTGTCATAGAGGGGGATACATCCTCCAAAACACCTATAGTAGCTAAAACAGCTTAAAACTTTTACAGAAGACACACTCTGTACGTTATACAATACCAGTACTAATCAAAGAACATAAATGTTTAGTATAATCTAATTTTGGCTCTACGTTTTAAGTTTAGTAGATGTAATTACATAAAATAACCTAAAACCTAAATATCTTCTTTACGTATACTTTATATTTACGGTATAGTTACAATATTTAGGAAAGCAATAATGTTTTAAATCAATATTCTAGAATAACTAAGTATTCAGATTATATAAATGCTAGAGTTTTACAATTAACTTTATTTTGTTGTATTTCTCTAAAATTTCACTGCTAATTACTATCACCTATAAGAAATAGCATAAGCTAAGATCGTATCACTATTTTAAGAACTATATTCGGTTTTCTTTGGTAAGATAAAATGTATTGTTATGATAATTTGGTATATCGCTATTCAAGTATACATTAAAATTAAATTTTGGGTTTAAACTTTGTATATAAAGAAAGTGTAGAGTTAATTGCTAAGAATAGAGAAATCAGCACAATAATCGATATAAATACAGCTAAAGTTCGATAAATGGAAGTAACTATGCTTAGAATCCATAAAAACCAAATACATAAAAAACTAGCTATACAGTCTAAATACTAATGTAATACCTAAGGTTTGTAGGTACGTCATGTGTTATAGTTACAATAATTTTCTAGAAGTAAAAGAATGGTACTATGGATGAACAAGTCATTAAAATACCTATTAGAGTATACAATTTCTACTTGTAGTGATCAACGTAACTTGATATTTCCACCAATAGAACTATTACCTCTGTACATATACTATAATTTCCTCAATATAACCTTAATTATATTTCAAATAAACAATTAATATATTACCGAATACTAAGCATATCTATTCTATAACATAGAATTCAGGGTATCCCACAAAGACAGCTATCTATTAATTGTTTTTATTTTTTTGGGGGAACATGTTGTTTAGAGATTAAATAATTGCTAAGAATATATTCAAAATAGTGTAAAAAGATTTCAAGCTTTAGGTTTATAGAATGGGTGAATCACTTTATCTTTTTGAGCTAATATATCTTCAATTTTTGGTTCTCCAGCCATAGCTCTTTTTAATGCAAGTTTTGTTGCTTCATAGTTAAATTTAAACACTTTATCAGCATCTTTAGCTGCTGGATGTATGAATACACCACAGATTATAACCACATCTTCTACTATATCTTTTGGTATAATACCTTCTTCAACTGCGTCTGCTACAGCTTTTGCAACAGCGTATTGAGCTGGACCAAAGATTAGCTCGGCTTGCTCCATCTTCTTAATCGTAACCTTTGGAACAATTAATGTAACAGGTTTAACTAAGAGGTTAGGTGTTAGAACAGCAAAGAGTTTTGTATGGCCATAGGTTTGGTGGGCTAACCCAAAAGCAAAACCTATGCCTGCAGGCCCATCTTTATCGCCGATAATTAAATCAATATGGGCAACCTCATTACCTTCCCCAACAAGAGCTTCCCCAAATCTAATACCTATTCTACCCAAGTTAACCACCACATATATTCTAAGATAACCTCTATATAAAGTTTTTATTTTAGCATTAATTGAAGTTAAGCTTTAACAACGGTTGCTGAAACGAATTTATTATTTGAAGCTTAACTACCACATTAATCGAGTTCGCGCCATAAAAAGTATTTTTACCGGATGTAAATATATTAAATTTTCGATAGAATTACATAGCTCTATGTACTCCTATACCACTCAAACATTACACTAAAATAAAATTACTATGTACTTAAAAATCAAATATGCTACACTTCATAATGTAAAAGAGCTTGATAAAGTATCGTAATCAAAATCAATGATTTTAACACACCTTAAAAATTTAAGATAAGGCTTTAGTGTTTTTATTAATAACTTCCTCAGTGATTTAAATGATGTCAATTGTTTCCCCGTAGGTTTACTAGCCTTTTTGTGGTATTGGTAATGCTAAGATCTATGTATGGAAATAAGTGGGAAAGTTCTTAGTAAAATGCATTGTATATATCTAGAATACTAAAATTCAGTAGCTTCTGGGGCTCCTCGAACTATGTAATATATTTTATTTTTTCTAGAGCTATTCTTTAAGAAGCTAATTATTATTTTCAAATACATTGTAAATATCTTTGGAGTTTCTTCTTATCTCTTTTACATCACCTAAATGTATTACAACAATATTCTTGGTCAAAGTTTAAGGAAATCAAGTACTTTATAGCAATATTTATTCTTAAGGACCTACCCTTATATTTAGGTTAAAACTATTTTAAATAACGTCTTGCTCTGAATGGATAGTTATTCTAGTTTTGAGGTTTCTTATCAACTCGGGTCTACCGGTAAATAAGAATATTTCTTATCTCTATAAACTGTTTTTGCTTAATTCTGGGGAGGGAAATGGAGTAAATCTAGATCTAAGTCTAGATATAGTAAATCTTACATATTTGAATAGCTCTAAGAGTTTAACAAAATCATTTAATTTTCTTATAAAACTTTAAATAGATTCTCTTCGTCGCGTTTAGTTAATTTAATTCTATGGTTTATAGATAACTTGTTATTGCTTATAAGAGAAAGTATTCCAGAATTAATCTTGATATTTTTACCTTATTTTTGAATTTTAGTATTTTTGCTATAGATTTTATCACTTCTTCGCATTCCTTAACTTCTTTTGTATGTTTATCGATAGCTGTTATTGTTTTGAAATTACCACATATTCATTCTATAAATGGTTTTTGCATCATTAGATTGGTATTTAATTATTTTACGGTGATTATTACGCTAGTCGTAGCTAATACACGTTATAATATTTTTAATATAGAGAATCTAGGGTATCTATATAATTTTATTGTGTTTATGCAAATATTTGGTATTCTTAATGTTTTGGTTTAGATACTGAGGTATGCCTAAGTTCAAATATTAGGTTTCTCATTATTGGATCTGGGATAGTGTATGTACCTCCTTGAAAGCTGTAGGAATTCCTCAAAAACTAAACGTATTTATACACGGAATATTCTCTAGAAACTAACTCTAGGTAGTTATATTTATAAAGATAAATGTTTATTAAGTATTTAATGAAAAGCAAAATCGGCTATCTATGCAATACTATGTTTTGTATTACACATTATTATAAAGTTTCAACTAGAAATATCATTATCTTATTAGGAAGCATATCATACAAACAGTAAAAATATAAAACTATCTAAATAGTATAATACATGAGGTATTCATACCTATCTGCATATATTACCAAATATATCAAAGTTCTTATTATTGCAATAAAGTATAATTGTTAAGCTAATTATAATCCCAATTCATTGCTTAAACATCATACTTTAACCAAAAACTGATTTGCATAAGAACACAATTGAAAATTCATAGTTAGCTTCTACAAAAATCCAATATCTTCTTTATTATTGAGTTTGTCTATTTTGGCTAAAATCCTGAAAACATATAGTAAAAAATTAACATTAACAATCTGAAATATGTAAGATCAAAATAAGCTTATTTATAGATGATACCTTAGGGTATCATTATGTAATTATTGGGATTGCTATGGAAGGTTTGTCTATGATAATTTAGGGAGAACGCTCAATTTTAATATAACAAAGATATTAGTTTAACAATTTGTAAGAGACAAAAGCTTCTTAACTATAGACTTTAGCTGTAACAAAGAGATTGATAGATGATGGCCTTCAACTATAAGGATAGATTCGCTAAGTAGCACCATCTGTGTATGCTTTGATTATTTTTATTGGTATAGCGTGTACCGAGCATGAGAGACATGGATCGAAAGCTATAGCTATTTTTCTTGCTAACGATATTGCTTTTTCATCTATTTTTCTTCCTCTAAGTATTTCTAAGGCTATATCCTCTATTGCTGCTAAGTTTTGAGCTGTAGGCGTAACTATATCGCATGAAATAACTTTCTTGTTCTCATTTATTGTATATCTATGATAGAGAATACCTCTTGGAGCTTCTGCAGCTGCTTCACATACAAAGTGATCTATGTTTTTCTTAGGCTCTTTGTTATCTAAGTTAATAGTTTTATAGTTGTTGATAAATTCTTCTAGTTGTTGTATTGCTTCATACGTTTCTGCAATACGTGCTACAAATCCATAGAATATATTTTCTATAGGTGGTTTCCACCCATACAATTCTATGAATTCCCTAGTATTTTTCGATAAGTAGTTATAGAATTGGTTAAACCTTGCGATAGGTCCAACAACATAACTCTTAGAGCCCTCTATTCTATAATGTAGAGCATTTGAATAACTTTTCTGAATACATTTAGATATCTCTCCATAGAATTCACTTATACTATAAACAGAACCATTAAGAAATATATAGTCACCTGTATGAGGATACCCCCTACTATATATAGATGCTGTGGAAGACCTCTGGAGACCCTCTGGCCCAGTTCTTAAGCTTAAGTAAAATTCAGCAAACTTAGTAAAACTCTTAACGATGCTGACCAACTCTTCGCCAAGTTTTTTAACGTCGTCTTTATCTGGTGCCCTATATACACCTCCAACCTTAATGTTTACAATGTTATGGAATCTTCCGCCAAGTAGCTCCATAGCTTTTCTAGACCATGCTATAACTCTTAGAGCATCCCTTGATATCTCTGGGTTTCTATCAAAGAATTCTATAGATGATTTTGTGTAAACAAGATCCGGTAGGTTTAAGTAAAATAAATGTATCATATGACTTTTAATTCTTTCTATAAGGTGTAGAGCAACTCTAAGGTTTTCAATTTCCTCAGTTATATCTATCCCTAGGCATTTTTCGAAAGCTTTTGAAGCTACGTACACATAGGAAACCCCGCATAACCCGCATATCCTGCTAACAATATCGACAACAGTTTGTAGATCCCTACCTCTAACAATATACTCAAAGAATCTAGGGCTTTCGGAGATCCTGTAGATAACAGATTCGATTACCTCACCTCTTTCAATTATTATTATTTCTCCTTCTCCTTCAACTCTAGTCAAAAGCTTCTCTATAGCTTATCACCAACAAGTTTTTTAAGTAGTTTAAAGCTATACCCTTTAACTAACGTTAGGATACAACTTCTATCCATACCTAAACCGAGTAATACGTTAATAAATTCCTTAAAGTTAGCAGCATCTATATCATAGCCCTTGATGCCGTAGCAACCATAGCAACCGCGGTTAAAAGAAGGACATATAGCCCCACAACCGTTAACCGTTATAGGTCCTAGACAAGCCATACTTTTTGAAACCATTACGCACACTATATTTTTCCTCTTACATTCGCCACAGACGCTTTCATATATAGGTATAGGTAGTCCTCCTAATGAGAATTTCTTTAGAAAGGATGCGATAGCTAAGCTATTTACAGGGCATCCGGGAAAGAATAAATCTATTTGTATAACCTGATCTACAGGTTTTACATCGCTGTAAACATCTATTAGGTTAGGTTCTGGATATACGTAGCTCTTAACGTCATCGATATTGTCGCCAGATCTAAGGCTTTGTATACCCCCCATAACAGCACATGTACCTATAGCTATAGCTACCCTAGCTTTTTTCCTTAAATCAACTAAGAACTTTTCTTGAACATTATTCGATATAGAGCCTTCTACAAACAGTATATCTATTTCATCTGGTATATCGCTATCCACGAATTCGGGGAAGAAATCGACTCTGTATACCTTGATCATTTGTGGATCAGATGTCAAGCAGTACACAAGTTCGTTTATGCAACCAGAACATGAAGTTGTTTTAACGATAGCCACCCTATACACCCTATATCCCCTCGACCCAGATGTAGTCTTCTATATCACTATACCTAAAGATAGGCCCATTTTTGCAGATAAAGTAGTGTCCAAATTGACATGTACCACAAACACCCACACCACACCTCATCCTTCTCTCCAAGGATAGGAATAAACGATCCTTATGGAATCCTTTATCTAGGAGTTTCCTAACCCCTACTCTCATCATCGGCTCGGGACCACATAAAAAAGCAACAGCATTATCTATATCGATATCTACGTAGTTTATTAAATCTGTTACAAATCCTATGTAGTACTGCCAACCGTTTGAATA
>JAWASI010000032.1:0-16340 GCA_038892955.1 Ignisphaera sp.
CTTATCCCCATGAGTTAAGTGGTGGAATGAAGCAAAGGGTTGTTCTGGCCATGGCGTTAGCGTTGAACCCGCCACTAGTTATAGCCGATGAACCTACTACAGCATTAGACGTAGTTGTACAAGCACAAATACTTAATTTGCTGAAATCTCTTCAGAGAGAGAAAAACCTGTCGATGATAATGATATCCCACGATCTGAGCCTCTTAGCGGAAATAGTAGATAAACTCGCTGTTATGTATGCAGGGAAAATTGTTGAATATGGGTTCTCGGATATAATCTATAAGAATCCCCAACACCCATATACGTTAGGTCTTCTCGATAGTATTCCTAAACTTAGTGGAGGATCCTTGGAGCTTAAAGGTATCCCCGGTGAACCACCTGATCTTATTAACCCACCTCCTGGATGTAGGTTCCACCCAAGATGCCCCTTTGCTATGGATATCTGTAGAAGAGAGGAACCGCCGATGACCGAGCTAAGGTTTGGACACTATGTAGCATGTTGGCTTGTGTCAAAGAGGTGACATAAATGAGTTTAGAAGGTGGTTACACCCCTATCCTAACCCCTAATACATTAGTTTACCTAAAAGATCTAAGGGTATGGTTTTCTCTACGCAGAGGATTTAAGGATCTTATCACCGTTGCGCCTCCTAAGTATGTTAAAGCTGTTGACGGTATTAGCTTCGCTATAAATGAAGGTGAAGTTTTTGCTCTTGTAGGAGAATCTGGTTGCGGTAAAACAACAACAGGTAGAGCTATAATAAGGCTAGTCGACCCGACATACGGTACCATCGGATTTAAACCCTCGGAACAAACACTAAAAGATATCGTAGCTAGAGAAGGCGATAGAGTTGTCCTTGATACTAAAATTCACGTAAATGTAGCAATGATTAAACCTAAGAATATGAAGCCCCTTCGTAAAGAAATGCAGATAGTATTCCAAGACCCTTACGCAAGCCTAAACCCTAGGCAAACAATTCTAAGCATATTATCTGAACCCCTCGAGATCCACAACATAGGAAGTAATAGAGAGGAACGAATAGAGATAGTGGCTAAGGCGTTGGAAATGGTTAAACTAACACCACCTGAGGACTTTATGTATAGGTATCCACATCAACTCTCAGGTGGGCAGAGGCAGAGAGTAGTCATAGCTAGGGCTATAATCCTTAAGCCAAGGTTTGTAGTAGCCGACGAACCTGTGTCTATGCTTGATGTATCCATTAGGGCTGAAATACTTAAGCTATTGATGGAGCTTAAAGAAAAGCTAAATCTATCCTATCTATTTATAACCCACGAACTAGCGCTTACAAGGTATATTACCAATAAGATAGCTGTTATGTACTTAGGTAAAATAGTTGAACTAGGATCAACAGAGAGAATTCTCTTAAATCCTCTCCACCCCTATACCAGAGCACTAATTAAAGCTATCCCTGAACCAGAACCTAGTAAAAGAAAAGACATTAAAATCTTAGACATTAAGGGAGAAGTCCCAAACGCTATAGATATACCTCCTGGATGTAGGTTCCATCCAAGATGCCCAATACTTGATAAGAATCCCCACCTCGAAACACGATGTAAAGCAGTAGAACCTCCTCTAATAGAGGTTGAAAGAGAACACTATGTAGCTTGCTGGCTCTACACAAAAGCATAGCTACTACCAAAGCTCTTTCGATTCACTAGTCACAAAAGATATTAGTTTTGGATAGCCCTTAGCATTGCAATACGTGGATACTTTAGTGTATCTAGTTTAGATTACCTATAGAGGAAAGCTTACTGCTATGCCGTTTACTTAAGCAGAGTATAGGTAAAGTCTATGGAGGTATATGTAGATACCTTCGGCTGGTTATACGATTGGAATGAAGAAGACCCGCTAGATTGGTATCTAAAATTTTCTCAAAACTAAATGCTGTAGAGCTTAATACTTCTTTCTATCGATTTCTGTATAGAAACCAAGTCGTTAGTTGGGCTTAAGAAAACTTCTGCCCACAGAATTAGATGGGCTGTTAAAGTCTATAGAGGAATAACTCAATTTTTAAAAAAAATTAAGTACTGAATCCTTAGATGTTTGGAGTAAATTCTATGACATATTTAAACCTCTTGACAGATATATCGATTTCTATCTTTTCCAGTTTCCCCCAGCTTTTACTATGAATGAGGATAACATAAGAAAAGTAAAGGAGATCGCAAAAGCTATTAACCTTGGCGAAAAACTTGCAATAGAATTTAGACATACAAGCTGAATCAACAAAAATCGGTGAATATTTGTAGAGAACTTGGTATAACTTTTGTTTCTATAGATGCCTAGCGCAATTTTTTGGGTTTCATATAGGTTTGTATTGTTTGATGTTGTTTTATTTTTCTTTGTTTTTGTTAAGTGGGTAGAGGTTGTAGTTTTCTTTTCTATATTTTATAACGTTATATCTAGTGATCTCAATTCTAGCTATATATCTACATATATAGATACTGGAGAGAAAATCATAAACTAAACTCTATAGTTCTAGATGGGGTGAGCTACTCGAGGGGTAGAGCTTGTTGAAATTCTTGATCCTATAGCTTGTTTACTGTTAGTTGAAGCATTACGGTAGAGCTCTAGAAACTTAACTAAAGTATTTTAGTTTTGCTACTCTCGGGAAGAACCCCTCTAAGATAAACCCTCAGTAACAACTCTACACAAAATATTCTACTCAAAGCTGAGAAAACACAACTTTAGAGTACACCACGTTAAACAGATAATATCTATGCTAAAATAGTTATTAAAGTTAGTAAACACGGTGGAAAGAAACCAGTTCTCAGGAGGTTAACAGCTAGAGTGGACAAGTACGATTATAGGCTAGATCTAGAGAATAGAATCCTCGTCCTAAAGCTACATGGTGGTATATAGAGATTAAGCTAAAGTTATTGACATCTAGTGAGAGAGTAGAGAAGTTTAGGGATTGGAGCAACTACGAGCTAGCTGTAAAGGTTATCGAGAATAAAGTCTACATATCGGTTTACTTCACGAAAACAGTTAAACCAAGAAGAACCAAAACCATCACAACTATCGATGTTAACTTCGACAACGCTACTCTAGCTGTATTCACATCTAGTGGAAAGTTGTTGAAGCTGAAGCGGTTTAAAAACACCTTTCAAGAGAATCTTAACCCATATTCTATGGGTTAAGAGAATTCAGAGGAGGTATTCAAGGTCTTGGAGATTTGTTAAAGGTGTTGGAAAAGCAATTGAAAAGCATAGTGAGAGAATAAGAAGCATAGCCTGGGGCTATGCTCACAGGATTGGCGATAGAGTTGCTGTAACCAGTAGATATAGAGCTATCCTAGTCTTAGAGGATTTGAACAATCTAAGGAATAGAATCAACGGTAGTGGCTCCTTCAATAAGAAGCTATCTCTGTGGTTCTATAGAAAGATATAGTTCAATAGTATATGAGGCACTTGAGAGAGGACTCGAGACCAGGTACACGAACCCAAGGAGGGCGTTGTCCACGTACCCAAGATGCAAAAGCAGGTTAAAAGATAACAGTAATAGAGTATTGAAGTATACCATGTGCTGTTTCATAGGAGATAGAGATGTAATCGCATGCATAAACCTATTCTACAGATACTCAAGATGTGGGGGTCTAGGGGTGCCCCTGAACGCCCCTAAGAGTAGTGCAGATCCAAGACCGATGCGGGGAACAGAGATGAGGCAATGAAATCAACAGATATAAACCTATATCAGGGCTGAACCCCCGGAAGATATTATGAAGATCTCTGTAGGGATATTTCCACTAATTGCATAGTTATCGACGAGTGTAAACATTGACAAATCTACGTTAACAGAAGGATATTTCTAATTGTTAAAAAAGCGTAAATAGCTAAATTTATGCTAGGACCTGTTATTATATGAGAAGCGATCATCAAGGTAATCGCAACAAATATAAAATACATTATCTTATTAGAATAAGTATCACTAGATTGATGGAGTTCTATGAATTTGTTCATATAGGCTAATATCTTCACAAACACTAAGTTTATATTCTGCATTCTGAATATAGACCTAGAATACGCTGAGGCATAACCATGGAGGAAGATTGGGGCGAATTTTATAGGAAAACCAAAGAGTTAATGGATAAACTCTTCAATGAAATAATGATGGGATTTGAAAAAATTTTAGAAGAAATAGAGGATAACCCTGATGAAATGAAGGCTTTCGGTTTTAGAATAGAAATAGGTCCTGATGGGGTTCCTAAAATTTATAGGTTCAGTAGTTCTGAACATAAACAAAGAAAACCTAGAGTAGTAATAGTCGAAGAAAACGAAGAAATCCAGGAACCTTTTGTCGATGTATACAATGAGGGTGAAATCATTAGGATAATAGCAGAACTTCCCGGGGTTAACGAGCAAGATATAAAGGTGATATCTATAGATAGAAAACATATCCTTGTTGAAGCTATGAACAGTAATAGAAGGTTTAGAAAAGAAGTAAAACTACCAACAGAAATCGATGTTAAATCAATTGAAAAATACTACAGAAATGGACTCCTAGAAATAATAGCTAAAAGAAAGCAAATCTAGCTAGGAAAAACAATTGTTGAACCCAAGAACTACCTTATCCAATCTATATCACGAGATATAAATATGCAATAGAATAGGATCATCAAATACCTAAGGCTTTTACATAATATAGCTTAATAACCTTTCCTATGTAAACTTAATATATTATTCACCATCGCTGAATTAGTACGATTTAGAATATTTTCGCTGAGATTTTTAATCCTAGGTATTATATATTATCTAATTGTTGAAAGGCGGTAGAGAATCCTAGAAATAAACATACGAAATAAAACCTATTTTATAAATGCATACGATTTCTTTGGATAAGAACCTTAAATAGACTGCATAGAAATTTTAATTACATCGACATTTACTTAAGGGGTTAGAAGTTGTTATAATTAGCTAAGGTATATACGGAACACGTTATTGTAAAGGTTTTAGCATAGGTTTATTCTATTGACTAAACTTAGTTACTTAATTACCACTGAAGCTGAATATACATAGTTAATGTTATTCTGCATAATGTGTGCTTTTATATGCGGAACACAAGCGTTGTTTACTTGAGTGTGGAGATGCTTGAACTTTAGATACAACCCTAATAAGTTGTTAGATGGTTATAGGCTAGGGGTAGATTATATTCACATAGCTACTATAGCTAGTCACTCAGCGCTTGATGTTTTTGATGGTGCAAAGGATGAAGGATTTAAAACTGTAGCAGTATGTCAGAAAGGTAGAGAAAAACCTTATCTTAGATTTAGAAGAGTTGTTGATTACCCAATCATACTTGAGAAATTCATTGATATAGTTAAAGATGATGTAGTAGCTATTCTAAGGTCTAAGAACGCGTTATTTGTTCCAAACAGGAGTTTCTCTGTTTATGTTGGGTATGATAATATAGAGAATAATTTTCCCATACCTATAGTTGGTAATAGGTATTTGCTGAGATATGAAGAAAGATCTGGGGAAAAGACATACTATAGGCTACTCGATGAAGCTGGCATTAGGAGGCCAATAACGTTCCCATCTCCAGATGATATAAATAGACCGGTTATGGTTAAGATGCCTCATGCTAAGAAGAGAGTTGAGAGAGGTTTCTTTATAGCTATAGATAGAGATGATTTTTGGAAGAAATTTAGGAGACTTGTATCGGATGGAGTTATAGACGAGAAGGACTTAGCTAGAGCATCTATAGAGGAGCTAGTTATTGGTGCGCATTTCAATGTAAACTACTTTAGATCTATAGCTAGAAAAGATGTTGAAATAATAAGCATAGATAGGAGGATACAGACCAATCTAGATGGTTATCTAAGGCTTCCAGCAGATGTCCAGGTTGAGCTAAAGGATTACATAGATGTAGAGATGATAGAAATCGGCCATGAAATGGCTACGATTAGGGAGAGTATGCTTGAGAAACTCTTCAATATAGGTGATAGATTTGTAGAAGCAACAAATAAAATAGAGCCACCCGGGGTTATAGGACCTTTCACCTTACAGCTTATGGTTACGGCAGATATGAATGTAGTTGTATTCGATGTAGCTCTTAGAATTGGTGGGGGAACAAATATCCACATGGGTATTGGTGGGCAGTATAGTAAACTATACTTTGGTAAACCTATTAGCATGGGTAGGAGGATAGCTATAGAGATAAAGGACTGTCTATACATGGGTTGTCTAGAGGAGATAGTAACCTAATGGTGGTGGATATGTTGGATAGGGTTTGCGTACTTGATTGGAGGTACGGTTCAGAGGAGATGAGAAATTTATTCAGGGCAGAATCTATAGTTAGACGCTATGTAGTTGTTGAGAAAGCGCTTATCTATGGATTAGCTAGAGCCGGTATAGCTCCTGAGGAATGTATAAAAACAGTAGAGGTATGTAGCGAAAATGTGTTAGCCGAAGATGTTTACGCTAAGGAGAAGGAGCTTGGACACGATATAGCCTCTCTAGCGTACCTATTAGGAGAGAAATGCGGTGAATGCGGCAGGTATATACACCTAGGTGCTACTAGCTACGATATAGTTGATACAGTTTGGGCTTTAATAATAAACGATGCTTTATCTATAGTGATGTACAGGCTTAGGAAAGTAATAGAGGCTCTCTCCAATATGGCTATAGAACATAGTAAAACACTAATGGTTGGACGAACACATGGGCAACACGCACTACCGATAACCTTTGGGTTCAAACTTGCTAACTATGTATATGAGTTAGCCCGTAGTTACGAGAGGTTATGCGAATGTAGGAAAAGGGTAATTAGGGGAAAGATGAGTGGGGCGGTGGGTACAATGGCGGCATGGGGCGATAAGGGGTTAGCTGTTGAGAAGTACGCTATGGAGTACTTAGGTCTAGAGCCTCATGCGATTTCAACACAGGTTGTGCCAAGAGATGGTTTTGCAGAGCTTGTATCTAACTTAGCTATACTCGGGTGTCAACTAGATAGATTTGCGCTTGAAATCAGGGAGCTATCTAGGCCTGAAATAGGAGAGGTGTACGAAGCTGTTAAAAGAATCGGCAGTAGCACCATGCCTCATAAGAGGAACCCTGTAACAGCTGAGAGGATATCAGGTTTAGCTAAGGTTTTGAGATCCTTGGTTGGAATAGCCTTGGAGAATATACCTCTAATGCATGAAAGAGATCTAACTAATAGTAGTAGCGAGAGAATATTAATACCCCATGCATTCCTCATTATAGATCAGATGCTTATAGATATGGAGAAACTTCTATCAGTTATATACGTAGACAAAGAGGCTATGAAGAGAAACCTAGGGCTAGGGAGAGGATCTATAATGGCTGAAGCAGTTATGGTTAAACTGGTAGAGAAAGGTATGCCAAGGTATTTAGCGCACAAAAAATTACAAGAGATAGCCATAGCAATAAGCGGAAATGAGGATTTCCTAGAGAAACTCCTAAAAGATGAAGAGATATCTAGGTTATTTACGCGAGAAGAACTAGAGAACATCATTAACTACGCAAACTATGTTGGGCAAAACGAAAACCTTATAGGAAGAGCTATAGCTTATGCAAAAACTGTTCTAAATTTGTGTAAATAAAGTAGGTAATAGAGAAAGTGTTGAACAAATCCTGTAAAAAACTATTGGGCTAAGGTATTTATTAGCAGTTTACGTTTAGCTAAAGGATCCAGCTTGTTTTTCTCCTGCTACAGCGATATCCTTTACACATATGTGTGGTACAAGCATACTACCTACCAGCTCGACTTCCCTAGATACAGCTACAAGCTCTTCATTGAATAGACTGTATATGTTTCCAGAGATAGTTATACCTTTCACAGCTTGAACTGGTTCTCCGTTTTTGTAGTATATAGCGTTTGTAACAGTAGCCCCAAGGTTACCGTTAACAGGATTTGAAAGCCATTCTCCTATTGTCCTATATATAACTATAACTTCTTTAGCATCTTTAATTATATCCTCTACAGCCCTAGTACCAGGGATAACTATAATGTTTGTTGCGCTTGGCATTGGCGGAGAACCTAGTCCAAACCTAACTGCGTTACCTGTTGACTCCTGGCCATCTATGTAGGCTGTGTATGTATCGTAGAGGTACGTTATTAGAACACCTTTATCTATAACTGTTTTCCTCTTAGTAGGAACACCCTCGTCGTCGAAAGGAGCTGAACCGGCCATGTTAGGCGCTGCTCCATCATCTATAATTGTTAAGTTTTCAGATAACACCTTAGTGAAGAGTTTCTTAGCTAGTGGAGATCTATTCTTTTGTACTTGATCAGCTCTTACAGCAGGTACTAGAAGAGTTCTTAAAATAGCTGCAAAAACGTATGGCGTAAATACAGCGATATATTTTCCTGTTTCTACCGGTTTAGCTTTAATTGTTGCTATGGCTACAGAAGTAGCATCTTTTGCTAAAGACTCTAAATCGAATTCTCTAAGTGTTGGTGCCGAATAGAACTTATAGAATGAGCTCTCGTAACCTTCTTCAACAGCTTTTACATTTATGTAGAAGTTAAAAGATGTTTTTTCGTAAACTACAGCTTTACCTGTATAGCTATTACCGAGCCACTTACGCGCAACCCCTGCTTCAACGCTAACCTCGTTTGCAAATGCTCTTCTATCTACTTGGCTCGGTAAGCTTAGGGCTTCGTTAATTACAGATGATAGGAACTCTATATCCCCTACCTTAACCTTATCATCAACTATATCGTATACTTGTGTATACCCGTAGTTTTTCGGAAGCGATACCCAGTTAGGATCCTCTGGAACTACTTTAGCTATAGATACGGTTTTCTCTACTAGATCGAGAACTTCGTTCTCTGATGATATAACAGCTCCTTGCACAGTAACCTTCTTGCCAACAGCAACTCTAACATCAGCTGTTAGAACAGTACCTCTCCTAATACTTTCAATACCTTTTCGAGTCGCTAAGATATCTACAGTGCTATCTTCTATAACAAGTATTTCTACCTCAGTGGCCCCCAACTCTTCAGCTCTCTTAATTCCTTTCTCTATAATACGCTCTACATCTATCATCGGATACCCACCACAAGCTTTTTAACTCTTACGTGGGGACCTCCATCCCCTACCCTAACCATCTGACCCATCTTACCGCACCCACCGAAAACAGATGTAGATATATTCAGATCCCTCCCTATGGCCTCGATATCTTTGAGAACATCAAGGATATTACCGCTAACCAGAACACCTCTCACCAGTTCCCCGATCTCGCCTTTCCTAATCACATACGAGGGTCCAACACCAAAAGTGAATGTACCTAGAGCAGGATTAACCTGTCCGCCTCCAGCCCCTCTACCCCTAAGATAGAGCCCATAATCAATGTTCTCGAATAACTCTTCAATTTTTGCATCTCCAGGCATCATGTAGAAGTTTGTTTGCCTAACTATGGTGTTGAACGTTATATCTTGGGCTCTAGCGTTACCTGTAACACTTTGGTTAAGCTTCTTAGAGGTATAGATACTATGCAGATACCCAACTAGTACACCGTCTTTAACTATATACGTCCTACCTTTTTCAACTCCTTCATCGTCGTACGGAACGGGGTAACCACCAGGAGCCAGCCCCTCATCTACTATGGTTACTTTCTCGTTAGCTACAACCTGTCCTATTCTACCTTTTAGCACAGAAAGTTCTGCGTAAATAGAATCTCCCTCGGATGCATGGCCAAACGCTTCGTGAAGTAGTAGACCTATTAGTTCGCTATCCACTATAACTTTATAAACACCTGGTGTGACAGAAGGCGCTTGAGCTGTTTTATAGGCTAGTTCGTTAATTTCGTTTACAAAAGAGTACCAATCAAATTTCTCTATGTTCTCAAATCCTCCGACAATGGTTTTCTGGTCATGAACCCTTTCAACAATGCTACTGTATCTAGCTACAGCTAGATGCGATAAACCTGCGAAGAGAACCTCTGTGTTTACTGTAGAGCCAAAACTAGAGATAATGAACTTTCTATCTCTTTCGCATCCATATCTAGTGAAGGCTGATACTATTCCTTCTTTTTTCATACTCTCAGAGTTAAGATCTTTAACCAACTTAACCTTAGCTTCAACATCTACGTCAAACGGGTTAACGTTGTACGGAGTTCTATAAAACCCTTTAACACCCTTAACCTCTACCTTTCCCTCTTTAACAGATTTAATCCCAAGCGCTTTAGCTGAAGCAATAGCTTCATCGACTACCTTAGATAAAATATCTTTGTTAAAAACAGAAGTATAGCGGTAACCAACAGCTCCACCTATGTAAACAGTTAAACCAAGGCCTACAACTTTAGAAACACTGCAAACCCTTAGAATACCGTTATCGAATACAACACTTTCATAAGTTTTTTCTTGAACTCGTACAATAGCTTCTTCAGCTCCTTTATTAAGTGCCTCGCCTAGAATTTTCTCCGCTACATCCTTTATGTGCTCCATAAGTTTGTACCCCACGAGTATATCTTAGACCTATAGTTTAACTTTAGTAAATAAACTGATTGTATGCTTACAGCAAAATTTCTACCTAAATTCCTTCCTAAACTTTTCCAGTTTCTCAAGATATTCTTCGATAGCATCAAATAAAGCCTTAACAAGCTTTCCCTTTACCCCATACGTATAAAGTTTCTCAATCATTATTATAGTTGAACCGCGAGGTGTTATAACAGAGTCCCTAATGGCGTTAACATCCTTTAGCTCAGCTAACTTTCCAACACCTTGAAAGACAGAGGCAATAGCTTTTTTAGCCAAATCGTAGGGAACACCAGCTTTAAGAGCCGCAAGAATAAATGTATCGATAAGTTCAGCAACGATGGCAGGTGTCGAAGCTGATATGAGGGTCATTAAGTCTAGCAAATCCTCTTTAACCCAAATAACTTCGCCTAAAACTTTAAATATTTCCTCAACTTTTGAACACCTTCTTTCAGGAGGAGTTAAAGCTATGAATCCTTTGTTAACTTCTACAGCTATATTTGGCATAGCTCTATAAACATTCTTATTCTTAATATAGCTTTCTATAGATTGTAGAGGAACAAAAGCGGCTACTGATACCAAGATCTTGTCCTCGGTTAAAACAGGTGCAACAATATTGATGACGTCTAGGATATCTCTAGGTTTAACAGATACTACAATGGTTTCTGAGGCCTCAACAAGATCGTTAATGGATCTACGAATTAGAACGCCTAACGGTTCTACACGTTTAAGAGCTTCAACAGATACATCATAGACATTTATTTTATTAGGATTTATACCACCGCTTACAAGACCTCTAACTAGGGCTAATCCAAGTTTACCAATACCTATAATTCCTATGGTCATACAATTTCACCTAGCTTAAAAAGCTCTAGAGATAAATTTATCCTTGTTGGAGCAAAAATGATGTAAGCTAGATTGGCTGAAGTTTATGATGACCGGTTTCTGGTCTGATGTCTTGCTCAGTAATACCATGTGTTGTAGAAACTGTGTTCGTTTAGAAATACCTTAATTTCATAGGATCTACAAACATTTCTTAAATAACATTTTAAGCATTGAGGTGAATCTCTTATGCATATAGTTCTACCAAAGGACCAGAGGAAATCATCTAAATGAAATACACTTAAGTTAGTATAAATAGAGAGATTCCTATAAGCTTCTCTAACACTATACCTAATGATTATATCTTCATCGTATGAAACTTCTTCTCCTCTGAAAATTTTATCTTCTAGGTGTTTCTCTAGGACAATCAACCCTAGTCTTAAGGCAATCCTAGATAGATGATTGTCTACCGGAACCCTAATGTTCTCAACATCGACTACTTTAAATAATCCCCTATAACTAAGGAATTTAACTAATAACATAGACTTCTTCTCAACAGGGTCGCTGTAAGCTTTAAACATCCTAAGGATATCAAGTAGCCCTAATCCATCCTCTCTTCTTAAATAACCTCCACAAACCCTAATAATATTCTTTGGATCTCCATTAAATACCTGCAAAATCTTTACACCTAAATCCCTTAAGAGAATAGCTCTAATCTGTGGATCCGGTGGAGAAGCGGTTCCAACTGATAACCAAGCTAAGATATCTTTTTCGCTTATTTTACTTAAGTTCTCAGGAGAAAAGAAATAAGGGTTAGATATATACATCTTCATACCAAGTCTATAGAGAAGATCAGCACCCTTGTATTCTTCACCATCAACAACAGCTTTATAAGGTCTACTAGGTCTGCTAAGCCTATGATCCATGGCTACCATGGTTAGAAAGTACATTAAGACGTTATCGAGTGGCTCGTTAGATTTGGGATAAAAGCGGGTATCAAATAAATCCATCGGCTTAGCATCCAGCCTTGTGAAAAATCTAGCTACATATTTAACTTTGTCGATGTCTATATACGGCACATGCCCACCTCTGTATATAACGAGTACTAACACTAACATACTCTAGTAGTACTACTCCTTAATAAC
The DNA here is from genome assembly GCA_038892955.1 of Ignisphaera sp. Taxonomy (GTDB): domain Archaea; phylum Thermoproteota; class Thermoprotei_A; order Sulfolobales; family Ignisphaeraceae; genus Ignisphaera. The sequence goes on from JAWASI010000032.1 coordinate 12,424, forward strand.
TAACATATCAATACATCTACTTTCACAATCTATAAACCCTGGTGTGCTCTACACTTAGGAAACCATGCCCCTAGAAATTAATTGCCGAAACATAGGGGTTATGGTCTATACCGTGGCTAAAGAGCTTAGGAAAGTATTGCAGACATTTATAGAGAGTAAAAGTATTAAAGCTTTTATTGCAACGCATAAGAATTTGATTATTTTTGTAGATGATGTAATTGAAAGAGATATTCTCCTGAAAAACGTTGGGGAAATACTACATAGATACAACATTCAGTGCGAGTACAAACCTACAACAACTTTTGAGAACCACATATTAAGGGTTAAGCTATATACACGAAATTTGGCTAAAATACCAACTATAGATAGTTATTTCTCTAGCTAGTGAAAGAGTAAGTACCGCAAAGCTATTACTAGTGTTACGCTAAATGCTATCAATATATTGTCATCTATTGGAGCGATTTCTACTCTCTCTATAACAGAGGCTATACCCATGGCTAGAACTCCAACCCATTCAGCAAAAACATAGCCTATAGGGATTACGAATATAGCCATAGCTATATTCCCTATCCAATGCTTAGTTCTGTAGCCAAATACAATATTTCTAACAATACCGGTAACAGCATCTCCAAAAGATATAGCTAAGGCAGGTAGTATCGATATCGCTGGGTTTCCAGTTAAAATCCATAGAATAGCTATAGAGGTTCCCCACGCTATACAGAAGTTAACCTCATATGTATTATCCTTGGTTTGAAACCAGCTAAGGAGTTTATTTCTTCTATGTGGTAAATAAGTTGCTATAGCTAGTATATATGCATACACCATAGGTACAAAAGGCTCTTTAAATAATACCGGGAGTAATAATGCTACAACACCACCACTTAGCATATGTATTATCTTTCTATTGAAGTAAACAGCAACATTGTGCTTCACACCCTTGGAAACCATAATGTCGTATAGCTTCTTTGTTAAAACATATACGAGAAACAATATGTAGAAGAATAAAGGTAAAGCTTTAAGTGTATCTAGAAGTATATCGTTGATGGACATCATGTTTAAGCTCAAGGTCACCCCTGTCTAGACCTCTTTATGGCAAAGATATATAAAGGTTTTATCAGGTTATCCCAAAGGAACGATGATTAGGTTAATAAAAGTATTGAAATATATGCAGTGTCGTAAAAAGTAAATCATCATAGAATATAATTGGTGTAGGAGTTTAATCCTATTTGTTTCGGCTATCTATGTCAAGTTCTTGTTCTCTATTTAGCTTATTTGATTAAGCATATGAATGGTATGTACAGGATGGTGTTTATTATTGTTATTGGCGTATCAACTTTAAAGAGTTCCATAAATGATACCGATTTTCTTCTCTTCTCCTCCACAACCTCTAACATAATTATATTTGAAGTAGCTCCAAGTATTGTTAGGTTACCTGCTATTGTCACAGCCATTGATAACGTGATCCAGGCGTTAACGTCTACATGTGTATATCCGAGACTACTCATATAAGATATGAATAGCTCCGTAAACGATGCATTACTTAAGAACTGGCTGAACACTATAGATGCTATAGCGATCTTAAAAATCCTGTTTAGCCCATCAATTTTATTTGGCAAAATAATATGTAGAGCTAGGCTTAGTATCCCACTTCTCCATATACCTTCCATGGTCACAGACATCGTTATAAAAACGCTATGGTCTCCCAGTTCACCTTTCGGGGATTTTCTTGGGTGTCTAGAAAACATGTAAGCTACGGCAGAGACCATGAACGGTATGAATCCTCTTCTCGATATATGAGGAAGACTATAGGCTCCTAGAACATCATTTATTATAAAAATAGTTATGGTAATTAGGTAGCATGAGATGCCTAAAATAGCCTCTCTTTTATCTTTTATCATTTCTCCAGGTACAAGGCCTAAACCTATTTTCTTGTTTTTACTTTAAACATTTTAACCAATAATAGAGGAGTTACAATTAAGTTAAGTATCGTTGGTATTGTTAATTTCTTTAAGAATACTAGGAAAGGAGATGGTATACCCGATAAAGACGATATAAGCATGTTCTGAGGATTCCCTACAGATGTCATAACGGAGCCTATGGTTATAGAGAAAGCTGTAAAAATATAATCATCGTCAAATTCGCTCCAATAGCCCTAGATATTGTTACAGCTATATTGGTACACCCATCAACGCTAATGTATCGTTAACTGCGAAAGCAAAGAGAATCCCGTATATAAGGCTTAATGCGATGAGTATGCTATACCTAGTTCTAAACTTAACAATAAACCAAGCTGCTATAGCATCTAGTACACCAGAGTAATCAAGAATAGCTACTATACTGAACATACCTATTAAGAAAAGAAGAATATCTAAGTTAACAATAGAACTAATATCGTCTACAGGGGCAAGACCTAGAGCTAAAACCATGAACATCGCGAAAGCTATTATGCTCCAAACAGGTAGATGAGGTCTTCTACTTCTAGCTATTAACATATCAACTAGATATACTATCACCAGCAAACCTTTGAATGCATTGAGATCTAACATTTAAGGCATATCAATGTGGATGTCAAGGTAGTTATGGATTAGCTTAAATCTTTATGTAATGCGGTGTAAAATAAGCTAGATTAACTACAGTTAAATCGGATAATAGCACATACTGTCGTAACATATTTAAACAAAGTGCTATAAAATTCGTATTTTTTAAGACGATATCAATCAAGCTATATTTTTATGTTGTTCAACAAATAGATAACTTGCATAAATTATACCCAGGTTAGGAGTATATCTAGGTTTCCATAGATGTAGACCGGCCATATGCTTAAGTAATAGTTAACTTGATATCAGTTAAAGGTAGGGGATGAATAGTTGTGAATTTAAGAGTTATAGAAAGGAAGTAAAATTAAATACTTAGCGGAGTGGTTTAACAAAGACGGTGGAAAAATGATTAAAGAGATTGTTTATACAGATAAAGCCCCTAAACCTATAGGTCCCTACTCTCAAGCTATTAGGGTTGGCCCTTGGCTATTTCTATCGGGACAAATTCCTATAGATCCAGCGACAGGAGGTGTTGTAGAAGGAGATATAGAGGTTCAAACACGTAGAGTTCTAGAGAATATAAAGGCTATTCTAGAGGTTGCGGGGTACACTCTAGGTGATGTAGTTAAAGTTACAGTTTACTTAGTTGATTTAAATGATTTTCAAAAGTTTAACAAAATTTATGGCGAATACTTTAAAGAAAAACCACCTGCGCGAACAACTGTACAAGTAGCTGCTCTACCTAGGGGTGCAAAAATAGAAATAGATGTTATAGCATACAAGGAATCTGATGAATAGAATAACTTAGCTATATATTATTTAATCAGCCAAAGGAATTTTCATCATTATTCAGCGTGGTGGAGCTACATCATGTGATCTGCGCATATAGGGATATAGGTTATCGCTATACAGTTCTAAGACGTACTTGCTAAGTATACTTAAGTACACATAGTTAACTTATTCTGCTTATGTATACTGATCTTTATTGCTGGATCGTCAATTGCAAAATCATCTAAGCTACAACTAATTACCTTAAGAACTATAGATACATCATTTATAGTCTACGTGTAGATCTCCAAATTTTTAACGTGGGCTTCTTTAACTACACGAGGGTTTACAAAGTTATGACGTAAGAGAATAACAAAAGCTTTTAGCTTTGTGGCTTCACTTAATGTAAGAGGATACCTACAGGTATTTATTTAGAAGCTCTTAGATTTTGATACAACGTTATAGTTGAAAGATATTATAATAACATTATTGCGAACCTTATAAACAGGATATCTGATATGAGATTATCTCTACATATAGAAAAATACAGTTCACCATAGACTATGAGTCTCTTGAGAAAAGGTTTGAGGTTATATATGTTAACCAAAAGAA
>JAWASI010000033.1:0-5679 GCA_038892955.1 Ignisphaera sp.
TACTGTCTTTGGGAGACGAAATAGCTTACTCATCGGGTGTAAACCCCAAGAAGTCTAGATTCATTGCTACAGCTATAGCGGCTCTAGGATCTGCTTTAGCAACATCTTTTGTAGGTGTATTAGCTTTTTTATGCCTTGTAGCACCCCATGTAGCTAGAGCAATGGTAGGAGGCTCTCATAGGTATTTACTCCCAGCATCAATGCTCATGGGTTCGATACTCATATTATTATCTGATACAGTTGCTCGCACAATACTTGCACCTAGGGTGCTTCCTGTAGGTGTGGTACTATCGTTCATTGGCGCCCCGCTCTTAATAACTATGCTTTTCCGAGGTGCTAAACAATGACTATAGTGAAGGTTGTAGGTATTAGTGTTTACTACGGAAGCCATAGAGCTTTAAATAACGTATTCTTTGAGGTCACCCCTGGGGAGGTAGTCTCAATTATTGGACCAAACGGAAGCGGTAAAACAACATTATTGAAAACAATAGATGGTGTTTTGAGGCCATTAAAAGGCTCTATCTACATAAACGGTAAGAATATCCATAACTACATAAGGCGCGAATTAGCTAAAATCGTAGGCTATGTACCCCAGCGAATAGATGTAACAACGTATCTAACTGTACTAGACTTCGTATTAACAGGTAGAAGACCTTACGCAATACTTAACTACAGCAAAAAAGACTTAGATAAAGCTATAGAAGTTCTTAAACTAGTTAAAGCTGATCAACTTATGCATAGGAGATTGAATCATCTTAGTGGCGGAGAATTACAGAGAATTGTGATTGCTAGAGCTCTTGTAGCAGAACCTAGAGTTCTACTACTCGACGAACCTACAGCTAATCTTGATCCCAAGTATCAAGTAGAGGTACTTAAGCTAATCAGAATCTTAGCTAAAGAAAGAAAGGTAGCTGTTCTTATGGCTATACACGATCTAACCCATGCCTATAGGTTCTCAGATAAAATAATAATGCTTAAGGATGGAGATATTGTTGCTCTAGGAAAGCCAGAAGAAGTTTTAACTAATGAAAATATCAAAAAAGTTTTTGAAGTTAAAGCAGTTGTAGATAATAAACTGAAAGCTGTAATCATAGAGCCTTGATAATACTGTACGGTATAGTCTTGAGTTTCTCTATACCTCTACCTATAACAGCATTTACCTCTACACCTCTGCATTTATAGCAAAGTATAGCCCCGTTAATTTTTACAGCCCTTGTCTCCATAACTAATTCACCGCATTTAGAGCACCTTAGACTTTTAAATATAGGCGCTCTTTCAATTTCTCCAATTACCTCTACCTCTTGAATAGCAAATTCCTCCTCAGGTATATCAGCCATTTTGTAGCCTATTTCCTCCCATATCTTGTGAAGCTTCTCTACTTCTTCATAACTACCTTTTCTCTCAACTACAACCTTCTGGAAAAGCATTAAAGCTTCTTCTGTGAAATACTTCGACCTAATCTTGTCGGCATCTATATACACTCGTATACCCACTTTTTCACTTCTTTTAATCAATGTTACAGCATTTTTACCTAAGTCAAGGTATATCAACGAATTATTACCAAAAGTACAACCTGTAGCCACTTGAACACCATCAGCTAAGCAATTATTTGCTTCAACTATAGCTATTAGATCCTCCCCAATGGACTCCACAACCCCAGTCCTAGCTACTCCGAGTTTTTCCATAGCTATTTCAGACATCCTTAAACCAAGAACAAGGAATGGGCATATATGGCCGTGAAATTTCTTAGCTTTATCAATAAGCTCCTTGGATACCATATAATGTACACCTTTACATTAATTAGTGTGCACCAATAAAAGCTTTTTATAAATTTAATCATATTGCTAAACAATCATAACAAATATTTAAATATAGACTAATAAGAACTAGGAGCGTGATAAAAACTGATGAATATTACTGTAGATTACGGTAACTACATTCAATACAACTTAGTGAAAATTATATTCATGTATGCAACTTCTATTGTTTCCTAAACAAATTCATAGTTTTCACCAAGTAATTTAACTAGATACAAGCATACATCCTCAAGACTATTTCCTCTATAAAGAAGGTGCCTACCTTTAGTGCTTCGGCAACGGTAGATGCCTTAGATCTACTCTTTAACCATATAATAATCCTCTTCTAGAACATACCTTAGTAGATCTTGGGAGGATCTACGACACCATGATATATAGAAGGTATAGAGACTCTAAAACAACATAAAGAAGAACAAAAAGATTATACACTGCAATAGATACTATCAATAAAGTGAAAACTCAAAAAGAATTTATTAGGTGGGTTTAATTATAGCTACTAGTGAAGGACAGAGATAGAGTATGAAACAACGTTAAACAATTTAAGCTTAATATGAATATTTTGCATTAGCAAAACTTTATAATCTGAAAACCTTTTACTTGAAGCTTCACTACACAGGAAGGGGTTTGGGTTTCATGTTGTTTGATGTTAGTTGATATCAACACTTATAAACCTATATGAAAACCGAAACAGTTGCGTAAGGCTGTGGTTGTAGTTACTCCAATCACTATTGTTATTATACCTAATGCTATTGTTAATTTGTAGCTATACTTCTTAGCTATAGTTAGCAATAACCTAATTGTAGTAAAACCGGTGATTAATGATGTTAAGGAGGCTAAACCTATTGAAGTAATATCAACGTAAATGATGCCTAGTTTCTCTAGTATTAGCGTAAGAATTGTTGCTCCTAGGTTTACGGGTATAGATGCTAGGAAACTTAACCTAAGAGCCTCGTCAACAGTATAACCTAGGTAAAGTAGTGTTGCAATTGTTACACCTGATCTACTTATACCTGGTACAGCAGATAAGCCTTGTATAAACCCTAAAACTAGGGAATCAAACGTATCTATATTATCAATTCTCTTTATGCCTGGTTTTAATTTGCTTAACACCCATGCCTGTGTTAAAAGAAGAATACCAATAGCTATAGTTACAAAGTTTAAATTTGAAAATTCTTCGTCAAACTCTAAAATATTTGTGAATAGAATGTATAGTGGTATACCTGTTAAACATGTTGAGGATGTAGTAATAAGTACGTACATAAGCAGCTTCTTATTCTTTAACGAAATTATATCAAGAATCTCGCGCCAAAAATACGCTATAGCAGCAAAAGTAGTTCCTCCTTGAATAGCTAATCCAACGATATATGATAGAACAAGAGGTTTTCCGAGAACTAAAGACGAGTAAAGCATGACTATCGTCTTACTTGATATGGGAAGCCACTCAAAAATACCTTGAATAAATCCTAATACAATTGAATCTAGTAGTCCATAGCTCAAATAATAGCACCTTTCCTCTACACTAAGACATTACAACAAATTTGCTTATTATAAATTTATAAATACTTATCCCGTTACATACAATTATTTTAAGACTAGTTTAACAAAGGGATTAGCTATAAGTTCATGTTTAAGTGTTGTGCTAGGCCCATGTCCTGGATATACCATTGTTTCAGCAGGCAGAATAGTAAATATTTTACGTAGGCTATTCATCAATTCTCTATTTGAACCTCCTGGGAGATCGGTACGACCTACTGATTTATAGAATAGCGTATCACCGCTAAAAATAATTTTGTTATTTTTTACATATATACATATAGAACCGGGGGTATGACCGGGGGTATGGATTATCTCAACATGAAGAGATCCTATTTCCATAGTGGTTTCCTCTATTAGGTGATCTGGTCTAGGAGCTTCCCTAGGATTTAAACCCCATAGAGACATCCATTCCATGCTTTCCCTAGATATTCCTAAATCCTCTTTGTGCATATAGAATTCAGCACCTAGCGAATTACGTAAGTAATCAACGCCAAGTATGTGATCGAAATGTCCATGGGTAGCTACAATAGCTTTAACTCTAAGCCCAAGCTTATTAACCCAATCAATGATCTCCGGCGAGTCATCGCCAGGGTCTACTATGAGAGCATTTTTATCTTCATCATATATAACATAGGTATTGGTACTAATTACCCCAAGGATAAAAACACGTATACTAACCATTATGTTCTCCCAACAATTATGTGTACACTCTGAAGATTAATAACACCCTAGACAAGCATCCTATAGTCTTAACTATCCTCAACATGTTATTCTAATCACTATTTTGAATTCCCTCTTTAATACGGTGATACCTAAAACTAAAGAAATAGCTCTCTATTGTATTGAAAGTTAAAATCTGTAGTGCTCTAATTTATAAAGATTTTACTTCACATTTTTGGTGAACTTGGTATGGCTTTAGTTAATGTAATCAAAACCTTTTGAGGATAAGAAGAAACGTAAACTTATACTGTTAATGATTACCGCTAAAGATGATTATAACGTTAAAAATGCAGCTACATACAAAGAGATGGAATTACGTTAAGGAATTAAATTATTGTACCAGAATTTGAGGAAGAACTAAACCAATAAATTAATAACGATACCGATAAAGTCTTGATTTTTAAGGTTTATATTAAGGATAAGTATAGTAAGATGACAACGTTTACCTTGCTCAAAATCTAGACCTACTTTTACTAGGTGTCTATTCATAACATATGTTAATATCAATTCAGTGGTTAAGGTTTTATACTAACAAATAATGTTAACGGTTACGCTTATACTTAACAATATAGTGTAGAGTAGGTTATCAATCAATCATTCTCTACCTATATTTAAATATAAGAAATGCAAAGAATGGATATTATAGTGCATATTATTGTTGTAATGAATAGAAGTGTAAACAGTATAAGTTCTAAAATGCTTCTATCCATAACCTCCTGGACGGGGTTCAGCTCTGATGTAGGTTTATGTAAGTTGATTTCATTGCCTCATCTCTTTTCCCCCGCATTGGTCTTGGGTTTGCATCACCCTTAGGGGCGTTCAGGGGCACCCCTAGACCCCCACATCTTGTGTGTCTGTAGAACAGGTTTATACATGCGATCACATCTCTATCACTTGTGAAACCACATTTACTGCACTTTAGTACGATTTAAAACATATTACCGCAGATCTCGACAAACCATATACTGCAGGTAGGTTAGAAAATATGGAGAGATTAATTATAATACCGTGTAGTAAAAATGTTGAAGTTAGGGCGACAACAAATAGAAGAACTAACATTGCATCTATTGGGAGAGCAAGTATTGATCCAAATCTTTGGGCAATACAAGAAGGTTTTAATGGAGAAGTTATTATGAAGTGTAGCAGCGGAGAAGTTATTGTGGAAAACAACATGGTTTCTCCTGTAGCGCTCATGAATACATATGCCTACCACGAAGTAATATATGGTCCGAAGCCGTGGGGGATGCCTCCTGAGCATCCACCTAGTATAGAACCTATTAAACTTCCTGTAACAGTAGAGGAGGTAGTTAGCAGTAAACGAGTTGGTCTCTATACTAACTTCGTAATTGAGAGACTGGATCAAGCAACCAATATTGCATATGATATCTGGTTAACACAAGTGCCCCTATTCCAAGGTGGTCCAAAACCTGGAGATTTAGAGCTTATGATATGGATATACAGAGGGTCAAATTCATCATGGCTTCCATCTCCAGCAGGTAAAAAAATAGGTGAAATAATTGCACCGGCATATGTTGAAGAAGATGTTAAAGACGTTATTTGGGAAGCATGGTATCACCCTAGTGTTCCCTGGGGTGGATGGAGTTAT
>JAWASI010000033.1:5689-7117 GCA_038892955.1 Ignisphaera sp.
TTAACAAAACCTTCTACTAATGTAGCTATAGAATTAACTGAATTCCTCAAACACATAGAGATTCTATTAGGTCAAGAAAAAATAAGAAAACTCTATATCAACGATATAGAAGTAGGAACAGAGGTATTTGTATACAAACCTGGTCCCGCAGGTATACAATGGAGGCTAAGGAAATTCTATATAGTTGTGACAAAACCTAGTAAAGATATTAAGGAGTTGTTGTTTAATGTTGCAACAATTTAGAAGTAAACAACTTTGTATTTATACAAAATTTCATACCGTGATAGAAACCACGACTTAAATCATCAAAGCAACTACATGTTTGCATTCTATAGACGTAATACTGCAAAAAGCAGAAACTACAAATTACCTAACTTGTACAAACTTTAACTAGTTAACACATTAACACATATACTTTATCCTTGGTTATATCCTTATAGAGAGGAGCCTTGATACCTCAAGGAACAACCGTTTTCCTGCGCAATAAAAATTCAAGGGTGTAGATAATGGGTATAGACAGCTAATTAGTTGTTTAGCTCTTCAGTAGGCAATTAGAACATTGGGTTTTAAGACAAGGATAGAGATTGAGGTATAAATAAATGCTAAGCCTAACGAAAGCAAGGCATGAAATCATGACGCAGTTTCAATTAACTTGTAGATTTTATCGTTATAACTACTGAATGAAGCAGTAAAAGATTTAATCAATTCTATATCGTTAGCTGTATACGTGTCCTTGTTTACAATTCGCTGTATTTCAATAGCAAGTAATCTAAGCTCGTAGATGTACTGCTTTAATTGCTCAACCTCGTCATTGAAACTACTGGGCCAACTAATATTTCTAATTTGCTCTAAAATTGCATCAAGAATCTTTATCGAATCATTAACATAGAGCTTTGGGGCATCCGACAAACCATCTAGTATCCATAAAATGCTATGCTGAATAGGAAGGTGCTGAGCATAATAGTTAGCGATAAGAAGATCCCGAGAAGCTTGTATACTACGCAATGCGACTCCATAGTAATGATAGATATCTAGTAAAAGTATCTTGTAAGGTAATTCCGGAGAACCTCCGTAGTAGAACTGCCTATAATTAAAATAATTGATGCTCACCCACGCTAAAAACCCGGCCATTACAATTACCACAATTGTCAATACTATAACTATGATTCTAAACCTAGCAAGAATCTTCATGCATGTATTAAGGTCTAGATGGCTTTGAACGCTAGGTGTTATACTCAAGTATTTCACCTTTTATCGGAGCAAAAACTATTAATATAAGTTTTCATAATCTTAAACTTACAAATAGATGACATTATCTTAGAGAAAACATCCCCATATACACATTGAATCTTCTCAATGTATTGACTCTGTACCTTAGAAGGAAGAACATTTAGTTGTACTCCACATCTATGAATTTAGAGAGGTTAA
>JAWASI010000033.1:7134-8126 GCA_038892955.1 Ignisphaera sp.
TCTCTAGAAAATAAAATGAATTTTTTAGGTCTTTCATTTCTAATCTTATTTAGATCTAAACTTTCCTATGGTTAATCCTTGATATCCCCGTATTACGATAATTACTTCAAGCCAGTGTATATTTTCTTCTGATGTAAGTCCCTTTCCCATTTCCTCTAATAGAGAAATATGTTTATCGAAATCTATGCGTTGAATAAGATCACCTCTATTATGGTATTAACCTATCCTCTACATAGATAAGCCTATGGAGGTGAACTATTTACAACGTATCTAGGTAGTTTACTATATCCTTCTCTTCTTATCTTATCACTTCTTGTTATCACAGGGCTCTAAGGCTTTTAACCATGCTTTCTTAATTAAGAGCAGTATATCTCTTCTAATAGCAATTACTCTCTCCATTTTTACTAAGCTATCGAAAAGAAGATTGTAGTATTTACTAGGGGCTCCTCTTTTGCTGGAGATATATTGAGGTATATATAGCCATAGATAACAAGCTCCAACCTTAGCCTTAAAACTTGTAGCTTTCTCCACGATATTTTAAGTTCTTCGCAACCGTTAAGGAGTCTAACATTCTCTATGGAGATACTATCTACGATGACGTGCACAACCCTGTATCCTTCTTTTTCAATTGTTATTCTTGCTCTTCCTAGTATCTCCCGGTCTATACCAATCACGAGCTCGTGGACCATGACCGAGTCGAACAAACTATTCCTATAGCAAAGGCAGCCGAAGCTAGCTACGAGAATCCATTTAACAACCCTCTTCCTGCATTTGTGTATTACCTCCCTGTTTCCCAATTAAGAGATCGTAGAGCTCATCAAGGTCTATTAACTTCTTAATACTTGCAGAAGCAATTCCTTCTATATCTACGCATACACTATGAGTACTCCACGGAAACTTCAGCTTATTACTGCAAAGGTTTTATCTATTGTTTCACCAGAAACGTTGTATCTAACTATTATGTTTGGGTAAAGACTATTAAAATCAATTTG
>JAWASI010000033.1:8136-13877 GCA_038892955.1 Ignisphaera sp.
TAGACATCCCAGTAAAGTCCTGGTCTAGGCTTATGCATAACACCTCCACAATTGTAGACAATTAACCTCTTAACAATTAATCTCTTACAGGTCCCCATGATTCTACTTTACCAAAGATCTTATCAACTACATAGTTCTTCTCCCTAGCCACCAGAACTTCAATCGTTATCAATATTTATTAATAGTTATGTTCTTCACAAAGCTCAGCGGAGTATAGCTAAGCCTGCTCTACTCAAAGTATTCTAAGGGATTATAAACCCTACCTATAATTCGTCTATAAACTGCTTTGCTAACCTTAGGCTAAACTCATTGTTCTTTCTTATATCACTAATCAAGTTTTATCCATATATTTTGATGAAGCACTATAAATATAGTGCTACTCCTAGGTATAGTTGGGATAAGCTATGAGGTTTTACACAGACAAATTCGTGTTAACACCCGGCCCTACAGAGATACCTGAAAGAATAAAGAGAGCTTTACTCAAAGAAACTACTAATCCTGACCTAGACCCTGAGTTCCTTGATGTATACAATAATGTTAGAGGCAAACTGAAGAGGTTACTAGGGGTTAATACATCAGATATATACATAATGGTTGGAGAGGCTATTCTTGGGCTAGAAATAGCTATAGCCAATACCGTGAAGCCTAAGGATAAGGTTATCGTAATCGCTAACGGTGTTTATGGTGAAGGTTTCGGCGATTTTGTTAAGATGTATGGTGGTATTCCTGTATATGTTGGACAAGAGGATTGGAGAAGAAGCTTAGATTTAAATGAACTTGACAGAGTTCTTGAAAAGAACAAAGATGCCATAGCTTTAACGCTTGTTCACTGTGATACTCCTTCAGCATTACTAAATGATTTGCCTAACATTGCTAAAGTTGTTAAAAGCTATGGTCTTTTAATTATAGTTGACGCAGTTTCAAGTATAGGTGGAATGCCGATTAATTTCGATGATCTAGGGTTAGACATTCTTATCGGAGGTTCGCAAAAAGCCCTAAATCTACCCCCAGGTTTAACGATAATTGCTGTAAGTAAGAAAACCTGGGATAGAGTCGAGGAGGTTAAGTACAGCGGATTCTACTTAAGCCTTAGTATTTGGAGGAATATTCTTGATGAACAAGGCGTATTCCCTTACACAATGAGCGAATCACTTGTATATGCACTCGACGAATCTCTTAACATAATTTTCGAAGAAGGAATTGAAAATGTTTTCAAACGCCATGAGATGGCTAAGGAAGCTTCTTGGAGAGCTTTAGAAGCATTAAATCTAGAGCCTTACCCATTGACAAAAAAAGATTCCTCACCTACAGTTACAGCATTTATATCACCGAAGAATATTGATGAAAGAATTCTAAGAGATGTAATGTGGAGAAAGTATGGGATTATGCTTGCAGGCAGCTGGGGTAAACTTAAAGGTAAAGTAGTTAGAATAGGACATATGGGTGTACAAGCATCTAGAACACACTTAATCATAGCTTATACAGCGTTAGCAAAAACATTGAAAGATCTAGGTCTAGAGGTAAATAAAGGTAAAGTAATTGAAGCTATTGAAGAGGTCTACACATAGATACGAAAAGAGTATAATCATTTAATATCTCCAAGTCAATATATAGTCGATTATATTTTTAATATATACATCAGTATCTTGTATTTTTGAGTATTTAGTATAGAAATCGATTGTAGCAATAATGACTATAACTATTTAGTAAATAACTAAATAATTTTAGTGTAAAGTGTTATATATAAAAGGTCTATACCATGAAGTATCACGAAACATTGATTATGGGAGCCGTAGCTAGGATATACGAAGATGGATCTATAGAAGTTGTTTCTAAACCAAAGGTTCTGTACTGTACATATATGCATAGAGTCTACGGTGTACGAAAGGCTTGTGAAGATGTTATCGAGTATGTGCTAAAGCTTAAAATGAAGAAGTATGGGTTGTTTACACCTAAGAGAAGGTTTGATCTAGGGAAAGTAGTTGCTTTTGGAACATCGGAGATAATTTCTTGGGGTATAGAGAAAGGGTTCTTTGATTGCGCTGTAATTGTATGTGATGGTGCAGGAACTGTTGTCGCTAAATCTTCACAGCTTGTCCAAGGTATTGGAGCTGTTATGAATGGTCTCCTCAAAACGTACCCTATTCGTGAAGTAATTGAGGGTATAGAGAAGCTAGGAGGTGCTGTACTAGATAGATTTAGCGCTGGTATAGACCAGGTTAAAGGAGTTGTTAAAGCTGTTGAGATGGGATGTAAAAAGATAGCTGTAAGTGTAATCGGTTTAAGATGCTGGGAAATACAGGATATTAGGAGAATTGAGGATAAATACGGTATTAGCCTAACCATATTCTCTACATGCAATACATTAGCTAAAGCTAGTTGTGTAGAACACATTGAAAAAGCAGACTATGTATGTACAAGCGCAAATCAAATACTGAGAGAAGCATTAGCGAAGAAAGCTATACTACAATTAGGTATAACTATCCCAGTATACATATTAACTAAAAACATGAAAAACATAGTCTTAGAGTACATGAAAGACTTCAACGAACAGTTTATTATAAGAAGAGCTACCTTACCATACGAAGAATCATACACAACAAGGTGTACCTACTGCGAATGGCTGTAATCTAGCTTACGAAAACCTTGACCATATTATTACTACTCTACAACCTATTATGGTATATGCTATCCCCATAAGATATCTCTTAAACAAACTAGTTGATATGATCATCATTCAGTAGCACATTGCAAAAGTTTGCTTTATATCGATATTATGATTTCAATACTACTCTTTAATTAAATTTTTAAAGCGTAATGCATTAGTATTGCTATAGAAAGTGACGCTTTGTTTAATAGCAAAACTCTCCGTGAACTTTAAATAAACTTAATGAACTGTTTTAGGATGTATAGCTATATACCTAAACATTAAACTATTGATTTTCTCTTCTGCTATCAATACAGGGATTAAATTTTTATGCGCATTCTAAAACTAAGGAATTAGAAACTCGGTGACATAATCCTATGCTCAATGATAGGAAGAGAATTGGTTATTTAGAAGGTATAGTTTCTATAGTCGTAAGCATTGTATTATTCGCATTAAAGTATTTCTACGGAGTTTTATTCAATTCTATAGCTATTGTAGCTGATTCAATACATACTTTATCAGATTCACTAACCTCTGCTGTTGTTATCTTAGGTTTTTGGGTAGCATACAAACCTATTGATAAAGAGCATCCTTTTGGCCACGGTAGAGCTGAACATATTACCACAGTTGTTATTGGAGCTATGCTGATAATGGTGGGTATAGACTTTATTCAGAGAAGTTATGCTAAGTTTATTTCCAAAGAACCCTTCATATTTAGCTGGTCTTTAGTTATCCTGCTAGTTGTTTCAGCTATAGCTAAAGAATTTCTAGCTCTATGGGCATTTAATCTAGGGAAGAAGTATAAAGCATCATCGATTACCGCTGATGCATGGCATCATAGAAGTGATGCTATTGCCTCTATTTTATTAGCTACAGCCATAGCTCTTGGCGGCAACCTATGGTGGCTAGACAGCATATTAGGATTCATGGTATCAGCGTTAATAATATACACAGGAATAGAAATAATTCATACAAAAACATTTGAACTCCTAGGCAGAGCCCCAACACAAGAAGAAATCGAAAAAATAAAGAAGATCGTCTACAACGTATCCCCACCAGTTCAAGACTTACATCATGTACATATACACGAATACGGCGAGCATACTGAAATTACGTTACATATTAGACTTCCACCAGAAATTCCTGTTTCCATAGCCCACAAAATTGCATCAGATATCGAAAAAAAATAATCAAGGATACCCTAAAGTGGGAAGCAACAGTACACGTAGAACCCTACGTTCCAGCTCGAGATACAATCTCAACTAAATAAGTTTCTCCCTATGAATGTCAAATAGGATTCCACCACCTAATTTTGAACAATAATATTCCTCCTTCAAATAAAAAGATTCCTTAATGTCATTATATAGAAGTAAGTTCATGCAATGATGAGGTTTACAACAATGTTATAATACAACATAGATCCCATGTATTTACTCAAATAAGTTTGTACATAGAAATGTAGAGGTTAAAGGTAAGGTCAAATATATAATTTTTGTCTTGCGTTGTAAAACAACCGAAAATGTATTTGACTAAATTTTATGTCTTCTCTTCAAAATTAATATTCTAATCAATGTCTATGGTTTAAAATTTTACATAAATCTCGACAAAACAGCATTAAGCAAATAATTCTAGGCGTTGATATATTTTCAACGAATGTTATACATTTAACTGCTAATAGATTCATAAATTACTTCCTTTATTCAAATTTAACCATAACATTATGAGATATCGTGAAACGTTAATTTGAAGATTCCTAGCAATTCTAAAACTGTTCTACATATACGCCTTTCATTAAAATATATAGTTTAAGTTCTAATAACATTCTTTAGTAGTAGTAAAGGGTGAGGTACCCAAAACATGATTTTAATTACGTATGTACCTTTTTATAGACTACATGAAATAGAAGATTATTTCATCAAAAACATCGAGATAATTAAGCCGGAATACTCCATGGTATACATTGATAACATTTATAGCGAAAAACAGATAAATATTGTGAAGAAGGTTATTAACAGAGATATAGAGATTGTCTTTGGTAATTGGCGTAGTAGAGGGGGGACATGGCTAAAGATTTTAAATGATATGCATAACTATGGCAAAGATATCGTTGTAATCGATAGCGATAACGTTCTAGATGCAAGATACCCTAAAATACATGGTATATTAAAAAAGTATGACATATATACATTATTAGATTATGAGGGTTCACAACATAATATAACAGGGTGGCTAAGGAGGAGTAAGTATGTAGGAGATATAAATATTAATGGTGAAAAATATCCTATATATATGTATAGAATTAAACCAAGGAATACATTAGAACTCTTATTGGGCAAAGGTTCTCCTTTTTTCATAGGACCTAAGCAATTGGTATATATATCCAAACCTCTTGACTTAGAGGTATTAGAAAAAGTTGAGAAAGCATTCAATAATATTGAGTACTCAATAAGGAATAATATATCGGATGAAGCTGTATTAGGTGTTGTACTTTATCTATGCAATTATGAGGAGATTCCATGGACTATTGCCACTCACCATTATCGACATAAAGATCATGTCACAGGATATATGAAGACCTCTAAAATCATTACAGCAATAGCCCATATACAATTTAGCAATGGTTTAATCAAGGAGTTTAAAAGAAACGAATTCAGACTATATAAGCTAAAATACTTAGTTTCATTATTTAAGAATATAATTTACTAGGTAGTATAATAGATATTATTTCGTCAACCAATCTAATCTTATATTAATCTTTAACTGTAAAAATAATTAATTCATTTAAAAGTATGACATGAAAACTCCATTATTTAAATACAATAATAATGCCTGTATTTGTATAATAAGGTAATACAGATTAAATGTAATTATGTTAAGGATCTTTGGTGCGGGGGGTGGGATTTGAACCCACGCAGGCCTACGCCAGCGGGTCTTAAGCCCGCCCCCTTTGACCTAGCTCGGGCACCCCCGCAACTGTTTTGCTACCTGTTAGTGTTATCTAATTTTTTAGGGGTTAAATATTTATCAATACTTGGGCTGTGATGATGCATGAGCGTGTTGATATATGATAGATGTCAAGAGTACTGAGCCCCAG
>JAWASI010000033.1:13887-15716 GCA_038892955.1 Ignisphaera sp.
GAGATATGTTTGTGAAGACGTTATGAATATTCTTTTTAGTTACGGTGTTGAAGCTAATTGTAGGTGGTTTGATGGCAAAGGTTTTGTTGTTGTAGATCTTGGTAAAGATGTTGATATTCTTTGGGTTGTCAAGCTTCTTGTTTCTAGGCATGTTAGAGGTTACTGGGTTATACCGATAGATATTGTTTGTAGGACTAGTTATGAGGATATCGTTAGGTGTGCTATTAATACCTTAATGCTTAAAGGTTATAGATTACCTCTTAGTGTTGTTGGTGTATGTCGAAAGCGAGGTAATATTATAGATTCTTGTTCTAACCTACTTAGGTATTTAGGTGAAAGAATTGAAAATTTAGGTATAGCTGTTGTGGATTTTAAGGGTTATACACATGTGCTTAGGATTGAAATAGTTTATGATGTAACCTATATTTCATTGTATGAACGTAAAAACGAACAAATGTTTAGGGTTCGTAGGTAAAATGGGTTCCTATACCCCGATATTCATCATTGTTCAGGGGGCATGACTAAAGACATCCCCTAAGTTCATCTATTACTTGGAGACTATTAAATCTTTGTTATGGTTCCTAACATCAAGTCTTAAATATTTGAAGCTTAACGTATATCGTTAGCATATCACCTTAAGGGTGTTCATGCTGTGAAGAAAGTCTATGTCGTAGGCGTAGGCATGACAAAAATAGACAGGCATTACGAGAAGGGGTTTGCTAATCTTATTTATGAGGCCTTCGTTAAAGCATACAACGACTCTAGAGGAGCTGAGCCTGAAGCTGTAGTTATAGGCAATATGCTTAGTAGCTCTCTCTATCAACAAGATTCTCTAGCAGCATTAGCTGCAGATGCAATGGGCCTAAGGGGCATAGGGGGATTAAAGGTTGAAGCAGCTTGTGGTAGTGGAGGCCATGCTATTGTAGTTGGTTACTCGTTGGTTGCTTCAGGGATGTACGACATTGTTGCTGTTGTAGGGGTTGAAAAAATGGCTGATTATCCTACATCTCGTGTAACATTAGCGTTAGCCCAAGCAGCTGACGCTGAACATGAGCTTATCTATGGGGCTAGTTTTCCGGCTCTCAACGCCCTAGTCATGAGGTTGTACATGAAGGTCTACGGAGCTTCTAGAGAGGACCTAGCCTTATGGCCTGTTAGAATGCATGAACATGGTTACTACAATCCGTATGCACAGCTAAGAAATAGGATAACAGTTGATGATGTACTTAAATCCACCATCATAGCGGATCCTATAAGGCTTATGGACTCATCCCCCATAGGTGACGGCGCAGCTGTAGTTATTTTAGCTTCAGAAGATGTTGCTAAAAGATACAGTGATTCTCCCGTGCAAATCTCAGGTGTAGGTCTGGGTGGCGATGCTCTTGACCTTAGCTCTAGAGATGATTTACTGAAACCTTTAAGTATAGTTAAAGCAGCTGAGAAAGCCTATAGAATGGCTAAGGTAGAGCCAAAAGATGTAGATGTTGCCGAAATCCATGATGCATTTACTATAACCGGTCTCCTATGTATAGAAGGCCTTAGATTTGCTGAATGGGGTTCTTCATGGAAATTGTTGAAAGAAGGTAGATTCGCTAGTGGCGATAAACCTGCTCTAAACCTTAGCGGAGGCTTAAAAGCTAGAGGTCATCCTGTTGGCGCCACCGGTGTTTACCAAGTAGCTGAGATAGCTATGCAATTAAGAGGAGATTTTCCAGGGCTTAAAGCACCTTCACCTAATATTGGATTAGCGCTAAACACTGGAGGAGTAGCTACACTAACATCAGTTGTTATCTTAAAGAGGTGAAGAACGTGATAATGTCTCCTGCAAG
>JAWASI010000034.1:0-15389 GCA_038892955.1 Ignisphaera sp.
TCAATATCAGTTTTATCTCTATAACCCCTAGACCAGAGTTTTGGGGTATCTGCTAAGTACAGAAGAAATACTTTATCGTTTACCTTAGCTATACATAAACCAAAATCTTCATCACCATAAACCCCGGTATATACTTCAGTAATCGAAGTTTTACACTGATTACCTACTTCAATAGATAAAGTTTTTGTGGTAACAATGGTTTCTACAAAAGTACTGAAAACAATAATAGTTGTAGTTCTTGTAGTTGTTTGAGTTTGAGTTAAGGTGATAGTGGTACCCGATGCCCGTACTAATGAAGAAAAGGTTATCCCTATCACTATAGCTACTATAATGAGTAAAACTGCTATAGGTAAGATTATCTTCATTATTGCTGCACCTCAAACCTTTAAACTAATAATCTTCTTGAATTAAATATTTTATCTATAAAACCATAGAGATAGAATACTTGTTTACATCAAGCCTAAAATCATCGATAAACGTTCTTTAACTAACTTTTAGAATTACCTCTTGTAGAACTAATATATTGCGGCCATTAACATGTTTCCATAGGTTTTAGGTAGAATTTTAATCAATCCTAAAATATAGATTTTATAGCCTTTAGTTCGTAGCGCAACTATGTGAATGCATAGTTTATCACCATAGCGTATTCTGTTAAGGACACTTCGCAAAGTATGGTAATGAATTGTAAAACATAGAGATACTACCTTTTTACTAGTCTATTTAGTAGTTTAAAGAGGTATACTTTATTTATCTTATTATAATTTAGAAGCTTTACTTAAGCTATTTAATTAGGATTTCCGCATAGTTTTTTATCCTCTTTACTCTATAAATTTATAGCTAAAGCATAATAGGTATTGTCTTTGAAATCAATAGAATATTTAATCGATATACTTGGAGATTTCATCGAAGAACCTAAGCTAATTTTGGTAGCTGGTCACCCTGGTTCTGGTAAAACTACTCTTGCTTCTTCAATATGTTTGTACGCTTTGAAGAATAACGAGAAGTGCCTTTACGTATCTTTTCAAGAAGATAAAGAGAAGTTATTTAAACAGCTTGAAGGTGTAGGCATAGATTTTAAGGCTTATGATGAGAAGAATTCGCTAAAATTTGTTAAGATACCTGTAGTAGCTTCTAGTAACGATATTCAACTGACATTAGATATCCTATCTAAGCTAGTCCTAGAACATAGTCCAAGGGTAGTAGTGGTTGACTCTGTAACCCCTTTGCTTGAAACTGTGGAAAGCAATGCTATTGCTCGTGGCTATTTACAAAACTTTTTCTGGGAATTACAGAAGACCGTTGGTGGAGCAGTTGTTCTTGTATCCGAGATACCTCTAGGAAGAGAATATGCTAGCATGGGCTGGATAGAATTTGTAGCTGATGCAGTTCTTATCCTTAAGCATAGGATTAGAAGTGGTTTGATTGAGAGAATATTAGAGATTAGGAAGGTTAGAGGAAAACAGTTAACAGTATCAGAGTTACATTTCTCAATAATAAGCGGCAAAGGTATAATTATCCATAGACCAGTACACCTAGAAACATACTGTTCCCCTATACTGAGTAAAAGATTACCTGTCTTCAAAGACAAAGACGTTGATGTTGTTGAAGTAAGTTCACCACCGATAACTATGTATTTCGAATACCCTCCGGAAACATCGCCATGGGTCCCAATAGTATTTTCGATACTTATACACATGGTGGAAAAGAACCCCAAGATTCTCTTCATTGATTTCAGTATTTGCCCTACAAGTTTAACCCTGGGTTTAATGCAGATGCTAAAAAACTATGGTGCAGATAGCGAAACTATTACTAAGATTCTTAGAAGAATTGTTTTCAGGACAATTAATCCTTCTGCTTATAGTCTTTCGGAGCTTATATCTTATATAATATCTTTGATAGACGATGTTAAACCTACAGCTCTATATATACACAATGATGCAATTGCTTGGATGTCGGCTACAGAAGATCCTAAAGAATATACAAGAATATTAAACAATTTTGTATTTGAGTTAAGAGCTAGAGGTGTAGACATATTTAGGATAAGTAGCTTTGTAGATCCTATATTCAGCAACATAAACAAAATATTATCATCATATGTTGTAACCATGAGATGTACCGATATTGCTTGCAGTAGCTATACCATAAGTATAGAAAAGTCCCAAAAAGTAGCTGGAATTACGCTTAGCTTAGAAAATTTAGAGGAAATCACTAGAAAACTCATACAATTAGTTAAAAATTTATACAAACAAGAGGTATAACCCAAAAACTTAAAGACAACCTTAGAAAAGGATACAACAATATAATTGAGAAGCTTGAATAACGTAGTTCCTAAATTGATTTACTAAGTAATTAATATCTCTCCGACCTCCTCCCAGCCCTAAAGGACGAGGCTTTCAAATGTAACTTTTTGTGGCTAGAACACTAGATTTTTGGTTGACAACGAATAATTGTTAAAAATATAGAGCAACTAGTAAAGCATATACTGTGAATGTAGTTAAAACTAATAACTTCTTCAATTTAATAAAGTTCATCTACAATACAACATCATCTAAGAATATTTAGCTTGATATAATATTTCATTTTGTTCTATGTATTGTAGAGAATTAAAGTAGAAAATGCGTTTAGTAATTATTTGCAACCAGGATTAATGCAGTAATTAGTACAGTAAAGCTTGATGCGAACTCTGAGGTAATTATTTTACACTATACGAAATTCACATTGTATGCTTTAATATATTTCGTTAATGTAGATATTTAGGTAAGATGTAGAGCTCTGAACCTGAGAAGAAACAACTATGGAAAAACTATAGAATTATTATCTATCTAGTTGTTTAAAATAGCTGAAAGAGAGGATTTAAAGATGAGTATTGTAGAAAACATTGATATAGTGAAGTTGCTAGAGAAAGCAGTAGAACTGTATAATAGGTATAGAAGTCCTGAAGCAATTGCATCTATAGTCGGTATAGAGGGTAACTTCATCGTTATGAAGTTTACAGGCCATTTCTGTGTTACATGCGGTGTTATTGACTGGGTAGAGGATTATCTATACATACTCAAGGATATGGGGATAGAAGCTGAAATAGCTAAAATTGATTACCTCACCGAGGATAATTATGTGTTTGTAAAACTAAGAATAAATAAGAATAAAGTAGAAGGATCTAAAGAGCTACATAGTTTTAATTAAATCTAATGAATAGATAATGGTTAGTTCCTGCATTACTAAATTTATTAGTTTATATAGGATTAAGTATACTGAGTATACTCAGGTGTATCGATAACGCCAGAAGTTTTATAGGTGTAATAAGAGTATACCTATAACGGGCGAGTAAACATGATAAAACTCGGAGTGATAAAGGTATTAACAGGGTCTATAAAGAATACGCTTAGCATAGCAAAGAAATCAATTAATAAAAGTAAAATAGTAGAAAAAACTAGGAAAACCGAAGAAATAACCAGCTTTATCAAGCACAATGTCAAGGATACGCTATGTATAATAACAATGCTGGAACCAAGTTGCTACGAGATATACGAGGATGGATACATAAAGGAAATAATATGAACTAAAGATTTTTACCGTAAAATTCAAGATAATTTAACTTCTAGGGGTTTAACAAGAGGAGCTTAAATTTATTTCTATATTTCGGAATATTTAATTTTTAATTTATAGCGAAAAAGGTTATGATTATATAAATTAATGTATCTAAAAATAAATAACGTAATAAAATATATCTATATTGGTTCTATCTATTTCCTCCTTGTTGTCCTGGTTCTTTTTCCGCAGTCTTTAACATTCTTTCTAAGGATGATAATTGGTTTTCTGCGGCAATTATTTTCGCTAGAGCTCTCTGGGCATTTGCCATAGCTTTAGCATAGTCTTGTTGATCGAAGCTCTTCTTTGCATCGCTTAGATCTTGCTCAGCTTCGTTGATCTGCTTCTCTATGAATGGAAGCATTTTCTTAATGTTTTCTACGATTACACATTTTGGCGGAGGTGGAAATATCTGTATACATACTATACTCTCTACCTCTTTTTTGACCTTGCTGTACAAATCCTTAACTTCTCCGAGTTTCTTTTCAGCTTCTTTAATAAGATTATAGGTTATTTCCTTTATTTTTTCGTTAATCTTTTTGCTATACTCATTTGTAAGAACATTAACTTGTCTACATAGTTGCATAACTTTAAGTCTCACTTCGCTTACTGTATCAAGGATTTCTTTAACCTCGCTAACATATTCAACGTTTCTCAGCTTCTCCATTAACCCTAGTAGCTGGACTTCAAGCTCATCTATTTTACTCAATATATCGCTGAAATTAGCTGCTCTCTCCCTCAAGCTCTTAACTTCTTCAAGTAACTCATTAATACTGTGGTTCGCTCTACATATCAACATCTTTAAAGTTGCATTGAATGCTTCCCCAACCTTCTGGACCTCAGGTTTTACCGTTTCACCTATTTCTTCAACTACACCTTCAAGAACTTCTTCAACTATTTTTAACCTCTCTATAATGTTCTCTATAGTTTCTATAGCTTGAGGAGAAGCATTTACATTCTTAAGTTTCTCTAAAGTTCTATTCAAAATCTTTATAGCTTCTCTTATATGTTTAATAGCCACATCAAGACCCTTGGCTTCACCACCTCTAACTCTTTCAGTATATCTATAGTTATACTCCTTAGCTTTCTCCGCAAATTCTTTAACCATAATGGTTTCAATATTTCTTAGTCTCTCTAATAACTGTCTAG
Organism: Ignisphaera sp.; assembly: GCA_038892955.1. Classification (GTDB taxonomy): domain Archaea; phylum Thermoproteota; class Thermoprotei_A; order Sulfolobales; family Ignisphaeraceae; genus Ignisphaera. The sequence continues at coordinate 4,738 of JAWASI010000034.1, forward strand.
ACAATTTATTGATATCAGAAGCATTGGTAGTATTGGTTAGCACCTCCTCTATCTTTTCTTTTAGTTCTTCAACAGATAAATTATATTTGTTAGCTAAAGCTCTTATTCTATTCATTAAAGCCTCTCTAAGACCGTTAAGGTACCTCTGAAGAACGATACCTACTCTAAATGCTTTACCCATCTTAAGCTCGCTAGAAACACTTGCTAGAACCTTAGTTGCATCGTGTATCCACTCCCTAAGCTCCTCTATACCTAGGGTTGATAGATCGATGTTTAGTAGTTCCTCTATCTTGTTCTTAAGTTCATCGCTTATGTTTAGGTACATCGATTTATTCAACATATCCTTTAAAACTCTAGCTTTTACAATTACTATCTCTGTTACGTTAACAGCTTTCGAAGCGTTTACCCCAGTAGATGGAGTTGTTGTAGCTGTTTCTTGAGCTAATACGATTGGATTAACAGCATTTGCTAAAGTTGATAGTATTACGAGTAGGGCAACCGCTATAACAGGTAAGGTTTTGTTTATGTTGTTCTTCATAGTTGGTTTTTCACCCAACTTTTTCACCCAACGAAAACTAGTTTACTAGAGTAGTTTTTTAGGGTACTCTTTGAAGAGCTGTTCATATAAATTGAATAGAGTATGCTTACCCAAATAACTAATAGACTAATATATACCCTTCCCCCATGCTTTCTACCGTATTACGAAAATCATGGTTACACTTATCATTGTAGTAACTTAAATAGAGAAATAAAGAGTAGACGTTGACACCTCTTAGGCTAAAGTTCCCATTAAACTTTAAACAAAGTTATCTAGCTAAGTTAACTCTACCTTTCTCTAGAAATTAGATTCAATACCTAGGATTTACACCTACCGTTTTAAACAAATATGTTGGTGTTTAATAGTTGTACCCTGTTTATCTCGTTAATTTTTTACTTCAGCCTATCACAATTCTTTGATCGGATGTGGAATGAATGCGAAGGATATTGGTAAGAATAGATGGGTATATCCTATACTATGTTTCTTCGTAACATTCCTAGGAGGAACTCTCTACTCTTACAGCATTATTGGCTACGAGTTGCAGAAGCTATGGGGAATCTCGGCTGCAGAAGCTGGTATACCTTATTTTGCTTTTCTATGTGGTTACGGCTACCTAATGGTTTTAGGCGGTATTTTTGAAAGGAGATTTAGATCTGAGAAAATACCTATGTACTTAGGTGCTATCTTATTTGGTTTAGGATTTACAAACGCAGGTTTCGTTGATAGAAACATAGCTCTTTTCTCGATGTCGTACTTTGTGGCAGGATTAGGCATAGCTTTAATGGATAGCATGACCCTCCCTATAGCTACTTCATGGGTACCCGATAAACCTGGTTTAGCTGTTGGTATAGTTCGAACAGGTTTCGGAATAGCACCTCTCATCGTAGCTCCATTATTTGAGCACCTCTTTAAAGTCTATGGGTTTAGCTTTAGCTTGAGAATAGTTGGAATTTTATACCTAGCGATATCTCTAACCATAGCATATTTAGTGAAAATGAATCCTAGTGCTAGAAAAACTAAGGAGTATGAAGACCTTGGCAAAGCTTTAAACGATATACTATCCAGGAAATGCTTTTGGTTAATCTGGTTACTGTACTTCGCAGGTCTTTTCACACCTTTGGCGTTCATAGGCTACGTGAAGCAAATAGGAGTAGAACTAGCTTCAATAAATCCAGAGCTCATGGGCTACGCTATAGCTGTTTTCTCTATATTCAACGGTGTAGGAAGGATAATCTACGGAAAAATAATAGATTCAAAGGGATTCTTATTTACTGCAACACTAAACTACTCCTCAACGATACTAGCACTAGCAACCCTATGGCTATACCCATCAAGACCAGTATTCCTAATATTATCACCTATAATCTATTTAAGCCTAGGAGGATGGATGGTTATAGCACCAACAGAAATCAGGACAATAACAGCACACGAGAAGTATTCGCTAAGCTGGCCTTTATTAATGACAAGCTACGCAACAGCTGTTTTAATAGGAACCATGGCTATGGGAATCGTTAGAGATGCCTTAGGAGAGTTTAGAGCAGTATTTCCAGTACTCATAACGATTATAGTAGTTTTAGGACTAATACCTATATACGCTACCTATAGAAATACATGTGGCTCCTTAGCTAAAAAGAGAAAACAAGTATAAATACCTAGGTTTATTGTATCTGAAGAACCTAGCCAAAGTAATGGTTATATCAAACCGTAGAACAAAGTAAACATTATTCATTTATTGTAGTAGACCTTAGTATATACGATTGACGATATCTTAACTACTCTAGAAACACCTATTTAGGTGATATACTGTTTAAATATTTATGGTTTAAAACCTTGTTCTTCACTATGGAGAGGGGATTGTTTTCGTTGGCAGTCCTTGCGGAGGTACTTTTATTATCGGTTTAATCCAATTGCCGTAACGGATCCAGATGTAGGAAGCTGTTCCGCCGATGATTTCTGAGAAAGCTATTAATATCCACATGGTTATAGCGTTTAAACCTACTGTTAATGCTAAGGCCCAGCCTACTCCAACCCTTATGACCCAGAATTTAATTATGTTTAATATTGTCGGGATTTCGTTATGGCCTGAGCCTCTTCCAACAGACATACCTAGGAATGATAGCATTGTTAAGGGGAAAGACCATACAATTACTGATACGAACTTCTCTGCTTCTATTATTACCTCTGGTTCGTTTGCGAATACAGCTATTATGTATCTCCTTGTGAAGTATACAAAGATAGACCCTATGAGAACTGCTAGGAATAGTATGTGAGCAGCTGTTAAAGCTATTTTTCGAGCTCGATCAGTGTTTCCAGCTCCAAGGTTTTGCCCAACCATGATGCTTATAGACATTGTGAAACCTCTTAGAACTGCGTTGGCTATGTTTATTGTTATGAAGCCTACCGCGGCAGCTGTTACTACTACAACCCCTAGGGTATTGACTAGAGCTTGCTGAAATGTGAATGCAAATCCATCGCTTATAGTTAGCATAGTTATAGGTATTCCTACTTTGATTGTTAATAAAAGCCATTCTCTATCTATATTTGTAAGCTTTATCTTGATATCGGGGTATTTTCTCCTCATTATGTAGTATAGAAGCCCTGTCCCAAAAGATCTCGATATAACTGTTGCTATAGCAGCACCACGGACGCCCATAGCCGGTAGAGGACCCAAGCCAATTATGAATATAGGGTCGAGTATAGCGTTTACCAAAGCACCTATACTCATCGTGGTAGCAGGCGTCTTTGTGTCGCCAATAGCTTGGAGAATTGTGCCTATAGCCATGCCTATGCCAAAGATAACTAAGTCTAGAGCCATAATGCTTACATAGTCTAGAACTTCGTCAAAGATCTCCGGGGGAGGTCTAATGATGTAGAAGTATGCATAGCGTTTAACAATATGAAAAACTAAAGCAAGGGTTACAGAAGTTGATAAACATAAGGTAAACATCTTAGATGAAACTTCGCTAGCTTTATCGTATAGCTTAGCACCAACATATTGAGAAACTAAGGCTAAATTTGCTGCAGAGATACCCATTAGAAAAGATATAAGGATAAAGAACATGGGGAACCACTGACCTGGAACACTTAACACGTATTGGCTAAACCTACTTAACCAGTACGCATCTGTAACCATGTATATAAGCCCTATAAGATCTGCTATCATCAACGGCGTCCCTAGGCGTATCATTGTGATTAGAATAGATCCTGATACAATACTTTCTCTATATCTCTCAATAGCTAAACTACTCAAGATATATCACCTTTACTACAGCAGCTAACTAAGGCTTTTAAAGTAAGGGGTGTCGAATAAAAAGTAAATTTGTTTATTGGGTTTAGGGTTAAATTTTCGGTAGCCTAGTCATCATTATAGCTCCGATCAACTCTACTACAGCTGCTATTAACACAGTACTATATAGTCCAACTGATTCTAAGAATGCACCTGATAAGAATCCTCCAAGAATACTCGCTATGTATACGAATACCCATGGAACAGATACAGCTACCGTTATAAGCTCTGGTCTAACACTTCTAACAGCTACATAGCTAACACCTGGTGCACCTACAACTCCAAATACCGTTAACAACATGAAGAATACTACATAACCCCAAAGAGATGCTAACGCAAAGTACATTATGAATGTAGTTATAGCTGAAGCTAGTAATGCAAATGTAAGTGTTTTCCTACCACCCCATCTATCTAGGATAGGACCCCACATATATGTTCCTAGACCAAGCATTAGAGATGCAGCTCCGAATACAGCTGTAGCTATCTCTATAGGGGCTTGGTATAGCTCTCTAACAACATAGCTTAGCGTTGGATACATTAAGTTCCAGCCTATCAAATATATACATATGCTTATACCAACCCAGTATATAGTCTTAGTCTTTAGAACCGTAGCGATATCCGAGAACTTCATACCTGGTAACCTAATGTGGGCTAACCTCCATATCTTCATGTATACAGGTATAACCATTAGCAAAGCTATGAAACCTCCTATAGCAGCTAAATAGAATAGCATATCGTATCTACTACCAAGAGCTGTAAATATAGCTCCTGAGAACACTTGGAAAAGACCACTAGCTAAAGTCATAGTACCTACGGATAAAGCCAGCATCGTCCCCAATCTCTCAGGAGGAACAATATTTGCATAGATAAATGTACCTATAGGCCCTACAGCAAAAGCTAAACCTGCGAGAAGCCTAGATAATATAAATATTGGTACAGATCTTATTAATAGAAGTAGATGCGTTACTATACCTACTACCATAGCTATTACCATAATTTCTAGCCTCTTACCTGATCTATCTGCATAGATACTAAGCGGAAATACCAGGATTAAGGCAACTATTGTAGGATAAGACATTATAGCAGCAGTAGCTATAGGTAATGGCGCTCCAAGCTCAAGTGCGTAGAACACCATTAAAGGTACGTATACAGCACCTATACCTGCTATAGCTGATGATAGTATTAGAATTGTTGCTAATGTTTTCCAATTCTTTGGTCTCTCGATAGCCGGGGGAAAACCCATAACCTTTACCCCCTATAAAATCTATACAACAGAGTCTTAATAAACTTATTTAAGCATAAATTAATTGTTTAAAAAGTTGTATTCACCAAAATTAATCATATCTACCGCATTTCTTAACAGCTTCTACAGCAGCCCAAATATTCTCAATTTTTATTGATGGCGGTAGAGGTAGCCCTGCAGGTGTAAACATGTAGCCACCCGGTTCTTTAACATTATTCAAAAGTTTACAAACTTCTTCAAACACTTTTTCTTTAGATGCATAGATATAAAGCGATGGGGAGAAACCTGCTGAAAACGGTATATGATCTCCCAGAATTCTTCTAACAGTTCTTGGGTCAACCTTTTCGAATGTAGCGAATATGCTTCCCTTAGGTAACTCAAGTAGATAGTGGAGATGATGCGTCCAGTCGCCGTCGAAGACTGGTGAAGGTATAACACCCATGCTATAAGCTTCTAAGAACAACTTCTTTAGTCCTGGCCAGTAGAATTCCTCGAAAAGCTTTGGCGGCAGCATATCGCCTAGGTGAAGAGGCATAAACACAGTAACTATTTTTGACCCAAATAGTTTCTCAGTTTCTTCTGGTCTAGGTGTTGAAAATTTAAGGAGCTTTACCATAAGCTTAGTTACAGCCTCTAAGGCTAGGCGAACTTCTTCTGGATGCCTCCTAAGGTCGATCATCGTATATGTTACATGCCTCAAGAAATCAGCTATAAAATCTAGTGGTGCTAAAGCCACTCCTCCTGGAAATGACGGCCATCCTCTTTTAACTGCTTCAACCCCTATCATCATCATTATAACGTTATATCTATACATATCTTGACCTAGTTTCGATAAAGCTGTATATGCTTCAGCAGAACCTGGTTTAGATAATGCTTCAAAAGATCTTGGTATAACAACTTCGCTCATAAATGTTATAGGGTCTTCAGCTAATTTCCTATACTCTTCTACCTCCATAAACTTACCCCCAATATACTGGGGATGAGCATCCGGGGGTAGCTCTACACCCGGCCATTTGGTGAATTTATCCCTAAGAATTCTATGGGCGTTATTAGTTAACGTAATAGCTAAAGGCTCCTTAAGATAATCCATAACTACGAATGGAAGTACGCCGCAGCCTAAGGTTAATTGAATTAACCCTCCTGGAGGAACATCAACACCATCTACGTTAAAGTCGTCATACCATTTAATAGCTATTTTAAGCATAGCATCGTAGTTTGATGTTGCTTCAGCAACGGTAAAACCGGCATAGTTAGCTGTTAGAACAGCATCTGTCATAATTGCGAAGGGAACTCTATCTGGTTTTTTGTTCATATATACTTTCTCTAACCTGTCCTTCCTTTCTCTCAATAAATCTTCTGCCGGCCTTCTCTTTTCGGCCATTAAATCACCTAGAGGAGTAAACAAGCTATTTAGTTCTTGTACAGCATATAATCAAACTAATTGAATTGATTGTTATTCGTATCTACCACATTTTGTAGCAGCTTCTATTGCCGCTTTGATATTCTCTATCTTAGCGCCATACGGTATAGGCGCTCCTGCACCCATGAACATGAATACCCCAGGCTCCTTAACATCGTTTAAAAGCCTGCAAACCTCTTCGTACACCTTTTCCTTCGTTCCGTGAATATATAGTGCTGGTGAGATTCCCCCGCCTATGGGTAGGTGATCCCCTAATATTTTTCTAACTTTTCTAAGATCTGCTCTTTCGAACCAAGCGAATATGCTTCCCTTAGGTAGCTCTAGTAGGTAGTGGGTGAATCGCGTGAAATCTCCTTCGAAGAATACCGAGGGTATAGCATTTCTTTTATGTGCTTCTAGTAGAAGTGTTTTTAGTCCTGGCCAGTAGAATTCCTCGAAGAGCTTTGGTGGCAGCATTTCGTTTAGATGTAATGCGAAGAATACAAGTACTACTCTTGTTCCAAACAGTTTTTCAGCATCTTCTGGCGGTATTAACGATTCGCGCATCATTTCTACGAGTATAGGTGTTAAAGCATCTAGAGCTCTATGAACCTCCTCTGGGTGCCTCCTTAAATCAAGCATTGTATACGTAGGATGCCTAAGAGCATCTGCTATAAAGTCTAGCGGTGGATAGCCGAAGCCCATCGGAAAAGAAGGCCATCCACGTTTGAGTGCCTCTAGACCTATGTCCATCATAACCTTGCCGAACTTAGCCATATCCTGGCCTAATCTTACAAGTGATGTATATGCCTGAGATGAATTTGGTTTCGATAACGATTCAAACATCCTCGGAACTATAACTTCGCTCATAAATGTTATAGGGTCTTCAGCTAATTTCCTATACTCTTCTACCTCCATAAACTTACCCCCAATATACTGGGGATGAGCATCCGGGGGTAGCTCTACACCCGGCCACCTGGAGACTTTATCCCTAAGAATTCTATGGGTATTACCGGTCAGCATTAAGGCAAACGGGGTTCTATACACTTTTGTGAATTGCTCCCAAACAACAAATGGTAGCACAGGCATTCCAAGCGTTAAACTAAAGATCCCGAATGGCGGAGTATCAACGCCATCTATGTTGAAGTCGTCGAACCATATCAAGCCTATCTTGTACATAAGATCGTAATCACTTGTAGCAGCTGCAACAGTTGTACCAACGTGTTTTGCTGTTAAAACCGCATCAGGGAAGAAAGAGGTTGGTACTCTATCTGGTTTTTTGTTCATATATACTTTCTCTAACCTGTCTTTTCTCTCTCTAAGTAGTTCTTCAGGAGATTTCTTCTTGAATATCTTAAACATAGAGACCACCTTAACAGAATTCAATCAAGTAATTCTATTCATATACACCGCATTTCTTAACAGCTTCTACAGCAGCCCAAATATTCTCAATTTTTGCCCCCGGTGGTAAGGGAGCTCCTGACCCTGTGAATATAAATCCACCAGGTTCTTTAACATCGTTTAGAAGTTTGCATACTTCTTCATAAACCTTCTCCTTGGGTGCAAAAGCTAGTACTGTTGGGGATATTCCTCCGCCTATAACTATATGATCTCCTAGTACTTTTCTAACAACTCTTAGGTCTGCTCTCTCAAACATTCCGTAGATTTTTCCCTTGGGTAGCTCTAGTATTGTCTCAAGGTGGGGTGTGTGATCTCCTTCGAAGAATACGAACGGTATTGCACCCATATTGATTGTCTCTATAAGTATTTTCTTCAGCGATGGCCAGTAGAATTTCTGGTACATTTTAGGGGATAACATTGAGTTTAGATGTAGTGGAAAACCAACAGTTACAACAGATGTTTGAAGGAATTTCCGAGCCATATCAATAGCAGGTGGTATAGTAGCTTTTAGGACTTTAATTGCCAGCTCTGTGATAACATCTACTGCTGCTAAAACATCGTCTGGTCTTCTATAGAGGTCTACCATAATATTTGGAAGGTGCCTAAGATGATCGCTAATATAATCTAGAGGTCTAATACCAAATCCCCCAAACCCTAGAGAAGGCCAACCTAATCTCCAAGACTCGAAGCCTACCTTCATCATTACCTCTGAGTATTTTTGAAGCTCGTTACCAACGCTAATCCATGCAGCGTAAGCTTGGGGTGAATTTGGTTTCGATATAGCTTGGAATACCCTTGGGATAACGACTTCGTTTAAGAATTCAACTGGTTTCTCGATAAGCTTTCTATATTCATCAACGTACATCACTTCAGCTCCAAGGAATTGAGGTTCAGCGTTAGCAGGAAGCTCTCTACCAGGCCATTTGCTATATCTATCCTTAAGAACATCATGCATAGGACCTGTTAAAAGGCTCAAGCTGTTAGCCATGTCTGGGTAATCAGCTAACGCTATAACCATTAATGCAAGGTCTAGCGCTGGAAGAAACAAAGGTGCTGAGTCCATACCATCAACATTGAAATCTGTTAAAAGTTTTATAGAAGCTTTATACATAACATCGTAGTTAAAACATAGCTCAGCAACAGTTACACCAGTATATTGAGCAACCAGAGCAGTAGATAAGTAAGGGCTGAAGGGTACTCTATCTGGTTTTTTGTTCATATATACTTTCTCTAACCTGTCTTTTCTCTCTCTAAGTAGTTCTTCAGGAGATTTCCCCTTAGAACCACTAATCATAGGATATCACCTAGGTAAAATCTAAAACGATAAATACTCACCAGTAATAACTTAGTGTGGATACTGTGTAAAAATTTTTTACAAAGCATATGGCCAAGCTAACCATATGTAAGATACTAAAATATCTAAGACGGCTGAATATCCGAACTCGCTAACGAAGTGAATGATATCTTTATCTCTTGTATTAAATTTACTGTGAATTAATAAGGGTATTACCTTATATGTTAAACAGATGATTAAATGAGCTTAAAGGTATAGAAAGAATTCTGCTATATTACGTAAAGAGGTAAATCTATATAATACACTTTAAAGAAAATACCATAGCTATAGAAAAGAACTAAGTTAATTCTTAATCTAGTTCTCGGTATTACTTTGATAATCTATTTTCTCGATAGGGAATTGTTAAAATGTAGATAATATAGCAGAATTTCGAGAAAATAACCTGTAAACAACTAACTATCCAAGTTAATACACTATAATCTTTAAAACTACATAGAATTAAAATACATAAATATGCTACATAATGTCAATAGAAAGTGTTTAGAAATCTGCAGTAAATACATTGATACCATTGATAGAGTAACCATAGGAATAATAACTTTAGTTCTCCTTATCTTAAGTAAGAAGCTATGCTTAAAGCTATAAGAGAGGTTATCAAATAATTTAAATATTATTGCTATTGCTAAATGTAAGCAATCTCTATTCAAAATTATGGTTGTAATCTTCTCGTACCCCTTAAAATATTAAGTATAAGAATACAATAAGTTTACCTCTTCACCCTAGGAATCAACACAATCTACTAAATTGAATTCTAGTTTTTATTCATATTGAAACTATATTGTTTTTAAATATCTCTAGTAAACATCTACTTAGTATTTCATTTACTTTCTAGCAACTATAAACTCCTTTGCCTCTACCTTAATAACGTTAATCATGAGAATAAATTCATATCTATAATATTCTCATGCTTTAAGAATAACGCTATTCAATTGATAACAACAAGGGTATCCAATACCAATAAAATAATCTTTATACAAACTAAAACTATCACAATAAATACAGAAATAATATTTCAACCAGATACAAAAAATAAAACCTAAATTAACAAAAAATACAAGGGCCCGTAGCCCAGCCAGGACTAGGGCGCCGGCCTCCGGAGCCGGAGGTCCCGGGTTCAAATCCCGGCGGGCCCGCCAGTTTTCAATTACTCAAGTAAAAAAGCCTATTAACTTTCCCAATGTTTCAGTTTCTTGGTGTGCATTAAAACATCAGATTTGATAGCTTTGGGCAATAGTAGTTCTGAGCAGTTGAGGAAGCAGCTCTGGGACTGGAGTAATATAGTGTTCTCCTTTGTGGAGATCAAAGCGATATACGAAATGTTGGTGGCAAGAAGTCTATCCAAGGGAACAGTACACGAAGTTCTAAAGAGAATGCTTAGAAAGGGGCTAGTAATTCGCAGACCAGAGGGATACACATTCAATCCAAAGATCA
>JAWASI010000035.1:0-14975 GCA_038892955.1 Ignisphaera sp.
GTATGTTCGTGAAGCTGTAGCTGTTGCTGAAAAAGCTATAGAGCTTGGGCTAGCTAGAAGGAATATAGCTAGAAAAGAGCTTGAGTATGAAATTGAGTGTCTTGTGGAAAGACCTAGAAAGTATATGGATATAGCCTTAAGAGAGGGCCTTATACCTATCTATAAGTGATACAGGATGGATGCTAAGGAGGAATTGATAGGCGTACTGGTTGAATTTATCAAAATTGTAGAAGCCTCACCTTCAATAGACGTTTGTAGCGAGCTGTAAACAGACTTATAAAAGTTGAAGAAGAACTCTCTAGAGATATAGAACCTATGCTAGTGACCCTTTAAAACAGGTTACATTAGGTGTTTTTGAGCTACAGGTTTATGTTGTCATATTACTAGTAGTCGTATTGATGCAGGTTTCCTTCTATCCAAATGATGTTAAAAAATCATTAACTCTGATAGATACCTCCAACAATTTCATGGCTGATATCCATCGCATGCGATACGTCTTCAGATGAGTTTTAGAAGGAGCTGAGTTAATTCAATTGTTGGTGCGGCGGCCGGGATTTGAACCCGGGATCTCCGGCTTGGGAGGCCGGCGTCCTAGACCAGGCTAGACGACCGCCGCGCACGCCCCGCCTTTTATCGATTGATTTCTGTGTTTTCTTGGGGTTTTAAGTTTTGTGTAAGATACGTATTGTAGTTTCAATGTGTATTAGCGGAGCCCCATTTTAGTTTTACCTTAGTGTGTTGATGTTTTGGTGTATTTTGTTTATTGTAGAGAAATATGTATGGTTAAACCATGGTTTAGCGCTGTTGGCTTACTAAGGGAGTACTCTAATGGATTTATCTACCTATCATCTATTTTAATGTGTAGTAATGCTGTAATTCCTCTAAGGATAGCAACTACAGCCATAGCGTATCTAAGGGCGTAGAAGTTATTGTTTGAGGCAATTATATCTGCTATTGTACCACCTATTATAGATCCTAGTGCTGCTGACATTCCCTGCGTAAAATTTAATGTAGCTAAATAGCTTGCGTACATTCCGTGTGTAGATACCCTGAATATGTACAGCGGTATGAATATATTACTTAGTGCAGTAAATGGGCCTAGGATAGTGTTAGCTATGTATATTTGTATAGGGTTATTGGCAATAGCATAGCTTAGCGCATATGTGGTAAAACCTATTCTGCTTATGATTATTGTTTTTTTAACGTTTAATTTATGAATATAGTTTGTGATAAAGTATTGAAATAGTATTAAAGATGATGTTCCGCATATGTTTAGGATGGCAATTTCTGTTATAGACATGTTTAGTACGTATTTCTGCATAAGGGGAAACCAAGGCCAAGCTAAAGCCATTGCCATCATATGACATGAGTAGATTACACAGAATTTAACAAAGGATTTATTGTTTGTAACAACCTTCAAAGCCGGCAATAACCCTTTTTCTCTCCCCAGGTTATCTTTAGCGATACTTCTATCTATGTAGATCATTCTAAGCCAAAAAATCGATGCTATAAAACTTAAAACACCTGAAAAAACGAAGAGAAGCCTAAGAGTCTCTACAGATGGGATTATCAACGAAGCTGTTACTACGAATGCTATCAACGCCATCAACTGAGCTGTTGCATTCACTTTACTAAGTATTCGGCCTCTCTCGATATCGCTAAACATGAAGCCGATGAACGCAGTAAAAGAAAGACCAGCTATACCAACGAAAATAGCTCTCAAGGTTACCAGAATTGTTAACACCGTAGGGTTTCTAGTTAAGGAAATAGTTATCCATATAAGCGAAGCTATGACCGAAGATGTAAACAGCATCAGTATATACTTCTTAAAACGATCAATATATGGTCCTGCTAATACCTGGGCTAAGGTTGGTAAAGCGTTTGTTGAGAACTGTAGAACACCTTGGGTAATACCCGAAGGCGTTAAAGATGCTAGGTAGTACCCAATGTAAGGTGCTGAAAAATTATCTGCAAGCGAAGCTAGAGATTGTCTTAACACAATATATTTAACTATCTTGGTATTTCCGTCGAAATATTTTCGTTCACCTTCAATAGCTATATCACCGTAACTTAATCGCTTTCTTATATTACCTAAGGCTTTAGAAAAGGTATTTACCTAGGTATTAATATCCTACTGATCTTAGTATAACCTATTAAAGAATAAACCATTAACTAAAACATGATGTTACTTTCGATAAAGGTATTATTAATTTAAAGCTTTAGTTTATGTTGTGTTCCTTAAGAACTTTTCTAACTCTAGACACCGATACTTTAAGTTCTTCGGCTATTTTCTTTAACGAATAACCTTGTTTTCTCAACTCAATTACTTTTTCCTCAAAAGTTTCCTCATCGGGATACTCTAGCGTTTTTACACCTACATCTTTATCTCCTAAAATATTCTCCAGATCTAGTACCTTCTTCTCAATTAACCCCAATTTCTCCTCTATGAGCGCAATTTTCTTGGATAATTCGCCTAGCTCAGTATGGTCATCGTATTTTTTACCGAGATCAGCAAACTCTACTCTAAGTCTATCAACTTCTTTTCTAACATAATTAAGTATCCTACTGTATTCAAACCGTTTGTACATAATATAGAGGGCTACAGGAGCAGAGATAGATATAGCTATAGCGGTAATGGATAATACGCTACTCAAAGTATCACCATAAAAACATTATCAATATAAAGTCTAGATAAGTTAGCAGAGTCGTTGATTAAACGCATATATAGCAATCTATAGTACATAGGTAGCAATTGCAGAGATTGAACGATTTTATTGAGGGGAATAAAGTATACTGCTAAGGAATTGGTTATTCGGTATTTTAGCGGTACTGATTAGAGATTTCATCAAATCTCTTTAATAATCCTTATAGCCTTAGGTTTAATCTAGCTTTGATAGAGGTAATGGTGTAGCTATTGTTAAAATTATCACTTAAAGATATCGAGGCATTAATTGAAGCCTACATCGCTTGGGAGAAAATTAAGCCAGGTCAAGTTGGTAAAAGAGTAGTTTTCGAGAAATACTGTATTAGAGGTACAGAGAAAGATAGGTTTTTCACAGCCCTAATATATAGCGTTGAGAGAAAAAGAGGGTTAGTTGATAAGATAGTAGCTAGGGTTTGCACAGAAATACCTAGGTTAAATCTATATGAACTTGCTTTGTATAGGCTTATAGTGTTCGAAAAATTCTTTGGAAAAAAGAGCCGAGATCTTATTGAAGCATTAGCTGATTTTGGACCTATAATTGTTAGCAAGTTCAACCCCTCAAGTAACCCTAAGGAGATAAGGAAAAATATTGAGAAACTTCTTAGCATAGACTATAAACCAGAGAACTACGAAGAATATCTTGAATTTAAGTACTCGGCACCTATAGATTTAGTGAAAAAAATTATCGAGCTTTTAGGAGTTGCAGAAGCAGAGTATTTCTTTAAATCTATTGAAGAACTTAAGTATCTCAGCTTTAGGGTTAACACTCTTAAAGCTAGCGTTGAGGAGGTAGTCGAAGAACTATCTAGAGAAGGTTATAGAGTAGAAATCGGGAAAATTGTGCCAACAGTTATCAGGTTGAAGGGTCCCTTCGACTATAAACATTCGGGTTTATTCATAGAAGGAAAAATTATACCGCAAGATGAGGCAGGAGCACTTGCAGCAATACTTCTTGATCCTAGACCTGGAGAAACTGTTGTTGATATGTGTGCAGCTCCTGGGGGTAAAACCACACACATTGCTGAGCTTATGAAAAATAAAGGTAGGATCATAGCTATCGAAATTTATAGGAGTAGAGCACGAAGACTTAAGCAAATGATTAGAAGAGCTGGGATATCTATAGCAGAAATCCATGTAATGGATTGTCGGGATGCCCTAAAGGTTTTTGGCGAAGGTTTTGCCGATAAAGTTTTACTTGATCCTCCTTGTTCCAACACAGGTTCTCTACCTAAAACTCCTGAGGCTAAGTGGAGATTTAGCTTGGCTAAAGTAGAAGAGCTATCTAGACTCCAAAAAGAAATGCTTAACGTGGGTGTTAAGCTTCTGAAACCTAGGGGTAGATTGATGTACACTACGTGTAGTGTATTAAAGGAGGAGAACGAAGATAATATAGCTTGGGCTCTAGGTATGCACAAGAACTGCTTAAGATTAGTTGAGTTAAAATCTTCTGTAAGTCCTGGCTTTATGCCAGGCACCCTTAGGACTTGGCCTCACAGGCATAACACCATGGGTTTTTTCTATGCATTAATTGAAAGAATCTGTTGATTACGCGAACTACTTATTAACTACATTTTAACATTCTTAACAACCATATTTTTCACTATATCTAAGAATTGCTGACCAGGTATGATCAACCCCGTTCTCTTATGGGTACTTGATCTATACATATTTAAAATCTTGTTAACTTTATCTATATTAACACCTGTAACCTCAGGTATATATTCGTAGGGTATGCCTAAATCTATGTAAGCTGATAGAACAAGGTCTACGTCTTCGTATTTAACGCCAAGTTCTTTTTCAGCTAAATGATTACGCCAAAGCCTTGGCGCACTCGGTTTTAACACGATATTTTGAGGAACTCCAAGGTGTTTAGCAAATTCCCTAACTTGGGTTTTGTATAGAATGGCTAGCGGCGCTACATCAGCTGCCCCATCTCCATATTTAGTGAAGTAGCCTATCAGATATTCGCTTCTATCTGTTGACCCTAGCACAAGGTATCCTAATTTATTTGCGTAGTAGTATAAAATACACATCCTAATTCTAGCCCTTAGATTCCCTAGGGGGAGCATATCCTTTTCATCGTCTTCATATATAGGTATCAAGTTCTTGAATTTTTCGATAGTTTCTGAGATATCTATGACATGGTATTTTACGCTTAATTTTTCGGCAAGGTCTATAGCATCTTCAACATCTTCTCCTGGGGTAACTTCTTTATCAGGCATTATTAAGGCTAAGACTTTGTTGATGCCTACACTTTTAACAGATAGTGTTAGAGCTGTAGCTGAGTCTAGACCTCCGCTAACACCTACAACATATCCTTTGCCGAGGTTTTTAACTAGGTATTCTTTGAGAAACCCTGAAAGAATTTCTTCAACTAGGTTATAGTCAATTCCAATTATGTGGTCTAGTCTAAGCTTCTTCATTATATCAAACCACCGATAAAATCTATCTATAAATAACCTACGGCATCTAAATATCTATGTAGCTGTAGATCTCTACAGGGGATGGATACGACGAAATTTCTTTAGCTTCAACTCTTTTTAATTCTATGTAGGTCTCTATAACATCTTGGCTAAACACAGGCTTAAGCCATTCATTATCGGATTCCAGTTCATCTAAGGCTTCATCTAAACTCCTTGGCAATTCCTTTATGCCTAGAGCTCTTCTTTTCTCAGGCAACATTTTGTAGACATTTTCATTGATTGGTTCACCGGGGTCTATCTTCTTTTTGATACCATCTAGTCCAGCCATAACTATAGCTGCAACAGCTAGGTAGGGGTTAGCGCTTGGGTCAGGAGGCCTATATTCTATTCTTGTAGTTTTTGAACTTGGCTTACCGTTCATTGGTATCCTTATGGCAGCGCTTCTGTTCGATTTGCTCCATACAAGGTATACAGGAGCTTCGTAGCCTGGAATTAACCTCTTGTAGCTGTTAACAGTAGGGCTTACAATTGCAGATAAAGCTCTGCCATGCTCTATCAACCCCCCTATGAAGTATCTTGCGACTTGGCTCAAGTATGCGTAGCTATCATTTGGATCGTAAAAAATATTTTCTTCTTCTCTCCAAATACTTATGTGTACATGCATACCCGATCCATTATCACCATAGATAGGCTTAGGCATAAACGTCGCTACAACACCTCTCTTGTGAGCAAGAGCCTTTATAGAGAATTTAGTGGTTTGAATAGCGTCACCTAGAAACTCTACGTTGCCACCTCTAAAGTTTACCTCGTGTTGAGAAAAAGCCGCTACTTCATGGTGTACAACCTCTACCTCGATACCGAAGTTTTTGAACAATATTTCGCCTATTTCCATCATCATGTCTTCGTATTTATTCTTAGGGTAAGGAACATAGTATCCTTCCTTGACCCTATTAAATGGGGGATAACGTGATGAATAACCTTCAGAGCTATATATTTCAAAGCTTTGTCTCCATGAATCTACACTAACCTTAACTTTATCGAACACGAAGAACTCCAGCTCAGCTGATACAAATGCTTTTAGCCCTTGATCAGCTAGATAATAGTCTGTTTTCTGAGCTATATACCTTGGATCTCTAGTTAGCCTAGATTTTTGCGTATAGACATCACATATAAGTCTTGCTACACTGTTACGCCAAGGTATCAGCGCATATGTTTTGAAATCAGGTTTTAAAACTAAATCGCTTTCCTCGATTTTAGCAAACCCGTTAACACTACTACCATCAAATCGTACAATGCCTTTCTCAAATGTATCAGGTGATAAAATTTTAACCTGTACTAATGACTGTCTTAAGTAGCCAAGTAAATCGGTGAACTGTAGCGCTATCCACGTAATTCTATCGTATTCAAGGCGCTTTAATATCTCATCAAAATTATGCATTACTATAGTCTCCCTCTTAACTACTAAGTGTCTTGTATCTTAGTATTCCCTAGAGTTAAGTTATAAACATTTTGTTGTTAATGCTTGGACACATGCTTGTAGCTTATCCAGTCACCAATTGTAGCTATATGGATGCTTGTTCATTATATGTAGTCTATGGTGTAGATATTTATCCAAGATTCTTAACATATTAATTAATGGGTTTTCTAATGCTTTAATGTTTTTGTACAGATTTATTGGTTTAATATTAAGGTAAAAAGAAGTACCTAGAGTACATTTCCGGATTAAATTATATGCTTTAATCTAAATTAAAATACTCCATAAGGTTAATTTACTGGTTATGTATGCATAACGCTTTCTTTCCTCTTAACTTGCTGTTCATAGAGATCTTGAATCATCTTCTCTACTTCTTCCAGTTTTGCGGCATAGCTTAGCAACTCTTCAATATCTATTTCTATACCTATCAACGACGCCAAGGTTTTGACAGCTACAGCTGCAGCTTTATGATCTACGGTATCAGGTTGTGTATATGGGAACACGGCTAACGCTGGTATATTATTTTGCTGTAAGGCTATAAGGATAGATGCTAAAGGACCTACAACATAAGCACCTTTGATGAAGTACGGTGCATTGAGGGTTCTAGTACACGCCGATGTTTTTAACCATCTAAGCTCTTCTTCTCCTTCTTTAAATCTTATATCTAGACCACCTACAAGCATGACTTCTGTGATTTTTAATCTTTTAATTAGCATTAGTATCTCATTGATGAAGCTAGTTATAAATCTTCTTTCAGGATTCATTCTATTAAGTAATACGATAAGTCTCTTGTCTTTGTTTATATCTTTGTAGAATATTTCATGAGGCATACTTAAGCCATGGTCTTCAATAGATGTAAAATCAGGTATTATAGGAGGATCTATGTAGCCTATGAACTCCATATTTAGTTTGCTTATTAGGTATCTTGTGGTGAGAAAGCCTATAGCTCCAAATCCGTAGAAACCCGATATTAGGTATACCTCGTTTTTATCGTTATTTAGTTCTTTGAAAAGCTTAAGCATATAGATTCTCCTCATATTATTCCACCATTATCTTACCTTCTCCCTAATTTGGACAGCTGCTCCATACGTAGCTGTTATCATTGTTTCATAGTCTAGTAATGTTTTCCCTAAGCTGATAAGCTTATCATTTTCGTCAACAACTAAGACCTCTTCAAATGGCTTTAAGGTTTCATCGGCTAAGATAATATGCTTAGCGAATACCGTATGCCCTTCTAGAATATCTTCGATCATTTCGTTAGCTACTGCAACTCTACGTTTTGGGAAAGGTAGGGCTTTATGTAATAGTGTACCCATAGGCATATGAGGTATTAGGTAGAAGTCTGAAGCCCTTATTGTAGCAAAAAGCTCTTTATTGTATAATAGGGCCCTAGGTCTAAAGGTTTTCTTAGAAAAACATATCTCGAGTTGGTTTACATCAATAAGATCTAAAATTTTTATAGCGTTACGTCCGTAGAGGTATACAAGGAGTACCTCTAACCTAGTTATGTCTTCCCCTAAAACTTTTCTACAGTATTGTCTAAAATTAGACAAAAAGTTGTCACCTTAGAGATGTATTGAGCTTTGGCTTAGGTATTCTCCTTGGTACCCATAGGGTCTGTACCTCTCTTTTAATATTCTCTTTATTGCGTAGTGGAAATCATCCATTGTAACAACATCTCTTCCTTCCCTAATGGCTTTCAATGCGGCTTCTGTACATATAGCCTTAATATCGGCTCCCGTAGCCCCTTCTGTAGCCTTGGCTATCTCTATCAAGTTAACATTTAATGCAAGAGGCATTTTCCTAGTATGTATCTTTAGTATTTCGTATCTACCTTTCACGTTTGGCAAAGGTATTTCAATTATCTTATCGAATCTTCCTGGCCTTAGTATAGCGGGATCGAGAATATCTATTCTATTGGTTGAAGCTATAAATTTAACGTTATCCAGGGGATCGAAGCCATCGAGTTCGGCTAAAAGTTGCGTTAATGTTCTATGGATCTCCCTTTCACCTGAGGTACCTACATCAAGTCTTTTAGCCGCTATAGCATCTATCTCGTCTATGAAAACAATAGATGGTGCCTTTTTCCGTGCTAAAGTAAATACTTCTCTGACAATTCTAGCGCCTTCGCCTATGAATTTTTGAGCTAATTCTGAGGCCACAAGTCTTATGAATGTAGCATTAGTTTCGCGAGCAACGGCTTTAGCTAGTAGTGTTTTTCCACAACCTGGTGGACCGTATAGTAGTACACCTTTTGGTGGTTCTATACCCATGGACTTAAATTTTTGTGGATATTTCAGGGGAAGCTCTACGGCTTCGCGTATTTCCTCTATTTGTTTCTCCAATCCGCCTACGTCTTGGTATGAAACATTAGGTTTTTCATCTATCTCGAAAGCCCTTACATAGGGATCTTCTAGTCGAGGTAAAACCTCTACTATAGCCGAACCTCTCTGATTTAATGCTACTGAAGTACCCGGTTTGAGTTTGGATCTATCAATTGTTGGAAGGATGTAAACAATTAGGGTAGGCCCTGTTGAGCTTTTAACCAGTGCTCTATCGTTATCGAGAACCTCTATGAGGGTAGCTTCTATAAGTGGTGCTGCCATCAGTTTCTCCACTTGGGATTTATAGTATTCCAGCTCTTCGCTGTATTTAGCTAGTTTCTCCCTCAGTTGCTCAAGCTCTATCTCTAGTTCTCTAACTCTTATCTCTAGATATTCAACATAATCATCGTGCTTACTGCTTTCGCTATGTTCGATAGCCACTTTTAGCACCGGTTATACTTTACCTAGGTATAAAGATAAAAACAGCTAACCACCTTAATATCTTTGGTGGTTTAACTGAAAACAGGGGATCGGGTAGTATACTGCGAAATGTGTGGAGAACCCATAGAGCTTAGTAAAAGCAGGAAAGTGTATATAGATGGTGCTAAGCTCACTCTTTGCGCTACATGTGCATCCAAACTTTCACCTAGAAACATTACCCAAAGAACGCAACAACAGCAACCACTTTCTAGGTCTCTGCATCAACCCACAAGATCTGGTCCTCCGGCTCCTACAGTAACTTCCACCAAGGCTTTGGAGAGTGGGAAAACAACGTTAGCACCTAAACCTCGGGTATCTGGTATCGCCATCGCTAGCGAAAAACTTGAACTAGTAGAAGATTTTGCAGAGAGAATTAGGAGGGCTAGAGAAGCTCTTGGGTGGGATCAAAAAGCGTTAGCTTTAAAGCTCAAGGTTAGCGAAAACATTATTAAAAGAATTGAAAGTGGGAGACTCAGACCTCCTAACGATTTAGCCAAGAAGTTGGAAGAAGTTCTTAACATAAAGTTGCTTGTTCCAGCAATCGAGGATGTGATTGAAGGTAAGAGTAAAGCTGATAAGTACGTTACACTAGGCGAGATAGTTACTATAAGAGGTGTAGAGGAAGATAAGTAACATGCTAGAACCGGCATTGCTAGTGGTGAAGGTTGACGATATCGGTAACCTAGAGGAAGCCCTAGCTATTGCTAGAGAAGCAGGGTTTGACGTAAAGGATATAGTGTATGTAAAGAGTACAAGCACAAAATGTTACCTAAGCCCAGGGATCCTCGAAAAAATTAAAAATATTATTAGTAGCAATGGAGTTAAGAAAATCTGTATTTACGATGAGCTTAAGCCAAGGCATGTAGCCTGCCTTGTAAAGGAATTAAATGTAGAAGTAGTGGACAAGGTTGTAATGATTCTCAACGTATTTCAGCAACATGCGGGTTCTAGAGAAGCTCTCCTCCAGATAGAAATCGCTAGGCTTAAGCACCAGCTCCCACTTATAAGGGATTGGATTAGAAGGGCTAAGCTTAGGGAATTACCGGGATTTCTAAGCCTTGGTAGATATGCTATAGACATTTACTATAAGCATATGACTAAACGTATAGCTAGGTTAAGCGAAGAGCTTGAAAAGCTCAGAGATAGGAGGTTAAAGGAGCGAGAGACTAGAAGGGGCCAAGGGTTTATACATGTAGCAATAGTGGGGTACACTAACGCTGGAAAGACTACATTATTCAATGCTTTAACTAATCTCAATAAACCTACAGGTACAGAGATGTTCACAACACTTTCGCCTAAATCCTACTTGGTGAAGGTATGTGGGTACAATATAGTAGTTGTAGATACTATAGGCTTTATAAAGAATATACCCATAGGGATAATAGAGGCGTTTAAGGCGGTTCTAGAGGAGATAAGCATGGCTGACGCAATTGCCCTAATAGTTGATGGAAGCAAAGAACTGGATCAGCTTAGGGTTGAGCTTGAAACAGCATTAAAGATACTAAGGGATGTAGGTTGCGAAACAAAACCTATTGTTTTAGCTCTTAACAAGGTAGACCTTATTTCTAGTGGATTAGAGGAAAGAATAGAATTGATAAATCATATGGTTAAAGAGTATAACTTAATGTTGGTAGATGTGGTACCTATTTCTGCTTTAAAGAAGCTAAACATAGATAGCTTTAAGGAGGCGCTATGTCGTACTGCCGAGCTTATCCAGAAGAACTTGACCTTGATGTTTACGTACTAAGACTTGGGCATAGACCTGAAAGAGATCGAAGAATAACAACACATGTAGCTCTTGTCGCTAGAGCTTTTGGCGTTAAAGGGATGTTCTTAGCTAGTGTAGTAGACCATAGCGTTAAGAAATCTATAGATAAGGTTGTTGAGCGATGGGGAGGAAAATATTTTGTACTAGAAATGGGGGCAGATCCTATGGAGTTAATTAAACGCTTTAAGTACGAGAATGGATGTGTTGTACATCTAACTATGTATGGGATTCCTGTTGACGACATTATCGACAATATAAGGGAGAAATGCAGAAAACTATTGATTGTAGTAGGTGCTGAAAAAGTTGAGAGAATATATTACGACGTAGCGGATTACAATGTAGCTATAGGTAATCAACCTCATTCTGAGGTTTCGGCGTTGGCTATATTTCTCGATAGGCTTTGGAAAGGAGTTGAACTTGGATTATGTTTTAAAGATGCTAAATACTATATTATTCCGAGTACAAGAAGTAAAGTGGTGAAACAAGTTGAGTGATGAATCACTGTTAAAGGTTATAGAGGTTATTTTGGGGGAAAATGCTCGAAAAATAGTAGAGGTACTTTTAAAGTCCGAAAAAGGGGTAAGCGATGAAGAGATATGTAATAAACTCAATATGAGGATCAACGATGTAAGAAGAATATTGTACAGCTTAGCTAGTAACGGATTTGTTGCTTATAGAAGATCCTCTGGAGAAAACATTAGGTGGTACTCATATGTTTGGTTTACCAACAAGGATATGATAGTCCAAGCGTTAAACAAGAGAAAGAAGGAATTCATAAGAATACTACACGAATGGACATCGTCTGGGGAATCACTGCCTTCATACATATGTCCCTACGATTACAGCCTATACATATTCGATGATGCTTTTGAAAACAGTTTTAGATGCCTTAAATGTGGGGCAGATCTTATAGAGATAGATAGTAAGAAAGTCGTAGAGTTCATTAAACAGCTTATAGATAGGTTAAATATGAGCATGTAGTTATGCCGCCTGTAGTAATAGACTTATTTTGCGGAGGTGGAGGCTTTTCCCGAGGGTTTAAGGTAGCAGGTTTTAGAATAGCATTTGGTTTAGATGTAGACGCTACCTGCGGAAAAACATATAAAGCGAATTTCCCTGAGGCTGTAACTCTTGTCGAAGATATAAGGGATATCAGTGGAAGAGATATTCTATACTTAGTAGATGAGCACCCCGATATCGTTATAGGTAGCCCTCCGTGCGAACCCTTCACAGGAGCTAATCCCAATAGAGAGAAAGATCCTTTGGACAGACTATACAAAGACCCCATGGGAACACTGACACTTGAATATATAAGGCTTGTTGGGGAGCTAAAGCCGAAGATTTTTGTTATGGAAAATGTTCCAGCATTAAACGTTCCAGTAATTAGGGAAGTTCTTGTAAACGAGTTCAAATATTATGGCTATAATAGAGTATACTTCAATATACTGCGAGCTGAAGATTATGGGACTCCCAGCCGTAGAGTAAGGCTCTTCTTATCAAATGTACCAATAGAACCTAAGCAAATAGGTAAAAAGATAACAGTTAAGGAAGCTATAGATGGTATAACATGTGAAAGCGATATACCAAACAACGAGTGTTCCCCTATTTCAGAGAAGAAGCTTAAGAGGATAGCAAGAGTTCTATGGGGAAAAGCTTTGTATTACTACCAAGGAGCTACTAAAAAGCTTCCCAACTATGTAAGGCTTAGCCCAGATGATATAGCTCCAACTGTTCTAGGATGTTCAAGGTTTATTCATCCCTTTGAGAATAGGCTTCTAACTGTGAGAGAACAAGCAAGACTTATGGGGTTTCCAGATCATCACGTGTTTTTCGGCGATAAAGATCAGCAATACAACCAAGTAGGGGAAGCCGTTCCCCCACCACTTGCCCACGCCATAGCTTTATACTTGTTGAACAAGTACTTTACTTACTAGGATTAGCAGGTGAAAATAGATGAGTAAAGCAATATATCTAGTAGCTTATGCGCCATCAAGTCCCCATAGACTTCAAGATTTAGCGAAACTAGCTTTTTCAATGAATTTTATAACAGCGTTTATAGTTGTGAAACCTGTTGGTGTTGCAGCTCAATTGGGTGTACCAGAGGTTTTTAGGTTAGCATACAAGCTTGATAGAAGGTTTCTAGTTTTCCCAAGGCTTCAAGACCTAAAAGAGCTTATAAACGTAGACTTAATGCTTTTTGTTGTTCATTTCGATGAAGCTCCAGACCTATGTGAGATAAATATTACCGAAAGCGGTAGCATAGCATTAATCGTTCAATCAGGTGAAACTCCCTTTATTAAGGAAGACATAGCCTTGGGCAAGTCAGCTAGGTTAAGCGAAGTCGATGGCTATAAATCACCTAATCCAGTAGCAGATGCCGCAATAGCTTTAGTTAAACTTCGCAATATCTTGAAGAAAGGTAGTTGTTAGCCATCGGTAGAGCGCTTTGGAGAAAGTACTTGTTGTAGACGCTAACGCTAGACTTAAAGGTAAGAAACTCTCAACAGTAGATGTTGTAGGTGTAGGTCCTAGGCTTGTTACAGCGTTATTGAAGTACTATGGTTTTGAAGCAGTTCTTCAACCTTATGAAAATGTCTTAGGTAATAGAAACCTTATGAAGCAATTCAACGTTTTAGCTATATCGTTTATGATAAGCGATATTGTTGCTGTTAATAAGCTATTAAAACAATGGAGAAAAATCAAGAACGTAAAAGGGTTAGTTGTTCTAGGTGGTCCAGGAACGCTAAGCACTAGAGTTCTCAACTTACTTGACTTTGATCTAGCTTTTTTAGGAGAAATAGAGCTTACCTTCTACGAACTTTTCTATAAAAGAGGATTCAAATCATTTAAAGAGATAACAGAGTATGTAGTTGATGAAGATACTATGTTAAGCGGTGTAGCGGTAAAGAAAAAGAACCAGGTTATAAACGGAGGACTAGCTCCCTGGACACCTAGAGAACTACTATTTAACGTTATACCTGAGGTTAACGATACCCGTAACTACCCATTTTTCTGGGCTTGTAGGGTATACGTAGAGACCGTAAGGGGTTGCAGTAATTTCAGAAGACCTAGGTTCACGACCTTAGGGAAGAAATGCATTAACTGCGGTATCTGTATTGTTGGCAAATTAAGCGAAAGAATTGCCTGTCCCGTGGGTATACCCCCTGGGTGTGGTTATTGTAGTGTCCCGTTAATTCATGGTTACCCAAGATCTAGAAGCCCTTTTTCAATTGTAGAAGAGGTTAGAAAACTACTCAACATCGGTATAACGAGAGTAGTGTTAAGTGCACCTGATTTTCTTGATTATTGCAGGGAACAGAAGGTAGAAGAGCCGCTAACTGATCCTTGCAGCCCTTCGC
This sequence comes from Ignisphaera sp., assembly GCA_038892955.1. Lineage (GTDB taxonomy): Archaea > Thermoproteota > Thermoprotei_A > Sulfolobales > Ignisphaeraceae > Ignisphaera. The sequence continues at coordinate 14,533 of JAWASI010000035.1, forward strand.
CAAACTTAGAAGCTATAGAGAAACTCCTCAAAGAGTTAACGAACTTGGAAGCAGTAGCTGAAGGAAGAGCTTCCGTATTAGTTGAAAATATTAAGGCTTGTTTATTGGATGAATACGTTGCTGAGTTGCTGGGTAGATATCTAAAGGGCTCAGCTATATACATAGGGCTTGAGAGTTGCAGTGATAAACTTCTGGAAACTGTTGGAAGACCTAGTAAATGTGTAGATGTTTTAAAGGCTATAGAGCTTCTTAGCAAATATGGACTAAAACCGTACGTATACATTATGTATAGGATTCCGTTTGAAGACCCCGAAGATATTTCTAGGACAATCAATGTAATACACCACCTAGAGAAACTAGGGGTTGAACGCATAGTTTTATATAGATTTAAACCTTTACCAAGAACAGCCCTCGAGATAGCTATGAACAACGCTAACGCTGAA
>JAWASI010000036.1:0-336 GCA_038892955.1 Ignisphaera sp.
ATCTACAACTTTCTGTACTATTGCTGTGAATTCTTTTATGTAGCTATCCTTTTGGTAAAGTAGTTCGGTAACCATAACATCACCTGAGGTATCTCGATACCTCAGAGCTATGTAATGTATAGCTACAATATAAACTGTAGAATAAATATCTCTGTAATCATGTTCTCTATCTATTCCATAGATCAATTCATCTATAAATACTAATCAGCTATCTCAGAATAGATATGAGTTTTGTACACACAATCTAGATACCGTTATATGAACTCTAACATACTAGCCATAGTATTTATCTTAATCTTTATTTAGTAGACCGTTAACGTTACCTCAATATTAAGC
>JAWASI010000036.1:346-14916 GCA_038892955.1 Ignisphaera sp.
AATATAGTGCTCTTGTCAAAGTAACTCAATCTTACCTAGGGATACAAGAAGGTTTTGAACCAGTAGCTATTGTTGCGATCGTCAGCTATGGCTCTCTAAAGCTTTGACGTGATATAATGGCTAAGATTATGGAATAGACGTGATAATCTACATAGGTTTAGCATACAATAGGCTTCAATTAGCTAAATCACTCTTCGCTGATTACATTTAATGCAACTAAGAGTGCTTACGAAGAAAGAATAGGATAGTTAAAGAGTTAACCGATCGTATAGGGACAGACCTTGTTGTAGAAGCTGCTGGAGACCTAGAGATACTCATGGACATACTTGAAATGATTAAGAAAAAGCAGTACAGCAATAGAAGCTAGGTAATCGAATAAATAAAGCAGAAAACCGTTACTCTATAGATGTTCAGAAACATATCTGTTCTAATCTAAGAACATACATCTGTATAGTATTTCACTATGGTTATAAATGGGATAGAATTATTAAGATGCTTAGGAAATACGGAAAACAATACCCATTTGAGAAAATAAATTGCACACCAACTAGTCACAACGAACTATTAAAACACATGGATACAATAGCCGCAGATCTAACTTTGCACATAAAAGCTGTTGTTCCCCATAAATATTAATGTAGACTTTTTACAACATAACATCCAAGTCTTCTAAAATGTTTACAAAATCGTTAAGTTTAATAGTATTTCATGCATTTGTTAGTATCTCTATCAAATGTATTAATTGATTATTGAAACGTCTTAAATTTATATAGGTTTAGTGATACAGATAATTTAGGTGGAATAATGATTGGATTAATTCTTGCTGCAGGCTACGGCACAAGACTTTACCCTATTACTCAATCTTTTCCTAAAACCCTGATTGAACTTGAACCTAGGGTTACAGTTCTTGACTACATAGTTGAAGCATTTAAGGAAGCAGGCATCACTAAAGTTTTTATTGTTACTAGGAAAGAACTTGCAGATTTCTTTTTAGCCAAGAACATAGATTTAATTGTTGTCGATGTAGCGGAGGGAGATGGGAATCTATGGACGTTGTACCAAGCTATAGTGTTTCTTAAGGATCGCAATACTGAGGATGATGTAGTTCTATCCATGTCTGATCATATATACGAGTACAATATGCTGAAGAAGCTTATAAAATCAGCTAGAGGTTCGCCATATATCTATATATGTTTAGATAGGTTAGTAAGAGGTAGGGATGCTGTTGAAGGTCTTAAAGTAGTTGTTGATGGGGAGGTAGTCTTATTATCGGGTAAGAATATACCGCCATACAGTGGTATTGATACAGGTCTTTTCTATATACCTAAGGATTTTTTTGTACATATAGAAGAAATTGTTAAAGAGAAAAATAGAAAGGCTACACTAGCAGATATGATAAATAAACTAGCTACTAAAGGATTAGTAAAATATGTTGATGTTTCAGGGTTTCTATGGCAAGACATAGATACATTTGAAGATGTTGAAAGAGCAAGAAAATTGTATTGGAGGATACTAGCGAAGAACTTGATTAAGGATAGCGATGGGGTTGTTTCTAGGTATATCAATAGAAGAATTTCTACTATAATCAGTTTAGCTATGTATAGAGCCCGATTTTTTATACACCCTAACATAATAAGCTTGCTAGTGTTCTTAATAGGAATATTTGCCGCTGTTTCTGTACTTTATGGGGGTATTATTCAGGGAGCGTTTCTAGCTTTACTCTCATCAATACTGGATGGAGTTGATGGTGAGATAGCACGGCTCTTTAAGGTTCAGTCGAAATTTGGGGGATTACTGGATACCATGCTTGATAGAGTCGTTGACACCTTACTAATCGCAGCAATAACCTATATCATTATTTCGCGATATGTTTATACATATAACTATATCTTTATAGCTATTAGTGTGATCCTAGCTACTCTAGCTCTTTTAGGCTCTACACTAATAAGTTACCTGAGTAATACTATAGAAGATAAGGAATATATAGCTAAGCTTAGAAACTCTTTCCCGTGGGCTACAAGAGATGTTAGGATAACGACTCTTGCAATAGCCTTGTTTACAGGATTCTACGAAATTGGATTAATGTATATAGCTTTTGCTTGCTGGTTTTTCGTATTAAGGTTAATGTTTCATAGCTATAGAATAGAGAGAGCTGCAAAGATGGAATTCAGTGAGAGATTTAAACTTAAACCACGGTTTATAAGACCTTATGTTGAGATATCCATAAGCTTAATACTAGAGGATGTACTCTTTCACACAATTCTCTTAATATCTTTGGTATACTTAATTAGTATAGCCTTAGATAAAATAGTTCTTTACACCACCCAGCTTAATCCTAGCCCATACTTATTTGTATGGGAGTTTATTGCGGCTATAGAGATTGCTTTAATGATTTACGCAACATACAATGTTATTAAGAAATCTATAATGCTTTTCTTACGCATAAGAGATAAAGTTGTTGAAAAACTATGGGTAACACCTTCAATTTACTATAGAATTATAAAGAGATTCGTAGTCTTGTTAATTATCTTGTTCTCAATTTATCCACTAAACTATGTACTAGCCTTAAGTGGTGTAGATAGATGTATACTAGACTTAGGCAACTACTTAATAACTGCTATAGCCTTAGCGACATTTATTCTACTTATCTTCGACATTATTAAAGCATTTGAACACATAATCAAGAACTACCTATCTAGGAAGTAGGTAGTAAAATTAGTTATGTGCTTAAATATGGAAACATGTGGATAAACTTAATTAAATATACTTTGTTTCATTTATTGGTTAGGTTTAGTAGAGGTTATCTCTATAAGAGCTATCCATGGGTAGTCATTGTTTAGAGTTTCTACTTTTGATATACAACCAGTGTTTTCTATTTTCTCATTGTAGAATGAAAGTATGAATAAAACCTTGCTTAGGTTTAACTCTTCAGCTATACTACATACTGTTTTATTTATAGATTCCTTTAAATACCATAACCATACAAGTTTGCTTGGATCCGGGTTTCTTATAAGTAAATGAACGTATCTAGCCATACTTGCATCAGCAATAACAGTTATATTACGTAGTAGTTCTTGGTTTTGCTTAAGGATGTTATAAACATCTAGGTAGATACCTGCATAAGGTTGAGGTGGTGAGGGTGTTAGTCTCCAGGGGAATTCGCGCAAAGCCATCGTATAGTTCATGGCTAAGTAATGGTTGTATGTGAAGGCTAATCCAGGTAATGAGAATATGATCATATATATAGCTATAGTTTTCCAATTTTTAGAGACATCAATGAGGCTTACCACGGCTATTGAAGAGGCTAGAGGAGCCCATCCAATCAAAAATCTATACCAAGTAACAATGCTTGATGCTGGAGTAATTAAAGGAGAGAGACCCGCTAATAATAGTGTTGTTGTAGTAATAACAATGTATTGTTTACTGTACTTAGTTAAAGCTAAAATTGCTAAGGGGAGAACTAAACCGTAGCCTGCGATAAAGTAAGAAAGAGCTTCTGAGGCATCGACACCGCTAGAGTTTGTAATCCCTGGAGGTGTGTAACCTAAACTAGGCACATAGCTGTAAGGTTTTCCCCAATACCATACCTCCAAAATAGTATTGCATACTAACGCTATTAAACCAGTTATCATAGAGTAAGTATTTCTTGTTTTGAAACCTTTGTAAAGAAGCGTAAGAGCTAGAACGAATCCTACTAAACCTATTACCTCATGGCTTAAACCACATGAAATTAACAATATTGATACTGTAACAGCTTTACTAAAGCTTCTTATTTCCCATAATTCTAGAGCAATTATAGAAGCTAACATAAATATTGAACCAAGTAATTGTCTCTGATAATCCCAGCTAATTCTCAAGTTTAATATAAATACTGTGGTTGCTATAGCCGCTAACAATCCTATTTTCCAGCTTTTATTATAGACTTTAACAACAATAATTGCCGATAAAGATGCTAAAATACCGAAAGCTAAACTTGGGTAAAATTTAAACACAACCCATGGATCTACGAGAAAGGTAAAGGGGGTTAGCAAGATGTTTAGCAGCGGCGGACAATTTCTAAGGCCACCCCACCCATCCAGTAATAGCTTGTAAAGGGATTAAGTTTTTCAAGAAAATCAGCTAGATGAGCAACATATTCAACTGTATCCCAACCTATTAAATAAGGCCAGTAATATATCTCAGGTATAAACCTATATGTAAAGCCTATAGCAAAAGCAATTAAAGCTAGCAAACTCAAATTTCGAGATAAAATATTATCAACTTTAAGACTTAGTTTTCCATAAGTATATAGTATATATAATATATGCATACAAATCTCTGAAAGAAAAACCCGTCAAAAGTATTAAAGGTTCTCCGAACAAAGTGTTTATAATGCTTGTAATTAGAACACAAATAGAGCCCGGAACAATAAGTAAAGAGATTTTAAAACCGTTAATAGTATAACTTTCACCTACAAGATGGCCTATATAACCATAAACTGTGAATGCATTAAGACAATAACTCAGGGTTCTGCCAAGAACAACCATCAAAATACCCATAACTCCTAAAAACATTGTTGAGTAAACAGGTTTATTGCTAAAATCTTTTAAATCGATATAAAAAGAGTAAACAGCTAACACAGTTGAAATCCACACAAAGTAGTCATACGTAATTGTATTAGTTTTGATAGGATTATAATAAACTATACCATAAATAATTATGGCAAGCGCTAGAAAAGAACAAATAACACTAACTATCCTCCTTATAAACATAAAGTTAATCACCACAATAACCTAATCTAATCCGAGTTTATCAACCCCTTATAAGCGTATCGTCTATATATTATTTTTTATTATTATGTATAGAGCACTATTATTGCTCTATATGTCGTTGAAATTCGGTTACACAAAAATTCATAACTATAGTCGTTTAAAGATTTTCGTTTATCTATAAAATCACAATACAAGGTGCTTGATCTTCTAGAAACATTTAATACCTCATCTTCCTGTCTTCTCAGTAAAGTAATCAGCTACCTTTTACCGTATTATACTATGTTGTTTGTTGGTAATTCTTAATATAGGTATCTATTTCATTCTTTATTTTTTCTATAGTTTTACGTGAAAGAGTTAAAGTAGGTTTCTCTGGTATAAGTCCTTGTGGTTTGTATAGTACAACGGCTACTATAACGGTTCCTATTAATATATACTCGAGCCACTCTGCAGAAATGGGTATTATTGATGTTAGTAAGTGTTTGTACTGTATGATAGCTGTTCTTGTTAGAGTGTAGAATAGTACACCTACTAGAATACCTAGGTTATTCCCTACCCCACCAAGCATCATAAATGCCCAAGGCCAGAACGTCCATGTTAATCTTGTATAAGTAGCAGCCTTCATACTCCCTGTATACATAGCCCAAAGAGCTCCGGCGATCGCCGCCATAGCCCCGCCTATGATGAGTGTTTCAGCACGAGCTTTAATAGCGTTTTTCCCATAGACTTCTGCAGCAATCTCTGAGTCTCTAATGGCTTTGAGCATTCTTCCAAAGGGTGATCTTGCTAGCATTTCAGCGTATACATATAATACTATGGCTATCGCTAAAATAGTTAAAACAGATACTGAAGAGCTTCCCCTACCAATGAAGCTAAAGGGATTTATAACGAATACCCCTGTAGTTCCTCCGACAAGAGGTTGGTAGTTCCATGTAATACTAGTTACTATTTCTCCGAATGTTAATAATGTTATACCTAGGTATGAACCTTTTAAGCGTAAAGCTGGATAAGCACATAGATAACCTACTATACCTCCAGCAATAGCTGCAACTGTGATTGTAAATATGAACAATGTTATGGATAATAATGGGTGTTGGGAAAGGTACTTATTTATCTCAATTACTATCCTAAAATTGAACATATGATTAGCATATTCAGCACCCGATGGCAATCCTAGGTATAGAGCAAGTATTCTACCGGGTACAGCTGCCGCAATTATTGCTCCAATTATTACGGCTAAAAGTCTCCCAAATTGTGGTATCCTTAGAAATCCAACTTCTATGTTTAAACTTATGGTTACTATCAACCCTATAGAGAAATTTAGTATTATTAGTTCGATGAATGGGTTCAACTCTATCATGTTTTCACCTTTCTCTCAATTATAGTACCTATGCCTGAAGGCTTGATCAGCAAAGTTACAACCATTATTGTTAAAGGTACAATCGTTTTATACGAATTTATCCAACTACCGACTATTGGTGCTAATGTAGCTGGTATTATGTATTCACTTAATCCTACAAGAAATCCGCCGAGAAAACTTCCATATATAGTTTCTAATCCGCCAACAATTGCACCAGCAAATAATGTTACAACTACCTCCATTCCAATGCTTGGCCTACCCGTGAATATCATGGCCAAAATACCCCCAGATAATCCGGCTAAACCTCCTCCCAAAAACCATGAAGTAATATAAACTGTATCCGGATTTATACCTTGTAGTTGTGCAAGTTCTGGGTTCTCTATTGTAGCCCTCATAGCTATACCTAACTTTGTTTTCAAGAACATTAAACGTAGAGCTGTAAATACCACAACAAGTATTATTGGTGCTGTAATCCATGTTAGCCTTACATTAATTCCAAGGATACTTAGGTATGGATCCCAAGTTTCTAATACAAAGTTTTTAGCAATACTGATTTTATGTACATACAAAAGATAGTCCGCAAATATGTTTAAGAATGCGAACAGTATTAAGTCTACCCCCAATGTGGACATCATTAAATTTATGTCTGAAGCCTTAGCCATTATTAAACGTCTATTTACCATGAAATACGTGATTAATCCTAAGAATCCTGAAAACGCAAAGGCTATAGGTAGATATTGTTGTGGGATACCCTTGAATAAAAAGAAAGAAGCAAATACTATGTAGGCACCCCAGCCAACCATAGATGCATGAGCAAAGTTGAAAGTTTTTGTAGCATTATAGATAATAGTTATACCAGTAGCCCCTAGGGCTATGCTTACAGAGTATACCATAGCTTTTACTATTAATGTTAAATCTATCAAAACTTTTGCACCTTCATTATTTCATTGTAGATAAGTGCCAAGTATTGCTTAAAAAGTTTATCTTTTGTATAAACTTTATATACCCTAAATATGTGTTTTCACTTAACTAGAGAGGTATTGGTGGTATAAATGGTTTTAAAAATACCTATTTATGTATTACTAGTAATAGCAGTAATTGTAGCAGGAGTAGCTGGATACATCATTATTGGTTCTACATTAACTAAGCCTATGGCTACTGTTACACAAACTCCTACAACCTATAGGCTAAGCGGAGAAATAAGGATAGGAGTTCTCCTTCCGCTGTCCGGAGAATTATCATCCTTTGGAGCTGAACTTAAAACCATTATTGAATACGCTGAACAAGAAATAAATAACTATTTGAACTCCAGTAAAAAACCTTGGAGAATAAAGTTCATTATAGAAGATACAGCCGTAGATCCTAGGACACACCTAGAAAAGCTAATGGCTTTATATGCTACAGGTATCCGGATATTTATAGGTGGTATCTCTAGCTCTGAACTTTCTGAATCTTTAAGCTATTGCAACGAGCGGAATATACTGCTAATATCTCCTTCATCAACATCCCCAGCTCTATCGATTCCCGACATGGCTCTAAGGTACGTGCCTCCTGATCAATATCAAGGTAAAGCTATAGCTAAAATACTATGGGAACGAGGATTGCGATGGATCATCCCTATGTGGAGAGGTGATACATGGGGTGACGGACTTTCTCAAGCAACTATTGAAACATTTAAAGAAATATGTAAAAGTAGCGGTGAAAGTTGTGGAGTCTTACAAGGTATAAGATACGATCCCAAAGCTAAAGAATTCACAACAGAGGTTTCTCAATTAGCGTCACTAGTAGATGACGCTGTTAAAAATTATGGGAAGGACAAAGTTGGTGTACTTTTAATATCATTCGAAGAGGCTGCAGCAGTATTTGCTGCGGCAAAGAACTACCCAATACTAGCTGAGGTTAAGTGGCAAGGATCCGATGGTACAGCAAATATTGCTCCTCTATTAGATCCAGGTATCGCAGATATGATTGTTAAAGTCGAGTTCTTGAACACAATGGCATCACCAGGTGAAGCCCCCAAAGCGCAAATAGTCAGAAATGTGATTAGAGAAAAACTTGGTAGAGATCCTATGGGATATACATACTTTACATACGATATAGCATGGACCATAGCTTTAGCCCTAGACAAAGCTGGTATATACGATGCTGTGGCTGTTAAGAATATTCTACCAGAAGTACTCAAAGAATACGTAGGTGCTTCCGGGAAAATAATCCTCGATGAAAATGGTGATAGGGCATTAGCATACTACGATATTTGGACTGTGGTTAAAGTGGATAATAAATATGAGTGGAAGGTTATTGGGCTCTACGATGGAGAAACAAATAGTGTAAAATGGTATAGTTAAGAGAAACTCTATAAACGTTAAATTTAAAATATAAATTTAAAATACCTTATATCTTTTTAAGCTATTTAGTATAGAATAATATGTATAAAGATATGCATAAAGCATATAAAGTGATTAAATATGCAGAACAATGAGACAATCCTAAAAACAGTTAACTTGGTGAAGTATTTTGGTGGTTTAGTAGCACTAAATAATGTAAATATTTCTATCAAAAGGAACATGTTAACGCTTTTGATAGGGCCCAACGGCGCCGGAAAAACAACTCTTCTAAATACTTGCATAGGTATACTAAGACCTGATGGTGGTCGTATCCTTTTCTCGCCTAGTAATGGCTATGTTATAGATATAACTGGATGGCCGCCACATAAAATCTATAAAACAGGATTTGTTAGATCTTTTCAGATCCCACAACCATTTCTATCATTAACAGTTCTAGAGAATGTGCTAACAGTATTCAGTAATAAAGGCGAGAACCCACTATATGCATCACTAAGATCTTTTTGGAGAAAAAGTGAAGAAGAATGTGTGGAAAAAGCATTCAAAGTATTGAAGCTTGTAGGTTTGGACAGTTACTGGGATGTAGAAGCATACAAACTTGGTGCAGGTCAGCTCAAGATGCTAGAGGTAGCAAGGGCCTTAGCATCAGATGCCAAACTAATAGCTCTTGATGAACCTATAGGTGGTACAGATCCTACCTACGCTAAAACTATTTTCGAGAGACTTAGAACAATAAAAAATACCATAGACGTAACGTTTTTGGTTATAGAGCATAGAATAGACATAGCTTTACCGTTTGCTGACTACATTTATGTGATGGATAGAGGAAACGTAATAGCCGAAGGCTCACCGGATATCGTGTATAAAGATCCCAAGGTTATTGAGGTCTATATCGGTGAATAAGTTTTGGTTCTATCCATAGTTAATTTGTTTGCTGGTTACGGAAAACTTAGAGTTTTATTTGATATCAATATGTGTATTACTTTAAATAGTATTACAGCAATAGTAGGGCCCAACGGCGCCGGAAAAACAACTCTTTTAAACAGTATCTACGGTTTAGCGGATATATACGAAGGAAAGATTCTTCTAAATGAATTAGATATAACAAGGATTAAACCCTATAATAAGGCACGTTTAGGTATAGCATATATTCCGCAAATGTTCAACATATTTACTGAGCTAACGGTTTATGAAAACCTTATACTTGCAGGCTATCAGCTAGATAGAAGTGAGATAAAAGATAGAATTGAATGGATTCTAGAACTATTTCCAAGATTTCAAGAATTCCTACATAGAAAAGCTGGCACTCTTAGCGGTGGTGAAAGAAGGATGCTCGCAATAGCTATGGGATTGATGAAAAACCCGAAGATACTCCTCTTAGATGAAATAACAACAGATCTTGCCCCCATACTAGTTAAAAGAGTACTTAACACAATTATAGAGCTGAGAGATAAACTGAAGCTTACAATAGTACTAGTAGAACAATACGCCAAAAGGGCTCTAGAAATTAGCGATAAAGCATACCTCCTAGTTAGCGGAAAAATACGTTTCGAAGGTTCTCCAAAAGATCTTCTGGAAAATAAAGAACTTGCTAAACTTTATCTTGGTTTATAGGAATATATTCCATAACCACTAGTTAATAAGTCAAACTTAATCTTTAAAATAATGCAAGCTATATTAAATAAAGCGATAAAACGTCTTAATTTTAAATCCTTATCCTTAGTTTTTTCCTTAATTCGTCAGCCATAACTATTATTAACGGCACTATAAGTAAGTACACCCATGTGGTTATGTCAATAATCACCGTATCTAAGTATCTATTTAGTGGAGTGTATATTGTAATTATATGTAGTGTGAATGATATAGTAAGTGCTGGTAATAACCATTTATTTCTTGGCAGTTTCCAGAAGTGTTGATTTTCACTTCTAGATGATAAAGCTCTACCAAATTCTGATAAAACTATAGCAGTAAATGCTGCTGTTCTCGCATATTCTAGCGATACATTTTTAAATGTATTGAATACAAATAACGTTGTAATTCCTATAAGCATACCCATAATAACATAATATATCATCTTTCTCTTGGTTATGAACTTTTCTGTAGATGGTCTTGGAGGTTTCTCCATAATACCTGGCTCAGGTGGTTCGACACCAAGTACTATTGCAGGTAGAGCATCTGTTACAACGTTTATCCATAGTAAATGAATTGGTTTTAGAGGTGGTGGTAACCCTAGTAACTGTGAAATAAATATTGTTGTAACTTCGCCCATATTAGCCGTCAACAAGTAATTTATTGGTTTTTTCAGGTTTTCGTATATTACTCTACCTTCCTTAATAGCTTCAACTATTGTTACATAATTATCATCTAATATAACTAGTTGAGATGCTTCTTTAGCGACATCTGTTCCCCTGATACCCATAGCTACGCCTATATGCGCTTCTTTTAAAGCTGGTGCATCGTTTACACCATCACCAGTCATAGCAACTCTATAACCTTTCTTTTTCAAGATTCTCACAATCCTAGCTTTATGCTCTGGTGTAACACGAGCAAAAACGACCACCTTATCTATGATTTTCAATAGTTCGTCATCCGACATCTCATCCAAATCCTTACCCTCAACAACAACCCCCTTATCTACATCAAGTCCTATCATCTTAGCTATAGCTAAAGCTGTTAATTTATGGTCTCCTGTAACTATGATTGTCTTAATCCCAGCTCTCCTAGCTAAATTAATTGCCTCTGCAACACCTTCACGTGGAGGATCTATTATTCCAAGCACAGCATAATAAACTAGCTCTCTCTCAACTTCTTCTACAGACATATCCTCATGATACACATCGATTACTTTAAATGCTATACCGAACGTTCTATAACCTTGAGATGCCAATTCTTCAATAGATTTCACTATACTCTTCCTCGTTTTCTCATCGAGGGGTCTAATACCATTACCTACATAAACACTATTTGAGATCTCTAGTAAAACATCTGGAGCTCCTGATACTACAGCAAGAAACTTATCACCATATTTATGAATAGTTGATTTTCTCTTCCTAAATCTCTCAAACGGATACGTTTTAATGAGTTGAAGTTGGTTAACAGCTTCTTCTACATCTTTTACCCCAAGACCTTTATAAGCTAAAACAAGTGCTGCCCCCTCTGTCGGAGACCCTATTACTCTCCATAGACCATTTTCCTCAACTAGTTTTACATCGTTACTAGTATGTGCCGCTAAAATACGTAAAAACTCCCTAATGTTGACATTCTTACAAAGTATCCTTCCATTAGGCTGATAACCTACGCCCTCAACGTAACATTCGCCATCAACAAATTTTACTATCTTTACAGTCATTTCACCTTTTGTAATGGTGCCCGTCTTATCAGTACATATGACGTCAACTGATCCTAAAGTTTCGACAGCTGCAAGTTTTCTTACCAAAGCCTTTTTCTTTGCCATTCTGAGGCTACCTATAGCTAGTATAGCTGTCGCTATCGCCGGGAGCCCCTCCGGTATCGCTGCAACAGCTAGAGCTACAGACATCATGAATGATTGTAGTACATCTACTTGCTTATTTATAAACGACATCGAGAAAATTACCACGGTTATACCTATTATTATCAATCCGATCTTTTTACCAAACTCATCAAGCTCTACTTCTAAAGGTGTTTTCTCTTCTCCAGCTTCCGCAACAGTTTTTGCTATTTTGCCAAGCTCTGTTGAAATACCGGTGGCAACTACTATACCCTTAGCTACACCTTTAACAATGTATGTACCCATAAAAACCATATTTGATCTTTCGCTAACTGGAATCTGGGGCTCCAGTAACACATTGGAATTCTTTTCAACTGGTGTAGACTCACCTGTTAATGGAGATTCATCGACCTCTAAATCAATAGCCTCGATAAGTCTTATATCTGCTGGAACTCTATCTCCTTCCCTGAGGAGAACTATATCTCCTGGTACGAGTTCTGTTGACAGGATCTCTACCTCTTTCCCTCCCCTAATAACCCTACAACGGGGTACAGTAAACATTTTCAATGCTTGAATTGTTTTCTCAGATCTGTATTCTTGAATAAAACCGAAAACAGCCATTATAAGTACTATCAACGCTATAGCTATAGCATCAATAACTTCCCCAAGAATTGCAGAAATTAATGTAGCAATTAACAAAATAATTACTAGAATATTCTTGAATTGATCTACAAATATCTTGAAAGGACTCTTAGCCTTAGCTTTAAGCTCATTTTTCCCAAATAGACTAAGTCTCTTGCTAACCTCAGTTTCGTCAAGACCTTTAGCTATGTCTACCCTAAGAATATCGACAATTTTTTTCTATAGGTAGTGAATGCCAAGGTTGTTCGTCATCACTCATTGTAAGTTTCCCAAAATATTGTACGCATTATTAAGATGGATATAAAACTTTTTAATAGTCTAATACCAATATCAATTCAATAATTATATAGATTTATCTATTGAATCTTGATAACTCTATAAACTATGGTAACACCTAAACTGCTATAATACCCTAGACAGTCGTTAATTATATTATAATCCAATTATCATTAATTAGTTAAGATAAAAATAATAAGGTTGTTTATTACTTTTGTAGAACTCTTGTAGAGATGAACAATCGCATATTTTAACTACAATTACTTAAAACAATACAATTTTTATACTTTATCTTGATAAAAGTTTTGATTTTGACCTTCTATTATAAAATTTAAAGTAAAAAATTTGAATTCCTTAATTAATATCTAGAAAACATACCATTGACAATATACATTATTTTATAGGTTTATTCAGATTCTTATGCTTTTTAAAGTTAAGTTTGTATTTTAATTTATTCACTACATTGATATCTATAGCTATACTTAATTCCTTTAAGGGTTATGTCAAGTTTTTTACCCAACGCTATTATTAGCCTTGCCAATAAAACCCCTGCTAAAATAGATGATGCTTCACAATCTAGGTAGTTTGATACACTTTTATCAAATAATATTACAGAAGATGGTGGTAAACCTTCTTCACCTAGCCATATACCTACAACTATCGGTACTAGAGGGAGGACATAGATTTTCACAGCAACATCAGCTATATCGATTTTTTCAAAACCAAATAATTCAGCTGCTTGATATAGGTACTGAGGGTTATAGCCAAAGGTTATCTCAAATGCATTAATATTTTCTTTAAACATTGGACAGTGAATCACTGGGCATAATTGTGAAAGAGTTATTAGTTCCCCTACTTCATTAATTTCTTTTTCAGCTCTAGAATATAAGTATAGTACATAGTAAAGACCATATTTTTCGCGCTCTGTTAAGAAACGCCCTAGGATTTCGTCATAGACTTCACCAGTACCGAGATCTAGCTTAAGCTTAAAGAACCGTAGCTCCCTATCTTTACTGAAACCAAGTCTCCCAGGTAAAGTATTAATAGCATCTTTAACTTTATCCCAATTCCAAATAGTCTTCCACCAAGCATCAACGAATAAATTCATTTCTATATCCCTTCTATATATGTTTAAGATGTTTATGTAATACCAAATATTTTGTTCTTTAGATCTTAATATACTTATCGTATCTATGAATGTGATTATATACATTAGAAAACAATATAGTTTATGATGCAGATATCAACGTTACTTAATGTTTATGCAACTTTAAATATATAGATCTGTACATTATCGATGGTCCAGCTTATCCTATAGTTTAATCAATAAATTATAATGTGCGCTACATAATTTAATTCTATGAATTATACCTACATAATTATTTCACTATAAGGAAACAACATGTTTTAACTTTATTAATATACCGAGGTTTTAAAGCTCTTACTTAAAATTCACAACTTCTATAGGAATTTTTGTATTAGAATTTACTATTTTGTACTCTAAAACGATATCGGTATAGAAACTCGCAGCATTAGAATTACATAACTCTAGAGAACAAGATCAATTTACTGAAATTATTTTATCTACAATTTCTTGAACTAGTTGCCGAAGCTTGTATTCATTTTTAATCGTCGAATACGCGATATTTACGCATAAGCTTGGTTTAATTTTAGCAAGCTTTTCGATACTATGAATAATCTTTTCACAGCCTAGATCTAAACCACTGGTTGTT
>JAWASI010000037.1:0-6824 GCA_038892955.1 Ignisphaera sp.
TAGGGATACTATATATGGATTCTAATGAATACATACTAACCATAGATATAGGAACTCAAAATACTAAGGTAGCGCTATGGGATTTAGATCTAAATGTTATTGCAGAAGCATTTAGAGAGAATGTATTAGTAACACCTAGACCTGGTTGGGCTGAAGAAGATCCAGAAATATGGTGGAATGGTGTAGTTGATGGTATTAGGGAAGTTTTGACCAAGTCTAAAGCGGATGTTAACAAAATCTTAGGTATTGGTGTAAGTGGCCAAATGCATGCTACAGTACCTATCTCTAAAGAGGGCATGGTTTTAAGTAAAGGTGTTCTTATTTGGTGCGATAAAAGAAGTTATGCTCAATGTATTAAAATCAAACAAACAATAGACGAAATCAAGTATATGGAAATAACGGGAAACCTGGTCTCCCCCTCTTGGTGGGGACTCCATATAATTTGGATTAAGGAAAACATGCCTACTGTTTACGAGAAGACGTACAAATTCTTAACCTCAACTGGTTTCATAGTATATAAACTCACGGGTTCTACAACTATCGATTGGACGGAAGCCTCAGGTTCTTATCTCATGGATATAAGAACTCTTGAATGGTCAAACGAATTAATAAGTATGCTAGGAATTGATTATAATAAACTTCCACAAATATACAAATCCTACGAAATTATAGGGACCGTAAACGAAGAAGCCGCAAAGATAACAGGTCTTAAACAAGGAATACCTGTTATCGCTGGTTCAGGAGATTTCTTAGCAGCTGCGCTAGGTGTTGGATGTACACGAGAAGGTAGATGTTTTATAATGACTGGAACAGCATCAGATGTCGCAGTTTTCGTTAACAGACCTATTATTTCACCTACGTTACAAAATCTTCATCATGCTATTGATGGATGGATAACGTTTGGAATTGTTGAAGGTGTTGGGGCTTTATATCGGTGGTTTAAAGATAATATCGCGATAACCGAAGATATTGAAGCTAAGAAAAGAGGTATATCGGTATACCAAGTACTTGATGAAGAGATTTCGTCTATAGATCCCGGCTCAGGCGGACTTTTGATATACCCATTTCCACTTGGTGAAAGACCCCCAGGTAATGTTAATTCAAGGGTCGTAATATTTGGGCTGCATCTAGGTCATACACGGGCCCACATTGCTAGAGCTATGCTTGAAGGTATTGCTTATGCTGAGCGAGAAATCTTAGAAGAAATAGAGAGGCAAGTAAAGGTAGAAGTAGTTCGTCTAGCCGATGGTGGTGCTCTAAGTGTTGTATGGGGAAAAATTAGAGCTGATATATTTGGTAAACCTGTTTTTCTACCACAAATCGCTGAAGGAGCGTTACTAGGTGATGCAATACTTGTAGGCGTAGGGTTAAGATTATTTAATGTCAACGAGATAACAGCTATTGTAGATAAACATGTGAGGCCTAAGGTTATTCTAGAACCAGACATTAATGCCCACGAAAACTATACAAAACTTTACAATATATATAAGAAATTTAGAAAAACCTTTTGGCTATTATTTGACGAACTTGCCGCTATTAAGTTATAACGTTTTACATTTTTCATATCTCAGGTTATCAATTAGTTTATAGCCCCCTTCATAATTCAATACTATCTTTTTAAAACCGCAAACCCTTATAGTTTCATAATCGTGACCAGCTGTGGCAGGGTATACGTAGAAGAATACTAGGTAGTCATTGCTAATATTAACCACTCTATGGGCATAAGTACCAGGAATGTATACTACTGTACCTCTTTCAAGTGGTTTAACATAGAAATCTCCATGTATATTCTGCATTAAAACTAGACCTACACCCCTAATACCGATATATATTTCGCTAGCAGATTTATTTACATGGTAGTGTCCACGTGTAAAATGGTATTCACGACCAATAGTTCCAGGAAATATCCTTGTAATACCTAGAATCATCTCATATTCAATGCTTGGTCGCGTTAATTCATAGACTTCATATACCGTGTAATCCCCTTTCTCATTGATTAGTTTATTGATTTCTTCTACATCGTATACGTACTCCTTTAACTCACTTAACTTAATTTCATATTTTTTTGTATAGCCGTGCATAATACCATTGACTAGATCTATCTCCAAGGATATAGGCTCAGATTTTTTCATGGTTCTATACACCTTTAAACCCTAGAACTATTGAATTAAAGTGTTATCGGTAAACTCTTTATAAAGTACTATAACAACCAGGTTTTATTAGGTATTTATAAACTAATTTCTTTACTATCATAATACTAGGGAATAGTAAATGATATTTAGAAAAGGTATTGCAAAAATAACCTTGGCTATAATTATTGCCGTTATAGTTATTGCATCTGTAGGAGCTTATTTTGCGTATACTCAATATTTACGACCAACTAGAAAGGCGTTTAAAATATTCTTCTACGACCCTGAGCCTGGTAATCCATGGTGGGATCTTTTAGCTGCAGGTGTTGAGACAGCGGTTAAAGAACTAAAAGAAAAGGAAGGTATCGAAGTTGAATTCCAAAGATTTGATGCTATAACGTTAGATGAACAAATAAGACAATTAGACCAAGCCTTAGTCTTAAAGCCTCATGCTATTGTTATTGGTGCGAGAGGTGTTGGCGTTATAGAGAAGCTGAAGGAGCTAAGACGTGCAGGCATAATAGTTATAGATGTCGATAGGCAATTACCTGACCCAGATTGTAGAGATCTAGCTTTGGGCACAGATAATAAAGCAGCTGCTGCAGAAATGTTAAGAAGATTCTTAGCATATTTGGAAACCAAAGGAGTTCCTAAACCATGGAAATTTGTTATACTTAAGGCCTTACCTGGGGTACCAGTAACAGATTACAGATATGAGGGTTATATGGATGTTCTTAATCCATTGGTAAGTAAAGGTGATGTTGTGATTTTAGAAGTTTTTGAGGTTGACTCAGGAAAAATTGAAGAATGTAGAAGAGCTGCAGAAACAGCTGTTACAAAGTATGGAAGAGGTATGACAGCTATAATTACTGTTAACAATCTCTTATCAATAGCAGCTGTTGAAGCACTTAAAGCAGCAGGAATTAATCCTAAGACCGACGTATTAGTCTTAAGTTTTGATGCTCAGCCAGAGAGCTTCCTAGCAATGATTAAGGAAGGTGATGTTGCATGGAGTATAACTCAAACACCCCACCTGGAGGGATACTGGGGTGTATGGGCAGCTTATTATATATGGACTGGAAAAATAAAACTCCCACGTGGTGCAGTAATACATACACCAACATACATAGTGCTACCATGTAATGCTTCATGGGTTGGAGATTACGTTGATCGTATAACCTTAGATCCTAATATAATAATAGAACTAGCAAACAAGATGACAACTGCATCACCTAGGGTTTATGCCCCAGCATTAAATCCAAGAAATTGTTGATTAACTCTAAAATATTAATCTATTTTTAATTAATCTATACAATTTTATTGTATTAACATGTTTATAAATTAGGGAGCTCTAAATATGGTCAATGAAAATAAAAACACCAAGGATATAATACTTGAGGCGCAAAACATCACGAAAGTTTTTCCAGGCGTAGTAGCTTTAAATAAAGTATCAATTGATCTAAGAATCGGGGAAATCCATGGATTGCTAGGCCAAAATGGTGCTGGAAAATCAACTTTGCTTAAAATATTATATGGGGCTTTAAAACCTGATGAAGGCAGTATTTTTATATATGGTAAAGAGGTACACTTTAAAACACCTACAGATGCAAGAAGGCATGGTATTGTATTAGTATCACAAGAATTGATGGTTATTCCATACATGAGTGTAATGGAAAATATAGCCTTTCTTGGGTTTAAGTATAAGGATAAACTTTTTCGTAGGTTAAACTATGATGAAATTAGAGAAAGAGTTGAAAAAATATTTCAAATCTTGAATATTAATATAAATCTAGAGTCAAGAATTAAAGATCTTAGAGCCGCAGAAAAAATGTTAGTTCAAATAGCTGCTGCTCTAAGCATGGATGCAAAAATTATCCTATTAGATGAACCAACAAGTCCTCTATCACCTGAGGATGTTGGAAAATTATTTAAAGTTATTCATCAACTGAAGGAAACCGGTGTAGGAATAATATTTGTAACCCATAGAGTTAAAGAGGCTATAAGCATATGCGATAGAATAACGGTTTTAAGAAACGGATTAAAGGTAAAAACATTCGAAGGAAAAGAAATAAATGAGTACAATATTGTTGAAGCTATGCTTGGAATAGATCCAAAAGAATTCTACTATGTAAAATCATTACAAGAAATAAAGACAAGTGAAGGTAAACTAGAAATTTTAAGAATAGAACAATTATCTACAGCACCTAAATCAGCTATAGAAATTCCGTTAAAGAATATAAACCTAAACATATATAAGGGTGAGGTAGTAGCTGTTTTAGGATTAATGGGTTCTGGTAAAACAGAACTAGGAAAAACTCTTATAGGGTTAGTTCCCATAAAACACGGCAAGATAATCTTAGAAGGTAAAGAAGTAAAACCCCGTTCACCTGCTCATGCAAAAAACCTTGGTATTTTTTATCTTCCTGAGGACAGACGTGCTGAAGGAATAATTCCAAATCTAGCAGTTGCACCTAATATAACCATTTCATCGCTTAATCAGTTCAGAAAATTAATATTTATCGATGGAATAAGAGAAATAGGCGCTGTTAACGATGTTGTAAAGAAATTAAATATTATTGCCCCTTCGCTATATATTCCTGTAGTTAAATTAAGTGGAGGAAATCAGCAAAAATCATTACTTGGTAGAGCGTTGTTAATTAATCCAAAATTGTTAATACTTGATGAACCTACGGTTGGATTAGATATCTATGCAAAGAGAGAGATAAGAAGAATTGCTCGTGATTTAGCGATAAAAGAGGGTATTTCAATAATGTGGCTTACAAGCGATCCTGATGAAGCTATGGGGGTAGCTGATAGAATTGCAATCATGAAAGAAGGAACAATACAATCAGTACTGGATAACATTAGGATAAATAAAGAAGTTTTAGTAAAGCTTATAACATGATTTTTTATAACCATGTAAAAATTATATATTTTGTAGGGTGGAATTATGAATACTCAACGTAAAAATAACAAGAAACTTATATACATAGCTTTGACTAAAAAGGAAAGTTTAATAAAGGAATTTACATATATTCCATTTATAAGAAGAATCATAGGATCAGAAGCATTTAGACCTTTACTTATAGTAATAGCATTGTACATAACTGGATGTGTATTAGTACCTCATTACTTCTTAACAACTTCTAATCAGAAACTAATATTTCAATTTGTAGCACCACTCGGATTAGCAGCTACAGGTGAAATGCTTGTTATTTTAACAGGTAGCATTGATTTATCGGCAGGTTCTGCTATAGCTACATCAGCAGTTTTTTCTGCATTAACATACCTAACTTATAATAATTTTATGCTAGCTATAGTAGTAGGAGTTTTGGCAGGTACACTTATAGGTGTTATTAATGGGTTCGTAATTGTAAAATTGAAAATAGTTTCATTTGTGGGCACCTTAGCTAGCCTGATTATTTGGAGAGCAATTGTAGTGTGGCTTATTGCAGGAAAGTTGCTTACCGGGTTATCACCTTATGCTATTTTTGCTCAACCTATTGGCTTTATACCGATAGGTACAATTGTAGTTATATTCATTGTTACTTTGGTGTTCATGTTACTTAAGTTTACTCCGTTTGGACGATATATTTATGCAATTGGAGGAAATGAAGAGGCTATCAGAATAGCAGGTGTTAATGCGGATCTAATTAAATTTTTGGCATTCATGTTTGCTGGCGTATTGTATGGCTTAGGCGGTGTTATTCACATAGGTCATGGAGCTTTAGCTATAGATCCTTGGACAGCTTATGGATACGAATTAAATGCCATAGCCTCTTGCGTTTTAGGAGGTATTGCATTATCAGGTGGTATAGGAAGTCCTTTTGGAGCCTTTCTAGGAGCTTTTACATTAACGTTGCTGATAAATATTTTGGTTTTAATGGGCTTTTCGCAATATTCCATACAACAAATAATAACTGGTGTAATATTAATAGCAGCTGCTTCAACATTAACTAGAGGTGCTAGATACGTCAAGTAAAGTATATAGCATGAAATATCAATAACTATGTAATATGATAAATGTTAATTACTGTAACAAATTAATACAATGGTTATCTCAGAATTAAGTATGTTATATTTTCACTATTATAACTAAGTACTATTTTAAATAAAAAATGTTCTATGTAAAATTTAAATATTTTAAATTTTACATATGGTATAAATTGAAGGGGATTTTTATGTCATTAGTAAGGAGAACAGGTCCCGGAACAAGATTAAAGGGTAAAAAAGTTGCCATTATTGTTGCTAACGAATTTGAAGATGTGGAATTACTATATCCATTTATCAGATTAAGCGAAGAAGGTGCTGAAGTAATTATTGTTCCTATTAAGAAAGGTTTACATCCTAGACCTGCCGATCCTAGTAAACCTGTAACGGGGAGATATGGTACTCCAATACCTTTAGAGGTATTTAGTGAAGGTGAGAGGTATATTATCAGAGATCTTAAGGATATTAAAGCTGAAGATATAGACGCTATTATAATTCCTGGAGGATTCTCTCCAGATGCTCTAAGAATAGATGCTGATGTTTTAGCATTTGTTAGAAAAGTTTATGAGCAGGGTAAAATCGTAGCGGCAATATGCCATGGACCGCAGGTACTTATATCAGCAGGCATCATAAAAGGTAAAAAAGCTACAGCATATGAAGCGGTAAAGGATGATTTAATTAACGCAGGCGCAGTATATCTTGATG
>JAWASI010000037.1:6834-14800 GCA_038892955.1 Ignisphaera sp.
TTCCAGCTGTTAGAGATGGTAATATTATAACAGGAAGAGTTCCAGATGATCTCCCAGAATTTTGTCAATTAATAATAGAAGCATTATTATCGAAATAAGTTAATCAAATCAATTTTATCTAATAATTTTTATCCCATCAAATATTCGTAATATAGTGATAAAATTATTATATTATATAAATAAGTCAGTAAACATAACTTAAATGGATATCTTCACTTAAATCTTCAGGTTAGTCAGCCTAGAAATTTTAATTTAAAAATTTGTATTAATTATAC
Organism: Ignisphaera sp.; assembly: GCA_038892955.1. Taxonomy (GTDB): domain Archaea; phylum Thermoproteota; class Thermoprotei_A; order Sulfolobales; family Ignisphaeraceae; genus Ignisphaera. Next base: position 7,110 of record JAWASI010000037.1, read on the forward strand.
ATAATAATATGAATGAATTTAATTAGTTATCAAAGCCCATTCCATAATAAAATCTTACTGTGTATCCTATGTTTGTATTATTTCTGGGAATAATGAGGATAATAAGTGACATAAGTTGCAAATGAATTTTTCTAATAAAGTCAAAAATTTGTTTAATGAGTTTAAAATTTATAGATTGATTTTACTAAGCCGAGTGAGAGAATATTGATGTAAAAGGAAACAACTAATTGTAGAGAATATGAGCTAGTTAAGAAGATAAAGAATCAATATTAATGCAGCTACCCCTAGTTTATTTTACATGTTCGATTTATTTTGCCGTAAGTTATTCGACAGACAGTTATTTAGAGTTTTTATTATATAACCTCGAGACATTTAAGGATATTGTGGCAAGATTTTGTAATTTGTCATCAACAGTTGAAGTAATTGCGAAAGTATCTCTATAACCTATAGCTGAAATAAGCTCTAATATAATCATTATATAAAATAATAGCATTATTAACGAATAATCTAAGTAATTTAGTTAGAATTCTCCAGGAAATAAGAAAAGATTAAATATTACAGACATAAGAATAAGAATTATTGACTAGTACAAAATTAAGTTGCAGTAACAAACTCTCTACTATAAGTGGTTAAAATAAATGGTTGAAAATGTTATTTACGGCATTGAAGCAAAGAAAATCATCAAGGTTAATAAATATCGAATATGTTTCTATACTTTGTCTAGGTATTCTCTACACCTTCTACAATCAATTGAAATTAAATAGATTTAACTTTATATGAACAAAAATTAGATAAGTAAAATATCCGTCAATAGCATATTTATCACATTGCTTAGAGATTTACAAAACAGGTACACTAAGATCATTAACATAAATCGCAAGTTTTCTCATCTACTAAGATTTTATAACTCTGAGTGCATTCTAAGCAAAATCTTACAATTTGCTTCACCGCAAAACATTAGAAAACATTAATAGAATATTTTAGCAATATATTGCAAAACTTTTCAACGATCTTCAATCTACAGATTATATCTAGATTCATAGTTTCAAAATTTAGTATATGTGAGCAGAAAACTATATTAATTATTGTATATAGAATCTACTTCCCATGGTATACCATATAAATTAAATAATAACCTTATTATTTACACCTATATAACAAAGTTCAATAATTCTAGTAATCAAGTAAACTATAGTAAAGTGCTAATAAAATTGATGATATACTTAATTTTTATTTTAAATAGCCTTCTAATCAGCATTTTTATTTGCTCTGTAGCACATTAATGTTTTAAAGTATATGAGTTTTAACTTTTGACAACTGCTAAAACGAGGTAATAATGGTTTTGTTATACATCAAAGATCATTTTATTAACATATAAATTAACCAATGTTATCATCATAGCTAGGTTCATGGATAATGTTGAAGTAGGTATACTAATGCCAAAATTCTTAACCTTATTTATGCTTTTAGATATTGCTATAAATATCATTGTCATTGTTATACTTCTATAGATGAGTCTTTATTTAATTCAACAATTTTATTTTAGTGTAATAAGTTCTAAAAATTCTCTTAATTTCTTTTTAACCTCATTTCTGTTTGGATAATTCTTTAATTCCTCAATAATTTTTCTAAAGGCATTACCAATATTTTCATCTTGAAATAATGTAGATAAACTCCATCCAATAACGTTTTCATCTAGGTATACCATCTTAGCCGATACACCTCCGTCAACAACTATGTTGATGCCTGTTATCCAAGAAGCTTCATCAGATGCTAAGAACGCTACTATGGCTGCGATATCCTCTGGTTTTCCTACTCTACCTGCAGGATGCCAAGCATGGTCCAGAGGAGTTAGTTTTTGGGTTATAGGGGGTATTTGCCAAGCTGATGTATCGATCCATCCAGGTGATATAGCTAAAACTCTTATACCATATTTAGCAAGGGAGATAGATAGTGCATGAGTAAGAGCAATTAATCCACCTTTAGATGCCGAATAAGGTTCTGTATTAGGTTCTGATTGGAATGCCCTTGTTGATGCTATATTTATTATGACTCCTCCTGTTTTCTTCATATACTTAACAGCGTATTTAGAGCATAGCCATGCACTTGTGAGGTTTACATCTATAATTTTCCTCCATTCCTCGTATGTTTGTTCCTCTAGACTTTTCCCAGAGAAGCCTATTCCAGCATTATTTACTAGTACATTTAATGAACCGTATTTCTCGTAGACCAAGTCCATTGCTTTTCTAACCTGGTCTTCGTTTGAAACATCAGTGTAAATGTAGATGGATTCTATACCCCTGGACTTAAACTCGTTTACTCTATACTCACCAGCTACTTTATCGATATCGAGTATAGCAATACTGCATCCCTCTAAGCCAAGTCTGTAAGCTATAGCAGCTCCTATACCCCTAGCTCCACCAGTAATGACGCAAACCTTATCTTTAAACCTGTTCATAGACATCTAACCGTGTTAATGTATAGGGCATGGCTATAAATATCCTTAGTAAAACAATGATTATTAAATTAACATTAACTTAGAGATAGTGTGTAAACAAGGTAGGCAAGCTCATCACTATTTTTATACTGTTCTCATAAGCTCTTCTGCTACATCTAAGAAAATTATTAAGGGTTTAGAGGAGTGATATTGCCTAGTATTAGGAAGTAGAGAATCAATAGTTTCAATCCCTATTAATCTAAGTAATGATCGCTGGCCGAGTAGGTATAGTACCTACGCTTTAATAGTTCCTAGATAAACTTGGCCTATTTTCCTTAAATTCATCTATATATTGATGAATATTATAAACACAAACCTAGCAATACCTATCGTAGTATGTATGTTAGAGTAAACTTTACAATAAAATTAGCGAAATAATGCCAAAAACTCTCCACCTTATGTATATCTATTTGTTTGAATTACCTGCTAATATAAAGATATAAAGTCATGAAATATCGCATATTTGTATACTTAATAAAGATTCCAATAGAAATACTATTAGATATACTATGGTATGCAGAGATCATAGCCTTAGACATTATAAGTTTCAGCGTAGGTATACAGTTATCTACTATAACGCAATCCAAGGGGATACACGTACACTTACAATTGACATGAGGATAGATGTGTTTTAAATACTGTACTTGATTCGACGCTTATTATAGATCTGGGTTTTATCTAATCAATGGGTGCTAGGGAAGCCCATAGCTACGTTTTAACAAAGGTTTTCAGTGGATTAATTCAATTTCTCTTCTAAGAAAACGGTATCTAGAGATTAAGATAAGATTTATCTACAAAATTGTAGAAAATGTACCGCATTAAGCTTAAGAATTTGAATACCTGCTACCATAATGGCTATCGCTGACGAATTTATATTTTCGTTTCAATAAACTTTGGTTAACATCTTAGGGTTTATAGCTACATCAACTTTTACCATAGGGTTCATGGTTTTAGACATAACTAATGTAATACTAAAGGTTTCACAACATCTATATCTATAAGCATAATTTAGTTAACGCCTAGGTTTAGGAGATAATAAAAGAACTTGTAGAATAGCTTTAACAGCTACCCATACGATAATAACTACAGTTTTTTGGAAGGAACAGCTTAATATTCATATTCATTTTCTCAAAAGATCCTATTGTGCTACTTAAAGTAGAGAAACTTATGATAGCTATAGTCTGGATATTTTAATTAATGATACTCTTCTTCTTAGGTATGTTTGTGGAGAAAAGCTCAGATATACGATAAAATATACGATAGTTCCTACAACTGTTAATATAGTGAAACTTTGGGTTATTAGAATAGGTATTGAATAGTTGATAGCTGTAGCCCTTGGAATAGAGGTAATCGGTATATGGGTAGCTATAGTTTTATCTAAGGTATTTGGAGAAGCAACTTCATATACATGGATTAAGAAAACATCAAGACTAAATTTGTCGTAAGGTATAAAGAGGTGGCTACACTATTAAAATAAATTGACTTATACAAAAAGTCCTTGGTTAACCCCTAAGTATTTTAGTTTACACTTATTCAAATGTAAAGCGTGAAACACATATTATGATGGTGCTGAATAGTTCTTAGAAGAATAGTATGGTGATTCGGAGTTTATTGAGTATACATAATAATCAACTAAATTTGTGTTAAAGCATGATTATATCTTTGTGGTTTTTGTGTAAAACATGAATAAACATAGGTAATTTACTCAAATAGATTAAGCGATTTTGATATTAGCTTTAAAAATAATTTTAGGGGGTGGAAAGCTGATAAAGGTTAAACCTTGGGTTTAATAACATGAGTTAAAGGTTATATGTTGGTTTGCCGAAGGGTTCTCTCTATCCATTCAGCAATATCTTTGATGCAATCTCTCCACCCTACCTCATGTACTAGAGAATGTCCTTTACCTGTGTATATTTTAAGAACTTTGTTACTTGTCCTCAGTTCATCGTATGTTCGTTTACTAGCTTCAACGGGTATGATGTTATCCTCATCGCCGTGGATGAGCAGAACTGGTTTACGTATTTTATCTACGTATTTCCAGAATTCCCTTGATGCCCTCCAAATTTCGCTTAAAAGCTTAACTGTTGTATCCCTAAGCGCTAGTTCGTCTTTAGCCATAGTTTCGGCAAGTTCTCTATCTAATTTCTTAGAGAGTTCAGCTATCTGCTCAGGAGTAAATGGGAGTTTTACCCTCTTCCTAGGGGTAAAAGTGGATAAAAGGCCTATTATAATCCTTACAATAGGTCTTACCGGGATTAAAACAGCAGGAGCTATACCTACAATAGCATCGCCTACTCTACCGTATTTCCCTGAATACAACAATACCACTAAACCCCCCATACTATGTCCAATTAAAATCACCTTCTTTGCATTTAGTTTTTCTTTAATAGATAACGTGAATTGTTCTAAATCCTTGACAAAATCTTCAAAGGATTTAACGTAGCCCCTTTCATTGCCGTGCGCTGTTCTTCCATGGCCTTTTTGATCATACATACAAACATTGTATCCATAGCTTGCTAATTCTTTAGCTACATGTAAGTATAATCCGCTATGTGCTGTAAAACCATGAAGCCATATCACAAGAATATCACTGTATTTATCTGGGGTTATACAGCGATAAAACAACTTAACTTTATAACCAAGATCTATATAGTCCTCTAAATAATTCAACTACAACACCGTGTAGGTTAACATGTTTAAGAGAATATATGCTTTGTTAAAGTAATTACACATGTGGAGAAAAGGAACAGTATAGTATATCTTCATGTAACTACCTTTTTAATTATTCTACGAGGAACCTTTGCAACTTTGATAATTAACTGTAATCTGAACACCGGAAAATCTAGAGCTCAATTTAGATAGAATAAAGCTATGCATTCCTAAAGAGATAGAGTTGATTTAAAGTATTTAGAAGGCATCATCTAGCTAAGGTTAATAGTTAAGTATTCTATTTAGTAACAACATTATTTTGGAATACTCTAACATTGTATTGAACTGTTATATACTAGGTATAACTAACAGATTTTATATTCATACAAGGATTACCCTTAAAGACGCTGTTTCATTAACATAGAAAATTCTGCGAACCTTACATACTTTCAAAGGTTTTCTACTCTTTAACTAAGCATAAAACTATACCTTAACCTTATCTACAACAAAGTAGGATAAAGATTGAATGCTTTATTTTGTTGCTGTTACCTCATCGACGCTATGAATTACAGCTCCCATACTATCTATGATATTTTTTATTTTAGTAAAATCTATTCTCTCGCCTTCTATCACTATAGTTAAGGTCAGTGTCTCTACATCTATTTCATTTACCTTTATATTTACTGTTCGAATTCCTGGAATTTCTGCAATTTTTTCAGCTAGTTCAACAATTGATGAACCTTTTATAGTTTTTAATACATCAAGTACAAGCCTAGTTATAGGCATTTCCACTTCACTATACAGAGTTGCTTTTAAGGCTATTACATAGAGCGTTGCTTCAAATTTATAACTTTTTCATTTTTATTAAAATTAACGATAAAGCTAAGCATTCTTAATAATAGTTTTATGAAATGCGCTTCCAAAGCTTTATGTAGTAGAGATATGTAGTAGATGGGTACAGAAAGATATATTAAGAATAGGTTTTGTAGTTGGTTGTTAAGTTATAAAGAAGAGGAGTTAAAATTGTTGTACTAATCGATATAATTAATATTGTTGAGTATTCATTCATACTTATCATGTTCCTATCAAGAAGTAATTTTAATAATGCTGTTTCTAAGGCTCCTCTACCAATCATGGCAATACCTATGGATAAAGCTGAATGTTTATCATTGATAACTATATACGATGTTAAACCGCAGCCTAGCACTTTACCTGCTATAATTGTTGGAAGTAAGCATATGTACAGTAGTAGATCTATGTATTGAGGTACCATAAGGAGCCCTACATACGTAAAGAATAAGGGTAAGGCTAGAGATTCTAAGAATATTTTTAACTGGTCAATGAACTCAGCTATAGCCGTATTTGTAATCAGGAGTGGATCAGAGTGTTCTCTACCTCTACTAACTATTAAACCAGCTATATATATCCCGATAAGCTCGTTTAAACCTATTAACCGAGTTATTAAAGCAAGTAAGCAAGCTAAAGTAATAGTTGTAGAAGCGAAAGTTACTCTATTCATTGCTATACGCTGGTAGAATAAATAAGGGTATTTAATGAGAAAATTACTTAACAAAATAACTATGAAGAAGAAAGATATAGACATCATAGCGGAATATATCACATTAAAAATACCATCATCCAAGAATGTGCTTGCAACTATCCCAAGAATTAGAACTGCTAGAACATCATCTACGATACTTGCACCAATAACTATAGTTCTAACTAAATTACTAGCACTTTTAGACACAACAGTAGCAACCACCTCTGTAGCCGTATTCGATAATAGTACTGATACCAATATAGCTTTAATTACATTAAAACAGAAGAATCTTAGGATCACGAAGGTCAAGGCGATAGTAGTAACAATACCACTAATACCTACAAGAACTATCCATAATCTAACCCTTCTTACCTCACTAAAATTCGTTGTAATACCACTATAAAGCATCAAGAGAAGAAGACCAAAGTATGAAATGCCTTCAAGAGCTTCGGATGGATTAACAATTCCAAGAACATGTGGACCCAGAATAATACCTGTAACTACATGGGCTACAAGAGGACTTATATGTCCATAGCTAAATAATTTCTCAACAATCTTAGCTAATGCTAAGAGTAGGACTATATACAATAAAAAACTTTGATTCATTTCATCTATCGACCGCCTAACTCTACATACCACTAAAGATATAAGTATTAATGATCTGCAATTCAACTATATTTAAACGATTACTACTATAATAACTTAAGAACAAATCTACGCAATACTTAGTAAAGAGATTTTCTTCTCGATACAATTAATCTTTGTACTGCTTTATTATACTACTATATATAGATAGAATAGAGAACCTATGTGCTTATAAGCTCTGGTAAGCAATAAAAATCCATCAAAACCTTGGTTCGATTTGAATGTCGGAGAAAACAAAAGTTATAGATCTCAAGCCCGGAATGGAGAATGTTAATATCGATGTACGTGTTATAGAAAGTCTCGGTGTAAGAACAATAACGACAAAAGCTGGTGTAAGAACTTTAGGAGAATATATTGTTG
>JAWASI010000038.1:0-13621 GCA_038892955.1 Ignisphaera sp.
GCGAAATGGTTTCCCTTGCCATAGCTCTTAGAATAGCCTTAGCCTACACAATATTTGGCAGATTACCTGGCTTCTTTATCTTAGATGAGCCTACACAATTCCTTGATGCTGAGAGACGTAGAGCTATATTCGAGATTATAAGAAGGTTATCTGAGAAAGTACCGCAGGTGATAGTTGTTACCCACGATCTTGAAGTCGAGGAGTTAGCCGATAAAGTGTTCTATGTTAGTAAAGAGGGTGGAAGATCTGTTGTGAGAGAAAAAGAAAAATCTGTTGATTTATTTAGAGAGTAATAACTACTCGACAACAGGTCCAATAACTTCTCTGCCAATTATTTTATTCAAACGCTCAACTTCTTTATCTACAAACTTCTGTATTTCTACAATATCTTCATCTGTTAAATGGTTAAACCTACCTTGTGCTCTTATATAATGTTTAACGTGTTTACGCTTTGGAACAGGAACTGTAATCCTAAATACCTCGTTGTTCTCAAGCTCCCAGTTTACCCACATAGCTGTTTCTGTTGCTAACTTAGCTACCTTTATACCATACCTAGGGTCGAACCTCCAGCCAGTTGTACATGGCTGAATTACATGTATAAACGCAGGACCGTCAACAGTTAATCCTTTCCTGAACTTATTGACCATGTCGATTATATACGCTGGGTTAGCTGTTGCTACATATGGTATCCTATGAGCTGCTACAATCTCTCCTATAGGCTTCTTAGGCTGTAGCTTACCTTTGAGAACTTTTCCAACAGGTGTAGTCGTAGTCCATGCTTTAAACGGTGTTGCTCCACTTCTTTGAATACCGGTGTTCATATATGCTTCATTATCGTATAGAACATACATTACCTTGTGTCCTCTTTCAAGCATACCACTAAGTGCTTGGAACCCAATATCAACTGTACCACCGTCGCCACCTATGGCAACAACGTTTATTTTTTTACTTGGGTCTATAACACCTTTTCTCTGGAGAGATTTAATTGCTGCTTCAATACCGCTAGCAACTGCTGCTGCATTTTCGAATGCAACATGTATCCATGGAACTCGCCAAGCTGTGTAGGGAAACGTAGCTGTGGATACCTCCAAACATCCAGTAGGTGTTACCACTATAGTATTTGGTCCAGCAACTTTTACTAACATTCTAGCTATAGTTCCAGCCAAACACCCTGCGCAAAGCCCATGTCCAGGGGCAAAGTATTCTTCTCTTGGTAACTCAAATAGTGTTTTATACAACATAGATGTGCTCATTCTCTTACACCCCAATAAACTGATTCAGTTAACTTAACTCCTTTTTCAATAAGTTTAGACGCATGCTCAAATATACCAACAACATCGTGTTCTGTGATAGTTCTCTGCCCAATACCTACTATGTAGTTAAGTAGGTTTAAATCTATTGATTTAAGTTTAAGCGCTGTGCTTATCTCCATGGCTATAGGGCCTTCTAGCGGAGCTCCAAATGATATAGCTCTATCCAGTACTATAAGGTGTTTAAGATGTTTAACAGCTTCAGAGAGCTCGTTTAGTGGGAACGGTCTAAACACCCTTAGTTTTATGGCACCTACTTTAACACCTTTTTCTCTAAGTAGATCAACAGCGTCTTGGACTGTTCCGTAGAGACCTCCATAAGTTAGTAAAGCTATATCTGCATCCTCAAGTTTGTATACCTCAACAAATCCGTACTTTCTACCAAACTTCTTACCAAATTCTTCATCTGCTTTCTTGAGAACTTCGTAGGCATTTCTCATAGCCAAAACTTGTTGATACTTGAACTCGTAGTACCAATTAGGATCCGCAATAGCCCCCATCGTAATTGGGTTATCTGGGTCAAGCCTATACCTATTGTAATTCTTAGGTGCGTACTCAAGTATAAAGGTTCTATCTTTAGCTACATAGACAGGTTCGTAGGTATGGCTCATTATAAAGCCGTCGTATGCAACCATAGCTGGTAGAAATACACTTGGATCTTCAGCAACTCTATACATTTGGATAACGCTATCGTATACTTCTTGAGCTGTTGAAGCTATTACTGTTATCCACGATGTATCTCTTGTAGCTAAGAGATCTCCATAATCACACCAAATACTTAGTGGTGCTGATAAAGCTCTAGCAGCTATAGCCATTACTATAGGTAATCTCATACCAGAGGCTATGTAGAGTATCTCATGCATTAGCTCTAAGCCTTGGGCAGATGTTGCTGTAAATACTCTTGCACCTGTAGCTGAAGCACCTACGCATGCGCTTAACGCAGAATGCTCGCTTTCCACATGAATCATCTCCGCATTTAGTTCGCCATTTGCAACAAATTCTGCTAGCTTCTCAACTACAGGTGTTTGGGGTGTTATTGGATAAGCTGCAACAACATCTACATCAACATCTTTTGCGGCATAAGCTGCTGCATAGTTTGAGGTTAACGGTAATCGTACCCATAGATCACCCATTTACTTCACCTCTTCAACAAAGTCTATCGCTTTAACAGGGCATTCCTCAACACAAAGGCCACAACCTTTACAGTAGTTGTAGTCTATTTCTAGCGTAAATTTCCACTCTCTACCTATAGTAGTTCTATGTGGTTTATCAACTATGTTTATAGCTGGCTCTGGACATATAGCCCAGCATATAAGGCATCTTAGACACTTTTCCTGATTTATAATAGGCTTAAATATTCTCCAATCACCTGTTGGTCTTTCCGCAAAATTGCCTGGTTTAAGCACCATACCTGCGCTTGGTATAGATCTCCAACCGGGTAACTTTTTCTCGGAGCTCATACAACCTCAACCTCTTGATAAGCTCTTCTAACTGCTTCAATGTTCGCTTCAGCTACTTTAGGCCTAAAAGTTTCCTTGATAACCTCCTCTACGTAGTGAAGATTGACTACTGGTACAACTTTTACAAGAGCCCCTATCATGGCCATGTTAACAAAAGGTGCTTTTAGAACCTCCAGCGCTATTTTTGTTGCATCTACTCTTGCTATCCTTAGATCTTCCCTACCTATGTAAGCCTTAACCTCATCTAAACTCTTCTTGGTATTAAGTATAACCATACCCTCAATTTTGATACCCTCTAGATAAATTGACTTATTGAGTGATGCATCGAGAACCACAACAACATCGGGGTTTAGTATAGGCGTTCTTGTTCTTATGGGTTCATCGGATATCCTTGTATAAGCTCTCACAGGTGCACCTCTACGTTCTGCACCAAACTCTGGATATGCTTGAGCATATTTACCTTGGTATACAGCAGCCTCCGCAAGAACTATAGATGCTGTAACCGCTCCTTGCCCACCTCTACCGTGCCATCTTATTTCAGTACGCACCATAGTACACCAACCATAATCGTTGTTTAACCAGACAAAACTATAAAAATATTTATGATACTCTATCAACTCTAGATTAAACATTGTAACAACTTAGGTATAGCCCTATGGATGTACTTAAAGAAGTTTTAACACTTGTATGGCTTGTTTTGCCGGCGTATGTAGCTAATGGATCGCCAGTTGTAGGGGCTAAAATCTTGGATAAAGTTGGTTTTAAAAGGCATCCAGTAGATATGGGTAAGCTTTTTATCGATGGTAGGAGGATTTTTGGAGATAACAAAACTTGGGAAGGACTAGTAATAGGCATAGTATCCGGTATACTTGTTGGTTTTATTCAGTCTTACCTATGTTACCACAGTTTAGAATACATTGTAAGAGGTGTTGCGTTAAGCATAGGCGCTATGACCGGGGATTTACTTGGGGCATTCATTAAGAGGAGGCTAGGTATAAAGTCCGGTGATCCACTACCTATTGTAGACCAAACACTCTTCCTCTTCGTAGCACTAACTTTAGCTTACGCACTAAATACCGTAAATATAACGTTATCTCAACTACTTGTATTAACAGCGATAACGATTTTTCTCCACGTTGCAACTAACTTTGTATCCTATAAACTTAGGCTTAAAGATGTGCCTTGGTAGGTATACAGTGGGTTAACGAATGCAACTAAATGTAGCTAAGTCTACCGAATATTTTGTCAACTACTTATTGAACCCAGAAAATCTATAAACTATTTGAGGGTATATATAGTGAGGGACCTTAGTGAAACTAAAAATAGCTACGCATATACTGCTAGGGTTCATAACATCGTGGATTATAGCCTCTGTTATAAGTAGGGAGAATATACATCATATACTTCTAGCCATCCCCATACTTGGGTTAACCCATGAACTCCTACACCTTGCATCTTTAAAGATGTTTAAGCTTAAGTATAGATTCACTTTAAACAGTTTACTCCTAGGCTTTAAAGCTACGTTCTTAAACCCTATACAATTCATCGTAACCGCTATAACACCTCAAATCCTTACATTAGCCCTATTGTCTACCTATATCATAACATCGAATGCGTATACCCTAGCTTTATCGATAATCCACATAGCCATCTCGTATGAGAATGTAGTGAAAATTTTAAGATATCTAGTCAACTACTTCATATAACCTGCGCATACGTTTTCGCAATCTATTCCAGCTCTGTGAATGCATAAACATAGAACTTCATTATTAACCTTATAAATGAATACCTTACCTCCCCTAATATTATCTACAGCTACCACGGATTTTTCAGATACATCGACATATCTTGGAAGATATAAATCGAATAATTCTCCTGCGCAATCAGTAGATTCACAATTTATGAAGTCGTATACATCGCATAGTATACGAAATACCTTCCCTCTGTAAACCGCTGTTGCCTCCAAAAAAGATGATTCAGGCTCTGGTATGTTCTTCAATTTATTCACCTTAATTTTCGGTTTCCTTATCAATACATAGCAGCTGAGCTAAAATATCCATAACAACCTTGAATTTATTTCGTTGTATTCTTAACTAATCCTTATAATCTTTTCTAAATATATGTTTAAACTTCGAAAAACAGATAAATTTATTAACTCTTTAATAGAGTTTCTAGATTAAGATTTAGAGTTGAGTGTGAAATTATGGACGGAGAACTAGTTATAGAAAAGAGAAGGAGACGAAGAAGAAAGCTACTAATTGAAGGCAACAAGGTGGTCTTTAGAAAAAGATTAGAACACAGTTTCGAACTACCACCGGACATAATGGAGTGGTTTAAAAAACACATAGATGTAATTGACTGGCTCGTATTCGATAGCCCTATAGCACCATCGCTAAGGCATCCGCATAGTGTTAGAACTTTGATCTACCTGCTCTACGCAAGATCAAACGATATACCTATAGCGCAGATGGCTAAGAAAATCGATATAGCTCATGAGCAACTGTATAGATTAGAGAGACTTTTGGCTAAAGCTGGTGTAAAAGATAACGTTTACGCAATGCTGAAGAAGAGTGAAAAGACTGTGTAGATCTACCGCCTATTCAATTACCTTATTTACCTCAAATAATTTTTAAATTTAGCTTTATAATCGGCATTGAACCTATTGCTAAAATGTTATACGAAGTTCTAGCGTGTTAGTTTACATATAGTGTTACCTATAGCGATAGGTATTCTGGGTAAGACTTTGACCCGAAGTATACCCCCACAATTAGTATTGTTATCGATAATAGCTAAAAGCGAAAATGGCTTAACATTCAATGAGTTAACATCCTATATCTTGTCGTTGTGCAAGAGCAATGCACTACCAAAGTATTACTATACGTGTGGAAAAGGCGAAGGTATAGCTAAAGAAGTTCTATTAGATGTTAATACGTTAAAGGTACTGGGTCTCGTAACAGAAGTTAACGGGAAACTCCATGCCACAGAGAAAGGATATACAATCTTGAGAAAAGTATCTGCTAACGAATCCAATAAGATTGCGAAGACCTAAGGTCTTTTAATTGAAATCTATATCAAAGGAATTAAAATCTGTTTTAAAATCTTTAGGACAAGGCTCGATATGAATACTGTTGACTACCGCTAAAGTATTATGAGACCTTAGTTTGTCTATAAATTTCGATAGCGAATCTACATCGCCTATAGCTACGATTTCAGCTAACCCATTTTCTGCATATTTAGCGTATCCCCTTATTTTGAATTCTTCAGCAATAGTATATACATAGCCTAGGTATCCCAAACCTTTTAAAACACCTTCAACTAATACCTTGATGCATTTCAAACTATGTACCACCTAACAATATTACTAAAAAGTGTCTGAGGTAATAAGGTCCAGCCCTAAAGTGTTTTAGTATAGCTAGGAACTGCATAAACAGAGGGCTATCATGTGATGGAAGAGCTAAAGCTAGACCCATCATCAGTTGCTTTAGCTCTAAACAATTGGCTTATATCTCTTATAACCAAGATCAGCGAATCTCTTATACTAGTTAGTATCCCCTTAGGCACCCCCATATGCAATAATGTCAACGGGTTTGTTAAAACAGCTACAGGATTTGCAATAGATAAAAACATAGTTGTAACTGTTGCCCACATAGAGCCAAACGAATACGTATGTTTAGCTAATGTTTTCGGGGAACGGTTTAAAGGTAAGGTGCTTTCCATAGATAATAGATGGGATTTAGCGTTCATTGAGAGTGAAAAAAGTTTAAACCCCCTTGGAGTTTCCTCAAATCAACCCCCTATAGGGAGCCTAGTTGTAGTCGGGGGAATGCCCTACGGACTCTTAAGACCTTTTTTCACCATAGGTACCGTAAGCGGATACAAAGTCAATACTGTTATAGATGGGAAATCCATAGAGGGGCTTATGATGTTAAGTGCCCCAACAATGCCTGGTATGAGTGGGGGACCGGTAATAGGTATCTATGGGGAAGTTGTTGGAATGGTTGTAGCAAACGCTATGAATGTTAATGAATTCGCGCTAGCTATACCGATAAAGCGCATACACTACAGCTACAACATATTAAGGAAAGTGGGAAGAGTGGTTCATTTAAGCCTCGGTATAAGGGTTATAGAGGGTGTATCCATAGGTTTTAAAGGTGTCACTATTTCCTCGGTAATTAATAACAAGCTACGCGAGTTATGCAGAATCGATGTCGGCGATATCATAACGTCTATCGATGGGTACTCTATAGAGAGTCTAGAAGATCTATGGGATAGACTAGATGAAGCCATTCTTACATCTAGACAATTTATTGAGCTAGAGTTCTATGATTACAGCGATAAAATGTTTAAGAAATGTTTTTATCCGGTACCTACTTAACTAAGGCCCACTATGAAACTTCTTTTATAAGAGGTCTTCCTCCTCTCTCTCTAGCAATCTCTGTTGCACTCTTGGTCTCCTTTATATCGAATACAATCTCCGAGTCTATAGGTATGTTAACTGTTCTCTCTTCATATATGTATTCCCCTTCTTTTATGTACTTATAAACGTAGACCGTATACTTACCTTCTGGAACCTCTATTGAGCATAAACCGCTGTCGCTTGTCTTTGTCGATGTTACAACCTTACCCTCAGATTCTACAACTACTATAGCATCTTTTAACGGGGATGAATTAAATAACACCTTTATTCTAAGCAAGTTATAGCGAAGCTCTCTTACACACAAACTCATACCTTTAGAGGTGAAGAAGCTATTTATTTTCTCTGATAACTCTTTAAGAGTGTTTTTAATATCTCCAGCTACATCTTTATCAAGAACAACAAGTCTATAGATTTTAGAAAATGTTTCGCAAAACTCTTCGTAGTTATCGTTGTTAAACCTAATCGTTAAAGCTATTAGTTTATCTCTAACTATATCGAGTTGCTTAAAGATGTTAGGAGGTAGTTTAACCATGTATACATTGAATACCTTTGTTAAGAACTCATGGACTTCATCTCTCACATCTTTCTTCAGCTCTACTTGTGGATACCTATAGGTTTTCCAATCTTCAACAGCCATAGAGACACACCTTATAGCTACTTAAATCTATAGTTAAACCTTAGGCTTATATGCTTAAAAGAAGATAATGAGGTTCTATACAACTTTAACAGCTTTAAAACCTTTTGCAAATTCAATCCATTTAATATCTTCGAAACCAGCTCTATCCAACCTATTCTTTACCCCTTTCAGGATATCTATATTGCTATGCTTACCAGGGTTGCCTGTGTAATGCAAAAGTATACCTCCTCTACGGAGAACATTATGTATCTTTCTATAGAATTCAAGGCTGTAGAGCTCCCCCGCTACTTCGAATCTCGGTGGATCGTGTACAACTACATCGAAACTCTCAGGCTTAAGTTTATCGAGAACCTCGAGTGCATCCCCAATTATTATCTTTATTCGGGGGTGCTCTAACCCCCTAGACCATGGATTAGCTGAAGCTAGGCTAAGAACATTTTCATCAACTTCTATGGATGTAACAGATTCTGCTCCAAACATAACCTCAGCTATAGCAGTATAACCTAGCCCTGTACATATATCTAGAACTTTAGCACCTTTAATCTTCTTACTGATACTCTTAATCTTAGCAATAGCATCTCTCCAAGGATCTACCCCCGATACTCTATGCATATGAATCCCGTTAATCTCTATAGTGGGAGCTTTATCTGATGCTACAGGCTTTAACTTATAGTACTTTCCCTCTCTATACATATCAAGCCTCCGAAGTTCGCCTTCCACCACTTTGTATACAAAACCCTCCTTAACATTCTCTAATGTGTTAAAATCTATAGCTACACCATCAATAACAACGTTGTTATCTTTAACCTCTGCAACTATCTTCTTCAACCCTAGATCGATAACTAAGTCAAACTTTTTAAGACCTGTTTTAACTGCTTTCAAAATATCCTCAACAGTCCAGCGGGTTAACGTTGACCCAGGTGTATACTTGTAGATGTAGTACTTCATATCTACACAAATAAGTAGTTCTTTAGCAGTTTATAGTTAATTCATTAAGTTAAGTAGATTTATAAATTTAACTAAACTTTTGAAACCATGTAAAGCTTAACCAAGGGGTGCCGATTTCTATGGTTGAGATGAATATCTACGAACTTCCTACACCTATAGTCTTAGCGGATATAAACAGAATTCGCAGAAACCTAGGGGAGGTATACGATAAGGCTAAGATGTACGGGAAGAAGATATGGCCTATGGTTAAAACACATAAATCAACTTATATGGCTAAAATACAGCGTGAACATGGTTCAGATGGTTTTACTGTAGGTACTATTGATGAAGCTGAGGTTCTTGTTGAAAAGAGAATTACAGAAACTATTATGTGTGGAAACGTATATGTAGCAGATAGAGAAAATCTAATGCGTTTAATCAGCTTGTCTGAGCTAGGTACCAGAGTAATTCTCAGATTAGATAATTATGATGCCGCTGTTTTCATAAATCAAGAACTTAGGAAACACAGTATAAAATTCGATTACGTAGTTAAAGTCGATGTTGGTCTACATAGATTTGGTGTTAAACCAGAAAATATAGTTAAGTTTGTAAAGAGTTTACAAAACCTTAGGAACCTTAATTTTGTAGGTATAGCTACACACCCTGGGCATGTATACTCTTGTACTAACCAAAAATGTGTAAAAGAGGTAGCCGAAAATACCTCTAGAATTATGCTTTACGTAGTAAGCGAGCTTAAGAAATACGGATTTGAGTTAGAGATAATAGGTACAGGTGCTACCCCTACTCTTAGATACGATATAGAGAATCCCATCTATACACATCTATTCCCAGGAAACTTCATATACTATGATAGAATACAAGCTGAGTTATTTGGTTCAACAAAACTAGAGAACTGCGCATTAACAATTCTAACAACTATTATTAGTATACCTAAATACTCAAACAAAAAACTTGCAATAATAAACGTAGGCTCTAAACACCTTGGTCTTGATAGAGGAGGTCATGGAGTAGAAGCTTTAAAAGGTTTTGGAAAAATAATTGAATACCCTAAGGCGTTGGTTATAAGTTTATCCGAAGAAGTTGCTAAACTAGATATAAGCGAAGAACCAAGTGTAAGAGTAGGAGACAAAATAAGAATTATACCTAACCACGCATGCATATTGAGTAATTCGACAAGCTATATAGTTCTACACGAAGAAAAGAAAATCGTAGACCTCATCGAAGTCGATATGAGGAATGGAACTAGAATCCCAAAAATACTCCGAGAAGCATTACCTAGACTAAAAGGTGTATAAATGTATCGATATAGAAAAACTAAGAATATAGCCAATCCTTGTACCCCATATTAAACCTATACAATATTATTCAATAAATAAGTCCAAACCCCATAAAATTTGCAATGGTCAAAACAAAGCTAAGTTAAACGAATAATTATATCATTAAAAACATCTTCTCTACAAAGGTTATCACTACATTCTTTATATTTCCTAGCCAATAAAATAAGCCCCCCTACATCAACTCCCTCAAACACCGACAACCTACTCAATCTACCAACAATAAAACTTACAACCTTAGTCACATTAAGAGGTTTAGCAGAAAACCTAGCAGACTCAAAATCAATAAAAAAAGGTTTCCCAGGATCACAACACAAATAAACAACTTGGTTAAGAGGATTAGAAATCTCAACAAGATCAACACCAGCTAAATCCATTGCTAAAGCAGCCCTCAACAAACTCCTAAAAGCAACCCTAACATCCTCTCCACCACTTCGAACCTTATCTAAAAACTCCTCAAGAGTACAACCATCAATATACTCCCGCACAAGAAAATTCAAGCTCCAACCATAAAGCTTAGGAGCAAAACCTGTTGCATGAACTCTATCAAGAACCCTAGCCTCCCACTCCATAGAAAACCTCTTAGAATCACTTCTCCTAATCTTAAGAGCAACAATACCGTGATCAACATGATGAGCTAAAACAACAACCGCAGCACGACCTTTACCAATAACCTTAACATTATCCCATAGAATAACCTTCCCAAAATTATATACTTTAGTTACACCCAGAGTGTTAATCTCTTCAATTCTACTCATACAACATTCATAACTATACTCAGGAAAACATAAGACCTTACAGAGATCTAAACCTAAAAGAATATGTAAGCTGTATTTGTATCTACTACAGAACATGTTGATACACATTTGCAATAGCTATGCTATTCTTAAATATATTGAATGAATTAACAAAATACTATTGTTTAGCTTCAAAGCTATCATAGCGTAATACAATATTAAGTTAATCAGGCTTCGGTGGCCAAAGTATTTGTGCACCTGTAATAGCTATGTACTCTAGATTAAGCTGCTCCACTTTTGCTTGTCCTTGACTAGTTACTATATTTATTATTATAGATACTGTATAATACCCTTCGCTAAAGTTGAAGAAAAACTTGGGGAAGGGGGCCATACCAACTATAACCCCAACCAAATCTCCTCTCTTATTCTGTATTCCTGTGGTTACTGTTTGACCGGCCATACTAAACCTCTTTCCATCGGCTATAGACCTTAACTCAACAACAACACTAAAAGTAATTTCATGCACAGAAGATTTTATTGATAGGTCTGCCAATATTTTGTAGTATATGGTTACAACATCCGTAGTTCTAGGAATAAATGTTAAATTATAGAATGTTAAATTAATCATTGCGGTTTTGCCTTGATCCACTCCTACAAATTTACCATCCGTTTGTCTAATTAGTGTAATCTCTTTAACAGTATTATAATCTATATCGCTTGCATCACCTTTGTAATTAATTTGTCCATTATAATTTTTCCATCCATACGTGTTCTTATTAGCTGGGTCACACTGATGTATTAACATATTACTATTGGATCTATTATAAAGTAAAGCTAGGTTATCTGAATATGTTGTGCCCGTGGCTCTTACCAAGATGCATGCACTATCTGATGTAAATCTCGTTGTTGCTACAATGTTTTGCGATGTGAATGGCCCTCCACCTAGTTGTAAATTAACTAGGTATTCTGTTATCTTGGTAGTCATACCGGCTTGTCTATCGCATTCAGCCTTTATTGAGAATACGTTCCCTCGTGTTGTAACTATGAGTTCAGGTGCATTGTTTCGGCTTATTTTTACGGAGCTTCCTTTAGACAAGTTTTGTGGACTGAAGTTTGTGTAGAATGAGTTTTCACTCCATACCCTAGCTATTGTTATATCTACGGCTCCAGTATTGCTAATTATACAGCTATCTTCTGTAGATTCATAGGTTACTGATATTCTTTCGCTGTTTCTCTCTGCTTCAAACTGTGCTCTTTTTGAGAACTGAACCGATGTTTGTGATGATACTGCAAAAACTGTGTAAAATATTGTTCCTATGGACAGCAGTAATACGCTTATAGCTATGATTCCTCCAATTAATTCTGCTTGTCCCTTACGAAGAAAACTTTTATGTTGTGACAATCCATTCACCTACTTCATAAAATTTATCGCTTACCTGAATTAAAAGCATAACTCTAGCTTCCCCGATTCCCAAAGACCTAAGGGTATCTTTATTTATTGAGATTATAAACGGTTTTGCTTTACTTACATAATTTTCAACAATATCTTGTGGGATGTAAACAACGTTTATATATTCATAAGTTGGAAGTTCGTAGTATTCGCCATTATAGAAGTAGAATATATTCTTAGAAAATACGATTCGCGAAACAGGATTGTTTTGAGCTGTAGGGAACTGTATTAAATCGTTCACCCCTGTTACCCAAATGACGTCTGCGCGGAGATCTTTTGATAGGATAGCTAATGCGTAGGGAGTGCTACTTGGTTCAACTCTTAAAATGCCTATATATACATGTGTTGGTGTCTCATACTCTTTATATATAACGAGGTTGCTTTGCTCATTGATTAGAAGAGTTCTTCTATTATTTTCCTCAGATATCCTTAGAATTGTAGGAACCGCTATGCTTACAAGACCAATACCCATGATAAGCGTAATACCTATAAGTATAACAGCTGAGAGTATTTCACTTTGACCCCTTATATAGAGCACCCCATAAATGATAATACATGTTTTTATCCGGTTAAAAATTTTGTTATTTTCAATAAATAAATATTAAAAATTTAATTTATATGCAAGATAACTTCTAGTTTGTTAATATTAATTCAAATTTTGTGTATATGCTTATTAATAGGATAACAATTATGATTGTAATTAGGTGTTCTATAGTTTAACTTCAACTTCTTCAAGATTCTTTATCAATATGAACTTCGCTTTCTGCTCCTACAAATGGTAGAATAAGTATTGATAAAAATCAGCTATAGTGTTGATTATGTAATTGTATTTAGTTTAATCAGGCTCGGGTTCTTTCATCATTTGTTCAGGAGCAGCAGGCCTTACATCATTAACAGGTTTTAGCTTTTTACAAATTAGTTTAAATCTGTGTATTATTTATTTATAAACTTAGTTCTTATTTATGTGAATTGTGTTAATGAGAATACTTGATATTAATTTAAAGAATTTCCTTAGCAGCCATTGTTTTGCTATTTGTAAATTACATCAATTCTCATGTTATACTACCTTGACTTTTTATTCTATAGCAGTAGTTTATCTATGAATAAAGGTATACTGTTATAGGATCTATAGATACCTTATTAAGTATTGTTGTTACTGGATTCAGAAGATATGATTATGTAGAATTAGCTAATACTAAGAAAGTGAGTTGTAGAATTTTTGAGATATATTCCTTGAAATACTCGATCATATCTATAATAATCAATATCTATTCTTTGAAATAAATGCTCTACTTTGAGTAGTAAAAATGCAGTTTCTTCAAGGGTAT
>JAWASI010000039.1:0-12873 GCA_038892955.1 Ignisphaera sp.
ATTTCAATTCTACAACTTAATACCTACATTATCGGTACTCGAAAACGTAGAACTACCTATGTATCTTCTAGGTATTAAAGAGAAAGAAAGTAAAGAGAGAGCAGTAGAGTTACTCCAGCTTGTAGGTATTCAACATTTAGCGAATAGAACACCAGATACACTTAGTGGAGGTGAACAACAACGTGTTGCAATTGCTCGTGCTCTAGCAGCCAATCCTGCGGTAATCCTTATGGATGAACCCACAGGAGCACTAGATACAGATAACACGAAGAAACTTATGGATTTAATTAAAAAGCTCAACAATAAGCTTAGTCAGACATTTATTGTAGCTACACACGACATATTAGTGGCTAAAGAATGTACGAACATATACACACTAAGAGATGGGAAAATAACCAATGTCTACAAACCTTCGGAAATAAGTAAATTGTTTCAGTTTTAGTTTAGAGTCTACTAATTAGCTATTTAGCTATGCACAGTATGTGAGCACCCTTTATATATTTTACAAGTCCTCATAACATTTCAGGTGATTAATTATGGTGAATAAAACTATAGGTCTAATAGCCATAGCAATAGCAGTAGCAGCAACAATTGGTAGTATAGCAACAGCTGTAATAGCTATGAAAAATAGCGACGTTAGTGCTAAGGTCAGAGGGTATTTAGGTAACGCCCTAAATAATAAAGTACCATGTAACACAACGCAGCCTATAATACACCCTATGTGGCGATTTAAGCGTGGCTTTGTGAGATCTGGTATTGCTGTTGAGATTAGTAATGAGTTTAAAGAGAAAGTTATAAAAATATTAGAATTAAATCCGAATACCTCAAATCTGCTTGCAAACGGTTATAATATTACATATATTAAACCTATAATAAATCTTATTGTGCAAGGGGATGGAAGCGTGGTAATGAAAGTTATTAGAGCTATTGTATTAATGGTTAAACCCGGCGAAGGTAGAGTTTTAGCTTATGTTAACTTAGAAACTAGTACCATAGAAAAACTAATTAGATGCGAAGTTGTAATTAAAGGTTTAGGAACAAGTGGCAGTACTATAGGCTCAACTGAAGTTCCATCAGGAACTATGTGAAATCTGAAGTAAGAATCAATGTTATGAACTCAAAACTTTTTACATTTTTAACACTTATACATATACTTAAACATATACTTAATGGCGGTAATACGTGTTGGAGAAACCGCTAGTCATAACCATAGGCTTAATTACTTTAGTATCTATAGCTATTCCTGTTATGCTGTATTTAACGTACCCAGTAGAAGAGGGGGATATTGTTGAGCACATTGTTGAAAAAGTATATGGTAATCCATCTAAGCAGATACCTAAATTCGTTCCAGGAGTTTTTGGGTATATATCACCTACCAATAGAGGGTTTAGATGCAGAGGAATGCTGATTCTAAAGGATAAAGAGTTCAACTTCATTATAACCGATAGAGGCGAGCGCTTACTCATAATGTTTTTATCTGAATACAGGTGTGTCGAAGATGGTATTTTTACTATATTACATAGTGAAACTATTATGAAGAATTTTAGCAACAAATCGATTTCTTTGGTAGGGTATTTCTTTAGAACCCCTAGGGGACCAATAATAGTACCTATCGAGGTTAATTTTGATGGTATAAGATGTGCTTATCTAAGGCGTTAAAGGTGGATACCATGAATGTACTGATACTAGCAGTAGAATTCGTAGGTTTTATGGCTTTTCTTTATATTGCATTACGTCTATTGTACATGTATTTAAGATTCAATGTCTTAGAGATATTTTTATCAACAGTATCATTCTTCTTTTTATCAATTAGTCAATTATGCGCGTTATTATCTATTATCTATAGCGATATCAAGGTGTCTACAGCACTTTACGTGGCAACTGCTACAACAGCTATAGTAGCATTCTTTATAATGATTATACAAAGACATAGTAATAGAGGTTTGCTCTACACATTTATAACTTTTTCTAGTCTTTTATTAATGGCTCCCGACGCAATCGCTGGAATACTTTCAACTTATATAGCTCTGTATGCTAATGGGTGTACAAAAACTTTGCTTGCCATATTATCGATTAGCTATTACCTAAGAGCAGTATCCGTGATGGTAAGCATTGAATTATCCCCAATAGTACTTCTCATAGCTGAACTTATCAGGTGTATCTCTGCAGTCACGTTAGCAGTTTACAGTTCTATCAAGGTCTTCAAATCATGAATAAAAAGAGAAGTAAACTTTTGATAGTTCTCGATATACTCGAAACTCTGATGCAGGAAGAAATAAACCCTACAAGACTTGCAACACTTGTTAACATGCCCTATGATAGGCTTAGCAATCTTCTTAAAGAATTAAATGATAGAGGTTTAGTAAAGATAACTGCTGTAGGGAAGAATAAAAGTGTTAGCATCACTCCGAAGGGAGTTGAGGTATACAACGAATTGAAGAAGATAATAGCGTTGCTTGAGGACTACGGTTTAATTTGATTATCCTGCTTAAGCTAGTTCAAGCAATCAATTTTATTGAGGATGATTATTGAAGATACTCAGTAAAGAGATGTAAAGTATTAATCTTCTTTTACGTAATACTTTCATAGGTGTGTACCGTGAATAACTATGTAGAGATCACCGTATATATTCTAGATATATCGTACGAAGTTGTTGGTTCTGAACCACATATAATCATATGGGGTATAGATGAAGAAGGGCGACGAATAATTTTACGGGACAAAAGGTTTAAACCCTATTTCTATGTTATTCTTGATAACGAACATTTGGTAGATGATAAAATAGAGATTTTACGTAAGTACATACAGTCTTTATCTCAACCTAAATCCCCTATTATATCTGTAGATCATGTGAAGAAAAAGTTCTTGGGGAAACCTGTTGACGTATTAAAGATTGTTACATCTATTCCAGAGTATGTGCGTGAATATCGGAAAGATTTAGCGAAGATCCCTGGGGTTAAAGATGTTATTGAAGCAGATATAAGGTTCTCTATGAGATATTTAATAGATAACGATATATACCCATGTACGTGGCATAAGTTTAAAGTTGTAGAGAGAGGTTTATCGTTTGGTTTTAGAGTTCAAGCAGAGTACGAAATAGTTGAAGTATTAAATCGAGTTGAGAAATTAGAACTACCAAAACTAAGAATTTTAGCTTTCGACATAGAGGTCTACAATCCGCACGGGGCGCCAAGACCTGATAGAGACCCCATAATAGTGATTTCTTTGATGAATTCAGAAAAAGAGGTGTTACATTTAGTAGCTAGAGATAAAGACGATAGAATACTGCTAAAGGAGTTTGTAAACTATATACAGAAATACGATCCCGACATAATTGTGGGCTATAACTCCAACAACTTTGACTGGCCTTACCTTATTGATAGGGCTAGGCGCTTAGGCTTAAAACTCGATATTTCTAGGCGTGTAGGTATAGAACCTACTAAAAGTGTTCATGGTCATGTATCTATTCCTGGAAGAATTAATATTGATTTATACGATCTAGCTGAAGAATTGACTGAAATTAAGGTTAAGAGCTTAGACGAAGTTGCTGATTACTTAGGTGTTATGAAGAAAAATGAAAGAGTTAATGTTGCATGGTATGAGATATACAAGTATTGGGACGATATAGAGAAAAGGAGGATTTTATTAGCGTATGCTCGTGATGATGTTGTTTCAACATATGGTATAGCTGAGAAATTCCTACCATTTATAATACAATTATCTAGTATAACAGGTATACCACCGGATCAAGTAAGCGCTGCAAGTGTTGGTTTTAGACTTGAGTGGTACTTAATGAGGATCGCGTATAGGATTGACGAATTAATTCCTAATAGAGTTGAACACCCCTACGAACCTTATAGAGGTGCTATAGTGTTAGAACCGAAGAAAGGTGTTCACGAAGACATAGCTGTTATAGATTTCTCATCTATGTACCCAAGCATAATGATAAGGTATAACATAGGTCCCGATACATACGTTTCAAATGAATTTTTATGTGAAATAAGTGGATGTTATGAAGCAGTTGAAGTAGGGTATAAATTCCTTAAACAACCAAATTCATTCTTCAAAATAGCTCTTGAAAATTTGATTAAAACTAGGAAAGAAGTTAGAGATCAGATGAAGAAATACAGCATAGATTCTTATGAATATAGACTTCTTGATGCTAAACAAAGAGCTTTAAAGGTTTTAGCAAATGCATGTTATGGATACATGGGCTGGACAGGTGCTCGATGGTATTGTAGAGAATGTGCGGAAGCTGTTGCTGCTTTTGGGCGTGAGCTAATTAAGAAAACTATGGAGATAGCGAGAAAACTTGGTTTAGAGATGATTTATGGTGATACGGATTCTATATTCGTTAAACATGACGCTGAAAAGGTTAAGAAGTTTATTGAAGAGATCGAGAAGAATCTAGGCTTTGAAATTAAGGTGGATAAGATATATCAAAGAATATTCTTTACAGAAGCTAAGAAAAGATATGTAGGGCTCACATCAGAGAACTACATAGATATCGTAGGTTTCGAGGCTGTTAGAGGCGATTGGGCAGAAATAGCTAGGGATATCCAAGAGAAAGTTGCTGAAATAGTTCTTAAGACCATGGATCATAGAAAAGCAGTTGAATATGTTAGAAAAGAGCTTGAAACATTAAGAAAAAAGATAATTACGGGGGAAGCACCTATAGATAAGTTCATTATATGGAAGACCATAACGAGACCTCTATTAGAATACGAAGCCACTCAACCACATGTTTTAGCAGCTAAAGAACTCGTTAAAATGGGGTACAAGATTGAGATTGGGGATAAGATAGGATATATAATATGCAGGGGTAGTGGTAAAATATCTGAAAGAGCTAGACCATATATGGTTGTAGATGTCAAGGACATAGACTTCGAATATTATGTAGAACACCAAATAATACCAGCAGTTATAAGGATCCTTGGTTATTTTGGTGTTACAGAAACACAAATAAAAAGTGTAGCCAAAGGAGGTAAATCACTCCTTGACTATACCAAAGATAGATCAAAATAGTAGATGAAGAATATTGCATAATTTTATTAGCTAGAGAGTAATAGGCTTTAAGATGATAGTGAAGCAATAGATAAGGTTAGCCTCAATGAGTTAAGGTATTGCAGGTCTAATTAAGTCTTGGACAGTAATTTAATAGCAAAATAATAAATTTATTTGTTTCTATCTTAGTAATGCCTTACATTAACTATTTTATTTGAATTGAATAAGTCGATAGTGTTCAAAGTGTTGTGATATAACTTCTCTATAGAACCTCTGATTTCCTTGAAGGCCTAATTTTAGCATAAATGTAATTCGAGGAGGTAGCAGATATTCTTTTTAATTCTATGACAGTTTTTATAGTAGACATTGAATAGGATCTACTTTAGCTACACATAGTTCTCTTTGATAAATTAAACAATGGGTGCTCATAGTTTTCCACGGCATTACAGAACCAAAGTATATACTCCAGAATACTTCAAAACTAGCCTCAGCAAATGATACTTCGGTACTTCACTCTTTTTAGCAACATATTTAACTGTTTTCATGAGTTTTGATAATTCTCCAGGATATTTATGTAATGTTTTAGTAGAAAATATTTATGTACGTCAGCAATTAAGCCATTTGTTGGTTTTAATGAATAAAATCACTATCGGTTCACTGCCTATAATTAAATCTTTATAAAGCGTACCTGATGACAAACCAGAAGTATTAATTAGTCATGGAAGCTCAGTTGCCTATTTTACTATTATAGCTAAGTACAGCAACTACATTTCTCTTCTATTTAGTGATTATGTTGAACTATGCTTTATCTTATTATTCTATGGTAGCTTTTCAAGGATCTTAATCATTATCAACATGAAACCGTAGATAATGTTATAAGAATAGCTAATTCTATGGTCGGCGTTAACCATGTATATGTATTCCTTAGTATTGTAGTACTCATTAGATAGCGACTACCTAAACCAACAGCATATGTTAACGGCGATAATAATGCCACTATTTGCATCTGCTTAAGGAGCTATGTTCGGTTGAAGTATTGCTCCACTTATCATCGTCATGAGCATTGTTATAGCTCCTACAATAATTTGAAATCCTTTAGAGCTCTTCATAGCTGATGCTATTGCTATACCTAGCTATGTAAATCCAAAGCCCGTTACGAAGTCTATGGAGATTACTAAAGGCAAAGCTTGAAGACAAAGTTTATCAGTTAGCATGAAGTCTACCATAAGCATAGTTAACACATTGATTATTGCGTTAATGACGTTACCAACAGCTCTACTCAATATTGTTAAAGCCCTAGTATAAGGATCTAAACCTATGGTGGGTTCATCCAAAAACAAAACCTTTGGAATGTGTATTAAGGCCTTAGTAATCTTGAGCCTTATCCTCATACCACCTGAGCGGTTCCTAAGGTTTGTCCTTGAACTCTTAGAGTTCTATGAATTTTAATGTGTTATTAATGTTACTTACTTAAAACCAGCATATTTTCGATATCTGTAAAATTCATTAATATCCATGCCATCTTGCAAGGATCATATTTTATCTATCTTTGTTCTTAAAATTTTGTAAACAAATACAAGGGTTGGTAATGTGGATACAATGTAATAAGTGTTTAATATGCATACCCTCTTATGCTTAAGCATCTAAAATCACGTTTAAGTTTGTATATTTCAGCTCTACATGAAATAGGGATTGCAGTAAACGACTACGTAATTATACTAAGCAAACTGTATACAGCAATAGATATTATGTAGGCTGATGCGATCATCAGCAGAATTGTGCTGAAAACCAACCTAAAGTTCCTTGACTCAGCATAGATAGTAGATATTGTTGCTATACACGGAATATAAAGTGTTACAAAAATAATAATTGCAGCAATTGATATAGGGTTAAGTTTAAGTATTCCTAGTGCTTCTTCTAAAGATCTAGCGCCTGTTGTTGTTAGAATTGTTGTTAGAAAAAGTTCCTTAGCTATAAAACCTGTTATTAATGCTAATACTACCACCCATGAATATTCGTTGGATATCCCAAGAGGTTTTAAAATTAGACTTAGATGCTTAGACATTGTAGCGGCAATGCTTTCGTTTATATTATCAGTTATCGACAAGTTAATACTAACATTAGATAAAATCCATATCACTAAATTAGCCAACACTATGATTGTGCCCACCTTGATTATAAAATGTTTTAAGTAGAACCATGTAAACCACCAAACAACCTTAGGTATAGGTCTATGTATTGGTGAAAGTGTTAGCAATAATTCAGTAGAAGTCTCTTTTCCTTGCCTTCTGGCTAATACGCTTATTATTAAGTTTAGTCCTACAACAAGGCTAAAACTTAGCATGTATGCTAATGGTACAAGAAAAGCTCCTATAGTACCACCTATAGCGCTTGCAAAAGCTAGTATGACTACTAATCGAGCTTGACATGGAATGAACGGCATCAACATCAGCAAACGCATTCTTTCAGAGGCATTTGGATTAGCTCGTATTGTTAGGATACCTGGGATATTACACCCAAGACTTAATGAAAACGGGAATACGGAGTGACCAGAGAACATGAGTTTTTGAAGAAGCGTGTGAAAACCTATAGCCATTCTAGTTAAAAGTCCAGAATCTTCAAAAATTCCAAGAACTATGAGCACGATAGTTATTAAAGGTGTAAACAACATCAATGTAAATATTCCCCCTAGAATAGCTTCAACAACAAATCTTGCAACAATTGAATTACCTAACATACCGTATATAATATTAGCAGTAATTTTAAGTATATTTTCAATTAAGCTACTTAGATTATGGTTTTCTAACCATATCGCTATATTATTGAAACCCAAGTATTTTAGTAACATAGTTAATGGGTAGCCTGTATTAATTGTAAATACTGTGATGAATATACTCATCAAAATCGCTATAGAGGCCAAGGGTGCTAGATATGGATTGTAGAATATCCGAGTAAACCCTTCTTGTTTTCTAGGAATAGTGACCTTTACAATAGCGTTCTTTGTTGCTGATTCAATGAATTCAAATCTTTTCTTAGATATTAAAACACCTAGATCTGAACCAAACCTTCTTATAGCCTCAAGCCTTATTTCTTCAACTCTTTTATATAATTCAATACTCTTACTTCTTAATTCATTAATTAAATCTTCATCTCCTTCTAGAATTTTTACTGCAATCCAGCGTAGTGGGTATCTAAGTTCTATTGATATCTCTTGAAGTACTGATATTATCGCATCAATAAATAACTCTAATTCACCATAATTAATAACAAGAGGTTCGCTTACACTATTTACATGATTAATTACCTCCTCTACTAAATTCTTTACACCAATGTCTTTAATAGCTGATATAGGAATTACAGGTACTTTAAGTATTTTTTCAAGTAGTTCGTAATTTACATGAATACCCCTACCATGGGCTTCATCAACCTTAGTTATAGCTATAACAACTCTACTTGTTAATTCAAGGATCTCTATAGCTAGATACAAAGTTCGCTCAAGCGCGAGGGAGTCTACTAGCACTACTACTACATCTGGGTTATTCTTCAATATAAAATCTCTACTTATCTTCTCTTCTAAAGTTAAACCTGTTAAGCTATATACCCCAGGTAGATCTACTAACGTTAGTTCATAGCCATTGTAAGAAACCCTTCCTTCATGTCGTTCCACAGTTGTACCAGGCCAATTAGTTACAATAACATGTCCACGTGTAAGCACATTAAATAATGTTGATTTCCCAACATTTGGTTGACCTATTAATGCTACTACTATTTTACGCATTGTTTAAAACCTCAACAAGAATCTTCCTAGCCAACCCCCTACCTAAAGCTACTTCTGTATCCTTGACCTTAACAACAATGGGGCCACGTCCGTTGTTCACTATGACCTCTAGTTCTGTTCCTGGTAAAATACCTATACGGTAGAGTCTCCCTCCTATACCTCTAATTTGCTGTATTTCTTTTATTATAACCCTTGATCCACTTTTAACGAGGTCTAAGCTCATTAGTTCTCTCATTCGTGGTACACCTAGTTAATATCGTCAATAGTCGATATGAATAATTTAGACGCGTCTAAACCTATTTATTAGGACTATATAAAGAGATCTAGGATTTTAAGTTTTTAGCATTTAACGAAGACATACCTAGCAAAGTAAATCGGAATTTCAACACGCGAGGTTTCTTCAAGCTCTAATACTACACTTTTACCAGTATGTTCTATTCTTTGAATTGTAGTACCTATTCTTATCCCTAGATCATATAAGTACTTAAGTATTTCAAGGAATTCTCCTGCAATTCGTTGAATAACACATTTTTGATTATCCTTAACATCGTTTAGGCTAATCAATTCTTCAATTGATTCGGTAACACCAGGTATAGGGTTTCCGTGAGGACATTTACTAGGTCTTCCAGTAACATTGTAAATCTTTTCGATTATTATGTCTGGCAGATGTTCTAGGTAATGTGCATAAAGATGAGCCTCAATTTCATTGAATCCTAGTAAATGCGCAAGAAATACCTCGGAAATCCTGTGTTTTCTAATAATTTGTTCAGCCATTTTTTTACCTTCTTCAGTTAATTTGACATATTTATACTTCACCCTTTCTACTAGGTTTCTTTCTCCTAATTTCTTAATAATCTTTGAAACTGTTGCTGGAGCAACCCCTAGCTCCTTTGAGATATCGGTTGTTTTAGCAACACCTAATGCTTCCTCGAGTCTGTAGATAGTGGTTAGGTAGTCTTGGACCCTGCTTATGCTAAGGCTATTTACAGATCTTCTTTGCATTATTTTACATACCTCGGTTATATTATAACAGGAATAATAAATTTATAATTCTTCATTACTATAATCATAAATTGTTATAGTGTAACTATATGGTCTCGGCATACCTCTAGACGGCAATTATCTTAGGGGTAAAGTATGCGGAGCAAGAATATTATGAAGATGGGGTGGATAGTCGCAATATTTGTCATAGCGATTGTTTCTGGGTTTATTTATTATACTCATAGATCAAGCGAAAAAAGCATTATAAAGATTGCCACAACAACATCACTTTACATCACTGGGTTACTAGATTACCTATCTACAGAATTTTCGAAAAAATATAGTAATGTTGAACTAGTGTTTATTGCTGTAGGCACAGGCCAAGCCCTAAAATTAGCTGCGAAAGGAGATGTATGCGGCGTTATAGTTCATGACCCCAATCTTGAGAAGCTATACATTGATAAAGGGGTGCTAGAATATAGGAAAATCTTCGCGTATAACTTCTTCATCATAGTGGGTCCAAGAGATGATCCGGCGAATGTTAGTAAGGCTAAGAGTATAGAGGAAGCATTTAAAAGAATATATAATTCTAAATTATCGATGAAAATATTATTCGTTAGTAGGGGTGATAGTTCGGGTACTCATATTAGAGAACTTATAATTTGGAGAAAAGCAGGTTTAAACCCAAATAACGAATCTTGGTATCTAAGTTGTGGCTGCAGTATGGGACAAGCACTCTTAATAGCTAATGAAAAGAAAGCTTATACTCTTAGCGATATAGCTACATTTATGATTTATAAAAAAGCTGGTAGAATACCAAATCTCGATATACTTTACCATAATACCAGTGATTATTATACAATAAACATCTACAGTGGATATATATCAAAGAACTGCAGAGATGAAGAAAGAAATTATGTGATTAATTTTTTAGACTTTATCTACGAAAATCAATCATTAATAGAGACATATA
Organism: Ignisphaera sp.; assembly: GCA_038892955.1. Lineage (GTDB taxonomy): Archaea > Thermoproteota > Thermoprotei_A > Sulfolobales > Ignisphaeraceae > Ignisphaera. The sequence goes on from JAWASI010000039.1 coordinate 10,737, forward strand.
GTCTAGACAAGAACAATTTACCGATATTCTATCCCATAGCAGAACGTGAAGAAGAGATTAAAAAGTTATGGGAGGTATTGTCAGAATCTTACCAGGATGTGGTTAAAAATGGTTAACGTAGAAACCATTGAAACAGTATTGAGATCCTTATGGATATCGGGTTCTGCAACGTTATTAGCTTCTTTATGGAGTATTCCGCTAGCCTATATTCTAGCATCGAGAAGGAGATCCACAGTTATAGGATTTATTTTAGAAGCTTTAGTAGGTATACCTGCTGTTCTCCTTGGACTTCTCCTCTACTTATTGCTTAGCTCTTCAGGTCCTTTAGCATTCTTAAGGCTGCTCTATACCCCCCTAGCCATCGTTATGGGCGAATCAATACTTGTAACACCTCTAATTCTCTCCATTTGTTACAGAGGGGTAAGGCCTGTAATAAAAGATCTAAGAGAACTCGGGCTTTCTCTTGGAGCTTCAAAGCGTCAACTTTTAGAACTTTATATTAGGGAAACATTTCCAACGGCTATTGCTTCCATTGTTATGGGTTTTTCGAGAGCTATAGGTGAACTTGGTATTGCTTTGATGATTGGAGGTAATATCGCTGGTTACACAAGGACTATGACAACGGCTATAGCTTTAGATATAGCTAAAGGAGAGTTTGAAGAAGCTGTAGTATTGGGTTCTACATTGTTAAGTGTGACAATTTTAACATCAATAACCGTTAGACTAATAGGTAAGGTCGATGAAGAATGATTATAGAGTTGAAGGATGTATGGTATAAATACGAAGGCTCTAAGAAATGGGCACTCCAAGGAGTTTCAGTTTCATTTAGAGAAGGTGAAACCGTTTTTATAATAGGTCATAATGGTAGTGGTAAAACAACATTGTTAAAGTTAGCCTCATTTATACTAAAGCCTGTACATGGTAAAGTATATGTAGATCACCAAGATTTTTGGGATCTCGATGAAGAAATAAAGCTTAGGGTTAGGAGAAATGTTGTTTACGTTCACGAAAAGCCTGTTATTTTAAGGGGGTCTGTAATATACAATGTTATCTATCCTCTCATATTAAGGGGTTACTCGGAAGATCAAGCTACAGAAATAGCGATGAAGATCCTTGAAAAACTTGGTATAGAAGATTTAGCGAAAATGAATGCGAAAAAATTATCAGCTGGACAACTAAAACTAATATCGATAGCAAGAGCATTTGCAATTAAACCGAAAATCATCTTCTTAGATGAACCCTTTGTTCACTTAGATAAAGAGAGAAAAATGGTATTAATAGAGATAATTAAAGAAGAAATATGCAACGGTAGAGGTGTGGTACTGACATCGCACGGTGATTACCTTAGGTATATAGACCCTATCAAAATCATAGTTTTAGAAAATGGAAAAATAATAGAAGGTGATAACCATAATCATCAAAGTGAGGTCCTTAAAGTGTATTCGCCATGAATTCTACCTCAAACTCTATTTCTATTTACAAATAGATTATAAGTAGACTTAAACTTAAGTTTTCGAATAATAAAGTTATTGGGCAACATATTTATTAACAATGGTTGTTAACGTTATTTTCCTAAATATTGTATTCCTATGAAATATTATTAACTTTCTTAGAAGAGCTTAGCAGTTCTTTAATTTAATCAATAATCTATTGGATCTTTAGTACTTTCTCTAAATCAATTGAACCAAAGTTCTACAAAAATGTAATTATAAAGAACAATCTTAGTTTTAGTTTAACACATTCTATTTTATTGTGTATAAAATTAACAGAATATAATTAGCGAAGTTTATAGCTAAAATCTTTTTCTCTTTGAGGTATTATAACCAGTATGACCTTAAGGGACTGCACCTAAAATTAGTTTCAATATAAAGTTCTTTAATAAATAATGTTGAGAATATCCTTGGATACATCTGTAATAATTAATTAATGTATTATTACTTTAATTAAGTTAAAGACCCAAGATCATAGGATCGACAATCATTGAAGGATTTAATATCCTAATACACAATTTAAAATAGCAATTAGATGTTTAATTATATTGAAAACATAATAAATAGCTTGTTTATAAATATCTTTGAGTGACCTCCATGAGAACGGCAATAGTCTATTACTCTAAAACAGGTAATACCAAATTTAT
>JAWASI010000040.1:0-11554 GCA_038892955.1 Ignisphaera sp.
GCAAGGGAGACCATTTCGCCACCGCTAAGGCTCCGTACATCAAGTTTGCCGAGTGTTGTATAGATCTCTATTTCAAAGTTTTCGGTTATCTTAATCCCGAAATCCATGCCTAGCTCCTTTAACACCATATTTGCGTACTTCTCAATCAATCTTCTAGCCTCTTGAGTAAGCACCTTAGCTAGTAAACCGTCTTTACCAAGTAGTTTGTTAACTAGTAGATCCAGTATTGGCTGTAGCTCTATTGATTTCTTAAGATTTGCAAGTCTTTCTTCTAGCTCTTTTTCCTTCTTTGTAAACTCTTCCAACAACTTTGTATTACTCTCAAGCCTACCCTTAACTTTTCCAATTCTCTCTCTAATGCTATTAAACTTACTTAAGAGCTCCTTGTGCTCTACTTCAATTTTATGCACATCAACTCTATCCACATCGAAACCTAGGCTAGAGATCTCCCTTTTTACACTTTCATAAATAGACATCAAGTTTTCTACAGATATAAAGTCTCCGACTAACCGCTTTAGAGAATTTAACTTCTCTTCGTAAGCTTTAGTGTATTCGATCGTAAGTTTATTAAGGCATTTCAGTGTTTCTGTGATTGAATTGTATGACCAGCATTTTACGAAAAGAGGTACATTCCTTGCACGTTCTAAAATATCCTCTACTTTATCTTTTAGCTCTTTATACTTTTGGAGATAGTTATCGAGATATCGTCTACTATTATCAATTCTAGCTTTAAGCTCTAACCTACGTCTATCGAGCTTCTTTAGATATTCTATAACCTTCCTAACACTAACATATACCTGATCAAGTTTCTCTATATCAGCTATAACTTCCCTAGTTCTTCGCTCGATATCGCTTAGAATCCTATTCCTCAACTCATTGTCTAGTTCACGACCGCAAAGTGGACACCTAGTGTTAACCGTAATCACGTTAGCTGAGCTTCTAATAATAGATAATTCTGCTTTTCTTAAGTTTTTCTCAGAATCTATCTTCCTACAGTAATCCTCAAGAATTTCAACAACTTTAGATATATCGTTTAGCGCTTCATCAGGTATAGATATACCCAATTCTTTGACTACTTTAGCTAACATAGATTGAAGCTCATTATCTATTTCATCAATCTTCTTGAGAGCTTCGTCTATCTCTTTTTTATGCTCTTTTAGCATAATCATTGCATATATGTAGTCGTCTACATTAAACTCCATAACCTTTTTGCAAACAGGAATAGCTTGTTCAATACTCTTCAACTCGTCAACTATTTCAATAGCTTTAGACAAAGTCTCGTACCTTTTTAGAAGCTCTAGAAGTTTTTCGTATCGGTTAATGATTTCGCTTAAGTTTTTCGACTCTTCTTCAAATTTATTGAGCTCAGCCTTATCTTGATCGATAGCTAGTTGTATATCTCGCAATCTTTTCCTAATATCTTCAAGACTAAACTTAAGTTCATCGAATAAATTTCTTTCACTGATAACCTGGTTTAAGTATTCCTTAAGTACCTCCCTAGATTTCTCTAACTCGTCTAAGCCTAGTAACTTAAGTATTAATTCCTTCCTAACCGAAGGCTGTTCCTCTAATAACCTTGTTATCTCATTCTGCCTAGATACAACTGTGTACCTAATAGAATCTACAGATGGAATAAACAGGAGTTTTCTAATATAATCTAGGGCTTGCTGAACTCCTGTTACAACAACCCTTTTCTTTCCATCCTCTAGAACTTCGTATACTGTAATTTCATCGCTTTTAATGGCGCTCACAATTCTATGGACAATATACCTCTTCCCGCCAATGCTAAGCTCGATCTCTATAGCTCCCGTAGAGGTTCCTACCCTCAATAAGTTTCTTCTACTTGATCCCCTAAACCCCTTTATGTTTTGGGGAGGTATAAAGAGTGCATAGATTATGGAATCTATTATAGAGCTTTTACCGGCACCATTAGGACCTACTAAAGCTGTTAAGCCTAGGGGGAACTCTAGTTGTGTTTGAGCATGGGATAGTATGTTTATCAACTTAACAGATCTGATGAGAATTGGGCTTAGCATTTACCTTTCGCCTTACAGTAGTGTACCTTTGAATTGTTTATTTTGATTGCTATCGGCGGTTGATGAAGTTAAGGAAGTACTTGTTCTCGAAGTAATTTGGCTAAATCTTGCCCTTATTGCTAACTCTAGATCACGGAGACTCTCTATGTTAGTTTTGAGGTATTGTATAAGTTCTTCGCTAACCTGTTTACTTGGGTTCTCAATTAAGCTTAAAATATACGAAGAGAGCTTCTCATCAACCAGAAGTTCCTTAAGTATTTTCTCAACATCAATGTACTCGAGTTTTTCGATAAAACCTTCAGCACCTACTTCATAGTCTTCTTCTCGCTCTTTATGCATTAGTATGTAATGTTCTATAAGTGTCTTAGATATGAAATCATCGAGGTATTTAGCTATAATCTCAGATTTAATTCTCTCTATAACTATGTAAGCCAAAGGTTTCTTTTTACCACTTGAAACAATAGCTTTAGATTTTTCAAGGACTTCGTTTACACATTTAGTCACTTCATTGCATTTAATTATTATCCAAGGTCTAACATTTTGCAATTCTACGAAATTAATCGTTGCTTCGCTTTTGCTTAGATCCACCATAGCAACATACTTCTTATCGTATTCGTTAACACGATGAACTTCTGTAGCACCTGGGTAAACAGCTGGAGCTCCATCTCTATGTCTTAACATAGTTTTTACATGATAATCGCCTAAGGCTATATACTTAAATCCTTGAGGTATTAGATCTAAGGAAATATCTGCTTCGCTTGCGGGTATCCCTAGCTCTTTAAGGAGTAGATGTGCCATAAGTATAGTCCGCCTTTCCTTTAGAATCGTAATTGAAGGAATTTTATGTCTGAGATTGTACGGTACGCAAACAAATGCTATTTTATTACCCTCTACATCTACATCGACATTAACGATACTGTCTATAGCTACGTAATCTATTACTCCAACATCTTTTAGTATTGATAAAGGTGACATAGCGTACCTCTTTGGGAGATCATGTTGACCAGCGATAACTACTATTTTTATGCCTTTTTCCTTAAGATTTTTTAAACCTCTATAAGCCACTATATACGCTTCTGGAGGAGGATTCGGATTATTGAAGAAATCGCCTGTGTGAATATACATGTTTACGTGTTCTTTTAAAGCAATATCTATAGTCTCCTTGAAAACTTCATAGATATCTCGAGCCCTAAATAGTAATCCCGAAGGAATTGCACCTAGATGTGTATCGCTAACGTGTAGTACTTGCATAATCTAGCCTTAGATATTAGCTTCTTCACTAAGCAATTAATTAGCTAAACAACTCTTCAAAATCCTTGGTAGCCTCTGAAGCCGGTGAATATATCTTCGCTATTGACTTGCTTCTATTCCATCTCCAGATCTCTGAAATATCTAGAGATGCGCCTATCTTCTTACCCTCATGTTTATCCATTTTAACAAATACCGGGAACCGACCAACCCATTCACCTATTACAAGAGCTTCACCTGTACCCATAGATGCAAGAGATCTAGCTAAATCCTCTGTAAGCATATCAGAGGCATTCATAATTGCTTGCTGATCTGTTTCTTGAACAAGTTTCATGAATACAAAGTTTTGTACTTGGCTAAGGGTATTCAAGTCTATATTTCTAGGTCTTTGAGATATTATCCCTAAGGCTAGGCCAAATTTTCTACCCTCTCTAGCCACTCTCTCTATCGAAAACTTAGATACGGTGTTTTTAGTTGTAGATAAGAATAGATGGGCTTCTTCTATGAATACAAGAACAGGCTGGGGTACACCCACAAAATACCTATGTTTAGAAAGCCAGAGAAGTTCATCTAGAACAATTTTTAGCACATAGTCTTTCTGTTCATCGCTTAAAAGTGAAGCGTTGAGTACGACCAATGTTGAGGGACCTAGGAGGGTATCTATATTAGGTGTTTCAAAACTTATTGCAGCGTTTTCGAAGAATTCATCAACTTTGGCACAAGCTTTTTCAGCTGATTCACCATACCTACCCTTGTTATCGGAGTAACTTTCAACTAATTTTTTAACAAGTTCTTTGAATAAGCCTATAAGCTTTGAATTTATATCTGGTAACTCTATGGACACTTCTTCCTCAGGTTCGTAAACCTCAATTTTTTCACCAAACATAGTGCGATACAAAGAAGATTCTAACGAAAGCTTTGGCTCCTTAATCAGCTCTTTAACTGTGGCTACGAAATTCTCGATGGCTTTATCTGTTAGTCCGTATCTGGTCTTTAACTCCTTAAATACTTTCTGGGCTTTAGCTATAGCTCTAGATACAAGCATTCTCTGAAGAGTTGCACCTCCTTCGGGTACAATCATCCGTGCTAAAACCTTTGGGGGGATTTCAAGGGGATTCATTTTATAGTCTATTGAAATTTTTCTAACATTTTCATTTACATCAAGGGTTGTGTACTCTCCGTGAACATCGTATATAACTACTGTTCCACCATAAGAAGCTATTCTATCTGCTAATATAGCTACAGTATTACTTTTACCTGAACCTGTTGTACCTGTTATAAATAGGTGTTTCGTTAATGCATTTAGATTCACGTATATTTCTACTTCTGGTCTTGTTAATAGATGCCCTATTTTTATTGAGTCCTCTTTATTAGAACTGAAAAGAATTGATAGTATTTCAGTAGGTGCTAGGTATACTTCTGAATCCGGTGGAGGTGGTACATTGGGTACCTTAATACTTGGGTTTCCTCCGTTAGAGCTTATCAGAGCTATTATCCTAGCTACTGAAGGAGCATACCTAAGCATATCATCTTCTATACCTATGCTTTCGCTAGCTGTTGTTGTAGGGGATACAGGAAGTAATCTCCTGTAGGATGTTAAGCTTATAACACCTATAGCGCAACATTCAACTGTTTTTCCTGATAGTATATCTAAGGCTTTAAACGGTATAGCTATGTATGTGCCTATAGGTATTGGATTCTTAGATATAATCTCAGCAGATGTAGGATACGAAGTTGTACCAACCTTACCTATAGCGGTCCCAGAACCGCATAGCACTGTAAACCAGCCTTCAGAAACTAGTATGTATACCCAAGGTTAAAAATACGTAGGCTAGGAAAAGTTTTTGAGATTACTGTAGGCTATGTGAAATTACGACAACAGGTACAATAGTTAATCCAGCTGCGTGCTCTACTTCTAAATAATCTAATAGTTCGTATTTTATGATTAAGTTAGCCATATCTATGTATAGTAAGAATGGTTTACCTCTATCGCATGATATCCTCCAATACCTCTTCTTATCCTTAGAAATTCTATCTCTTCTTTTTTCAACAACTTTTGTAAGAAGTTCTAGCCTAAGCTTAGGATTTGATGAAATTAGTACCTCTATTGCTTCATCTACGCATTCCTTATAGAAGTCCAGTATGGTGTAGTCTGCAATTCTTAGGTGTAGTTTCCAAGAACTTGTATCCATATCTTTACAAACGTATATAGCATCTATAGCTAAACTCCCGAGTTCTTCGAAGTAAGTAGTGCCTACGACTATAGCTGGGGATATATAGGTAGATGCATAGACCAAAAGCTCGATAACTTCAAGGCGTACTGGTATGGTTTTAGCCAAGATCTCTACTAATGTGGTTACAGCGTTTATTGGAGGAGTAAGCTCTATGAAAGGGTTGCCATTAAGATATGGAGTAAGTTTATCTCGGTAAATATTAGCTAATGTTGGCGTTAATCCTAAGTTGCGATACCTAAATCTCTTAGTAAGCCATTTAATATTATTCCAAACACCTGGCTCCTCTATATTAGCTAGTACAACACCTCTAAGATTTTTAATGAGGGCGGCATATTTAGAGAAACTCATATACTTCCCTAGTTTACTACAACGAGGTGTTAAGTTATTTAAGTGCTTTACCACTATAAGTTATGGATGTAGGTAATAGAATATAAGTAACCTTAAGTTGATATGTAATGAATTATCTAGATATTGTTCCAAGATTGTCAAAATATGTAGAAGAAAAAGTTTGTATTACACGTGATCTCTGGGTATTACGTAGGTACTATAGATTTAGGCCTTCTAAGAACTATGGAGGTTCAGCTGTAGGGTATATTGTTGGGTGTAACCTTAGTTGTGTTTATTGTTGGTGTAAGAAGATAAATACAAAGCCTTGGATAGGATCCTACGAGCTACCGAATAACGTTGTTGAAAAGCTTTTATCTATAGCTAGGGCTAGAGGATATAATGTTGTTAGGTTAAGTGGTGGTGAACCTACCCTATGTTTTAATCATCTTATTCAAGTAATTAATTTGTTTAGCTATAGAAGAAAAGAAAGAGAGATATTTATTTTGGAAACCAATGGGCTTCTCTTAGGCTTAAACGAAGATCTTAGTGCTGAATTTAAACCTTATAGCAAGTTTTTAGTTGTTAGGATTTCGCTTAAAGGATGTACAGAAGAAGATTTTGAGAAGATAACAAGTTTAAATGGTTTTGTTTACAGTAGCCAAGTTAAAGCTATAGAAAACCTAAGTGTAAACAATATTCCATATATAGTTGCAATACCTATAAGCTTATGTTCAAGACAAGGCTTAAGCAGATTATTAGAGGTCCTAACTAGGAAAATTGGGGAGCATATTCTAAACGTTTTAGAGCAAGAGGTATTAATATTGTATCCATCTGTTGTAGACGACATGTGTAGGAAAAACTTAAAGCCTTGGATAGCTTACGATCCCGTTGAGAAAAAGAAAATTAAAGGAGATGAAGTAGATGAGCTTTTCAAGAGAAGATGTAGAGAAATTGATTAAACAAATTCTGTCTATAGCCTTCAAAGGCTTAACGTTTGAGGAAATACGTAACCATTTAGAGCTTAAAGGAATCTATATCGATGGTTTCGAGCTTAGGAAAATAATTGCCGATATGGTTAGAAACAATATCCTATGTAAAGAGGTATTACTGGATCGGAGGAAGTTTCTGTTTAAGCTTTGCAGATAACGTTCATTGATGTTAATATACCCTAAATTTTAACGAAACTTTGGTGTGGTGTAAGATGTCTACAATTAGAGATATATCTATAGATCCCCCCATTATCTTAAGATCTTCTATGAAGATAGGTGAAATCCTGCAAAAGTTAAGTGAGTTGAGGATTAGAGAAGCCCCTGTTGTTAACGATAGTAATGAATTAATTGGCATTCTAAGCTACAGAACGATACTCTCTAAGGGTGTAGGGAGAGATACAAAGGTTTCAACCGTTATGGATCCGCCTTATGCTTTAAACATAGGTGATTCTATCGATAGAGCTATAACTCGAATAGTTCAATGGAAAGCTAGAGATATCCCTGTTGTGGACAATTTTGGTAAGGTTGTGGGATACGTAAACAGGATGATGATGTTAAAGTACCTCTTAAATCATAACTTAGTGCCAAACGAAAAAGTTGAGAATATAATGAGTTCTCCTGCTATATCTATTCAAGAGTGGGAGAGTATTGCCAGAGCTAGGTGGTTAATGGTTAAGAACAGTATTTCAAGGCTTCCCGTAGTCGATAGGTATGAAAGGGTTGTTGGGGTTATAACGTTAAGCGATATAGTTGATAAGCTCTATAGAATAAAGCTTAGTAGGAGAAAAGGATATGAATGGATAGAAAGCGAGGAATCGTTTTTAGCGGCTTCTGTTTCAGATTTTATGACTTCTCCGCCTATAACAATACCTTCAAGTGCTTCTGTTGTAGAAGCCTTAAAGCTGATGCTAGAAAGAGGTATCGCAGGTTTACCTGTTGTATCAGGTGATGATCATCCTGTAGGGGTTTTAAGTGGTTTAGATATTCTGAGAAAATACATTGAAACATTTATTGCCGTGCAACCAATAGGCGCTAAAATCAGTACTATTGCAGAAATAGACGAATTCATGAGATCTACTGTAGAGAGAATAGTGAATAGCTATTTAGCTGGTTTTGCTAGATACATAAATGTCTTAGACTTTAAACTCTCTGTTAAAGAAATAGGTAAACCCAAGGAATCTAAAGCTAAAGATGTTAGAAGAGGATTCGAGGTTTCAGCTAAAATAGCAACGAATATCGGGGGATTTGCGGCTAAATCTATCTGCTGGGATCTACCTACATGCATAAGAGAGGTTATGGGGATTCTGGAGAGAAGGATTAGGAGACAAATAGAGAAAAAAGCTATATCTAGACTAGGCTACAGAAGATCTGAAGAATAGATAATTAGATTAATTTAATGTTGTTAATCAAATTCAAGCGAAAACTTGTAGGAAAGTCTCCAAGTTAATAGTCTTGCTAAGGTTTCGTAGCATTCACTTATATTCCTTGGGTTAGGAACCTCTATAGAGATGCCGAGAACTACTTCATCATCTTTAACCTTAACAGGCTTTATATCAATATTTTCCTTATTTATCATCTTCAGGTCCTTTAATATGATATCCCTAACTTCGCCTACAACTTTGTTTAACTCAAGACTTTGACCTTTTATCATTAGCTTGAACTTAGCCACATTATGTAGAGGCTTAACTATCACCGATCTTAGTAGAGTACTGTAAGGGATGTACACCTTGTTATCTCCGGTATCAATGATAGCGTAACCACCTTCAGCTATACTTATACGTCCTTCATACACCTTATTAGCTAAGTCAACTCTTATTGTATCTCCATCTCTAACAACATTAGAAGAAACAAACAGAATATACGAAATAGTGTTTTCTATGTATACCCTCATTGAGTATAGTATGAACCCAGAAATTATAAGCAATAAAGCAATAAATGTTATAGATACAATGTGTATTTGAAACCAAGACGATAAAGCTATAGCAACAACAATTACAGTTAGTACTGCAAAGAGTGCAAATCTTATTGCTTCTTCTGCTCCTCTCGATATAAGACCTTTAGTCCTAATCTTAGCGAGAATCTTCTTAATTGCGACATATATAATCATGACAATTACTATAGTTATAATTATTGGGACCGTTATTTGATATAAGATGTTTAGGATATCTTTTGGGATACCGGGTAATATAAACAACATCGTGTACCCCCAAATAGTGTGCCTTAAGTCTACATAAGGTATTCTTTAGGTTTCAAGCTAAATAAAGTTATTAAATCTATAGAATGCAAAGTTATGGTTAGCGCTTGAACACAAATGACTCTAGATTATCCTTTCTAATTATAAACACTATTTTATCGCCTTGTTTAAATGTATAGTTCTTATCTAGGTTTATTAATGTGTTTTCGTCTGATAAAACTACTACAACCTTTACACCCTCATCCTCTACATCCCCAATAGTCTTCCCTACAAGGTACGAACCTTCTCCAACTGTTGCCAAAACTAAGTAGTTTTCGTTGTCCAATTCGATTAGCTTTACATCATATATGAGTTCTATGAGAGCTTTAGATAAAGCTCTCGATTTTATTAAAACATTACTTGCTAAACCTAGTTTCCACAACATATTAGCTGATTCCTTTGAATTAACGACAGCGTATATCCTTGGTACATTGAAGTGTTTCGCTAAAGAGCATGCTAATATATTTACTGCATCAAGGGGATGTATGGCCAGAACCATATCTGCTTTATGTATACCTGCTTGCTGAAATGTATCTAAATCTATCATTGAGAACATGTATGCTGCGACATCGAGTTCTTGAACAGCTTTATCAATCCTAGACCTATTGTCATCTAAAATTATGACTTCGTGACCTTCGTTTAACAGCCTCCTGATAATCTCCAATGCTTCGTCTGTAGCACCGACAATTAATACCCGCATATATGTTTACCAACAATTATACTCTTTCTTATAGTAATTCTAAGCCTAAAAATTTATAAGGTTTTGCTAAATTAAAGTGTCACCTTCTTTTTGTACCAATACCCAATAACAAGGTATATAGGTGCAAACTCAAGCCTCCCTAAGTACATAGTTGTTATCAGTATTAATTTTGCTGCTAAGGGGATATTAATAGAGGTTATACCTGTGGATAGACCTACACAGGATAATGCTGAGATTGTCTCAAAGAATGTATCTATATAGTTATAGTTTTTGCTCCAGCTATATCCTGTGTACATATTTAAGATTAAGTAAAGTGATATAGATAATATTGTAGCGGTAATTATATAGATTAGTATGTAAGCATACACAGATTCTATATCTTCTTCTTCTACGATTTCGTCGTTAATCCTTCTCACCAGATATACTTTCTCTGGGAGGAATGGTTTAGCCGAAGACCATATAGCTGCTTTCAATGCTATAACAATTCTTCTAATCTTTATCCCTCCCGCTGTCGAGAAAGTCGCCCCTCCTATAATCATGGCAAGTATTAATACAAACTTCAACGCATCAGGGTACCTTCCTATATCATCAACCTGAAAACCTGTTGTAGTAAACCCTGAGATTACGTGGTATATTGCGATACCCATAGCATCATAGTTTGCACCAAGCGATGAAAACAAGATCACAGTCGTTAAAGTACACAAAGTTATCAATAAATAGGCGAACCACTTAACTTCAATGCTTTTTAAGAACTTCTTAATGTTTCCTCTCACGAGGTTATATAAATCTGAAAAGTTTAAAGCGCCTAAAACCATTGCTATAGATGAAGTTATTAATATTATTGAGCCTCTCAACCTATACCAAAAACCTATACTTTCAGAATTCGTTGACATACCGCCTGTAGCTATAGCAGTCATTGAATGGGCCACAGCGTCTAAAAAACTCATACCGCTTAATATAAGCATTACAACGGTTGAAGATGTTAGGAGTAGATATATACTTACTAACCTCCTAGTAGTTGCTAAAATTGTTGGTGAGAGTTTAACCCCTCGTTCAGCTATGTATACACGGCTTAGAACTCTATGGATATAGGGTAGAAGAGCTGCAGAAAAGACTATCACCCCTAACTCTCCAATCCATTGTGTCGAGGCTCTCCATATTAATACAGTATATGGTAGTTCTTCGGGTTTAGAGATTATAGTTAACCCTGTTCCCGTGAACCCACTTATTGATTCGAAGAATGCGTCAACGTAGTCTAACCCAATAACGTAGCAGTATATAAAAGCGTTCAAGGCTGGAATTATAAGCCAAGATAGCATTACCACGATGATTGCCTCTAAAATTTCTGTTACCTCATAACCTCTTAAACTAATTGCTATTCCAATGCTTGGCACAAGTACAGTAATTGTTGCGATTACGAATTTGCTAGATGCTTCAATCTCTTCCTTATTTTCTGTATAAATAGAAAATATAAGGAATAGAAGGCCTATTGCAAAGGCTATAAACATTACTGTAGATACTAGAATCGAGATAGAAAAAACAACTGTTTTTATCTTGATACCTATACTATCTTCCCCCACAACGGCTTTAGCTTAACGTACTACAGGTACAAATTTTAAGCCGTACACAATTATACCTTCATCACCTTCTGTCCAAAGTCTTCTTAGAACAGCCTCTACCTCCATACCATCATATACGTTGCCCGGGTCTATATCGGTTAAAGTCGACAAAACCTTAACCCCGTTCTCAAGCTCTATTAAGGCTACTACTATGGGTGCTTCTATTCT
>JAWASI010000041.1:0-11256 GCA_038892955.1 Ignisphaera sp.
CTCTAGATCGAGGTAGCCGGCAGAGCCGTAGTCAACAACAATAACCGGGGCATTAACTTCGCTAGAGAGCCTGTCCGGGTCGTAGAGCTCTGCATAAGTTGAACTCATTACGACTAGGTCCGGCTTCACGGCCCTAATTTTCTCGGGATCGGGAGCACTCCTCGGACCACCGGGACCTACTACAGGTAAGCTCCTCAGCCGATCCCCGAAGGCCATAGCGTAGTCTCTGCCAACGACCGACCAGCTGTGTTCGACTTCTTCGACACCAACCAGTACGTCTAAAGCGTTTAAGTAAATCAGTAACCTAAGCGCTCCAGGGCCTAAAGCTACAACTCTACTGATGTTATTAGGTATCTTAACGGACCTCCCAACAAAATCTTCTACAACTATGAAGTTAGTAGAGCCTACAGCACGCTCGTTCGTAGCAAAAACGAAGTACTTAAGTGCGAAAGCAGTTAACACCGTAACGATTACGAGAGTTACGGCTATAGCTATGACCGCTAGAGTCTTCGGCATCCTGTCGTGCACCAATAATGTTACTAAGTGCACCTTTTTAAGTTTTACGTTTATTCAAGAATTACTGACTCTTTATAAGCAATCCTATAGCTTATGGCATCAAAAAGATATGTTTAGCAAACAGATAAAACATTATGTAAGGTTAAAAAGTATGGTAGAGCAAGAGTCAAAACCACTACGTGTTGGTATATATGTACCAAAAGATTTAACCGATAAGTTATCAGCTATTATGAGAGATTTTGGTATAGACTCGTTATCTAAGGTTGTACAGGAAGCTCTAAGACTTTATGTAGCTGAACATAGTTGGAGAATAGGAGGAGAAGTTATCGGTGCTATAGGGGTACTCTACGACCATGAAGTTGGTCACATAGATGAAGAATTGACAGATCTACAGCACAAATATATGGAGTCAATTATAGTTGCTACACATGTCCATCTAGATCAAAGAAATTGTTTACTGATAATAATAGTCAGAGGATCTTCTGAAGTAATTAAAGAACTTATAGGCGATATAGAGACGAAAAGAGGGGTTAAAGTTGTAAGACTCATGTTAATACCTAAGCATTAGCTAGTACAGGTTTACATCAACTTACAAAGATATACTCTTAACTTAAAGTTAAATAGTTATAAGCGGAAATATTTTCCCACTTTTATCAATTGTTTCTCTCCAAAGGATAACTCTAGACAACTTAACTAACCAAACTATATATGGATAATTATAATTAAGAAACTACTTTATAGAATATGTAAAGATTGTACATCGTTATTAATACTTTAACGATATAATAAAAGTAAAAAGTAAAATATAAATATAATTAGTGGAGTTAGTAGAAAAAGCGCTGCATTAAAATCTAGCATCATAATAAATATCGAAACCATAACTGTTAATCCATATGCTATATAGTTACTTTAACTACCTAATAATTCATTAAGAAAATATGTGCGGTTTGCAGCATTCAATCCATATTAATTTTATCTAAACTATAATATAAGCTAAACAGAATTTATTAATTGATATCAATATTTTGGTTAAAGCTTAGCTTGAGATTAAGTAGAATCTAGCTCCGTTCATTGAACATATTGGTAAGATTATTGATCATATTTAAGATAATTTAAATGAAATATATCAGCATCTTCTTACAGGTTATCCTTGATAATATAAGTAAGATAATCTATAATCTTCTTAAAGAGTTTAATTAATGAGATATGGTTGAGGCTTAGGTGAAATAAATGGTTCGAAAAAACAAAAAAGAGTTATCAAATTGTAGGTTTGAATGTAGTACATTATACAAAACATGTTTAAAGCTTTACCCTAATAAAGAGAAAGAATGTTACGAGACCTATGAGGAATGTTTAA
The DNA here is from genome assembly GCA_038892955.1 of Ignisphaera sp. GTDB lineage: Archaea > Thermoproteota > Thermoprotei_A > Sulfolobales > Ignisphaeraceae > Ignisphaera. The sequence continues at coordinate 1,874 of JAWASI010000041.1, forward strand.
AGGAATGTGAAGAAGAAGAGGAAGAAGAATGGGAATAAAACAATCATTGTAACCAAGATTTTTTGAAATTATGGAATGATTCTACCTACGGCTTTGTAGTTCTCTACAAATCTAGTTAAATTCATTGAAATATGATTGAATTAAGTTAAAATACTCAATTATAGATAATCGAACTACTCAAGTATTAATTATAATCTAGATCAGATAGTATTTCAATGTAGAGAAAAGTTACAAGGTTACTAATATCTGCATAGTTTAAGCAAATTAAATGAATATAGCAAATACGCGCTTAAGCTATAGATAGAGTTTCTATCTTAAGGTAACCATAATACGTAACAATTACTTCAATTTTATTTAGAGAGTTTTAGAACTTAATGAAAATTCAATAAATTCTTATAGTTTTATAAAAAGCACTTCTATTCATAGATGTAATTGAACTAGCTTACAGAAACACTATAATGCAGCTTAATTTTTAGATAAATAATAACTTCAATTATATCCTGATCTTAAATTTATCTTACTTAATACCTATGGGTAACTATAAGCTTTCCTGTTACTATTATTCAAAAATACTTGATGAAATTAAGAGGAAGTCATAATCTATATCATTAAAGCAAGAATAGAATAACAAAATTTAATAATTTTTAATAGATTTGTATAAATTAATTTAGTAAAACAATGGGTACAAACACATTTAATTTACTAAGGTATACTTAAGTTATATAATATAAAACAATGTTAAAGATAAGCTATTGTATGTTTATCCTATTACCTTAAGCAAAATTTTATGCAAATTAAAAACTAATTGTTAAAATTATTACATAGATATCTATTAATATAACCCCAAATATCTCTAGCAATGCTACCGAGGGCCAATCAATGAATATCGCTCCTAAAGGTCCTACGAATATTAGCACCCAGAGTACTAAGCTATGAATAATTCTTCTATCTTTCACCATACCTAACGTTGCTGGTAACAAGGATAACCGTATTTGTATGAAAAACCACAATGATATAAAATCATGTGGTTTTGTACTGCTTGGGAACAAACCAATTAATGATAGGAATATTCCTGCTACAAACATTAGCGCAGATGAATAAACATAGAGTTTTCCAGTAGCTACATGGGTTAAATATAGGGAGTATATACAAATTAGAACACCTACAAATATGAGCCCGTAATTATAAATCCAAGGCGAATCCGCATAAGACCCTCCTAAATCGCTAAGAGCATGTCTATATACGTTAAACTATGGATTTCTATAAATAGATATCCCTATAATAATCCATGCTAAAACAATTGCTACAATACCGGTAAATCTCCATAGTTGTTTAATTAGTGTCATTGCTATTATACACCACATTATTTCCTAGCTGAGTTGAACACTTTAGTGAGATTAAATAGTTCTTATCTATATAATAAGTTGATGAATTTAATTAAATGCACGTAAATTAACCGGGGTTTTGTATCTTTATATACTCTATTATCTATCTCAATCAAAATTAACAAGATAGTGCTAATACAGATTCTAGGCTAAAGGTGTATTGTCTTACAAAGTGATCTCGATGTTTATATCAATGTGTTTTAGTGAATCGCTTAGAAATATAATTCTTCTAATAATGTATATGTGGAGAGATATAGGCCTACTTTACCTAAACCTTTAATATATAGAGGATTTGGTGATCGCAATGTATATGCGTAACTTTAAAGTTTGTAGTGCTGAAGAGATGAAGAAGATAGATGAAGAAGCTGCTAAGGTTTATGGAGTAGACCACTTATTACTTATGGAAGATGCGGGATGCGCTATTTATTCAGCTATACTTAAGGAGTTTGGCGATGTACATGGTAAAAGATTTCTTGTGGTTGCTGGTATAGGTAATAATGGTGGGGATGCCCTTGTTGCAGGGAGAAGGATATATGCTGCTGGAGGAGAAGTAAAAGTAGTTATTGTAGGTGATATAGCTAAAGCTACAGATTTATGTAGGAGAAACATTGAGTTGGTTAAATCAATGGGTATAGAGATTCAAAACATTTTATCTCAGGAAGATATAGCGGTTTTTAGGAAATACATTGAATGGAGTCAATACATTGTTGTAGGTCTCATAGGTATTGGATTAAAAGGCGATGTTAAAGGAATATATAGAGATGTTATAGACGAGATCAATAAAAGCAATAAATACGTTATAAGTGTTGATATTCCATCCGGCATAGACCCTAATAACGGCTTGATTCGCGGAATTGCTGTTAAATCCACTATAACGGTATCGTTTGGTCTTCCAAAGTACGGAAATGTGCTTTATCCTGGATATAGTTATTCTGGGAAACTATATATATCTTTTCTATCCTATCCAAAGAAATTACTTGAAGAACCATTAACAGAACTTAACATCCCATTAAAACCACCTGAAAGAATAAAATGGGGTCACAAAGGAACCTTTGGCAAGCTCTTAACTATAGCGGGCTCTAGGTACTACTATGGAGCACCTTACTACGTATCTTACTCCTTCTTAAAAGCAGGTGGTGGTTATTCTAGACTCGCAGCACCTAAATCTATTATACCGTTTATAGCAGCTAAATGTAGCGAAGTTGTGTATATACCTCTCGAAGAAACAGAAGAAGGCTCTATATCATATAAGAACTACAGTTATATACTTGAGATAATTGAGGAATTCGGTATAGACGTGGTCGCTATAGGGCCTGGAGCATCATTAAACGAAGAAACCCAACAACTAATAAGAGAACTTATCGAAGTTATTGATAGACCAATTATAATAGATGGCGATGGTATAACAGCTATATCAAGAGATATCGATAGGGTTAAGAGGAGGAAAGCACCCACTGTTATCACACCCCATCTCGTTGAATTCTCGAGATTAACGGGGCTAGAAATTAAATCTGTCCAAGAAGATCCTATTGGAAGCCTTAAGAAAATATGTAAGGATCTAAATGCCTACATTGTTTTAAAAGGTGCACATAGTCTCATTGGCTATCCAGATGGAAAGATTTACATAAACATGACCGGAAACCCGGGTATGGCTAAAGCTGGTTCAGGTGATGTATTGACAGGGACTATAGCTGCTATGTATGGTATAGGTTTTAGGGATATAGGGGTTGCTACCAGGATGGGAGTGTTTGTGCACGGATTAGCAGGAGATATAGTGGCTGAAAAAATTGGTGAAGATGGTGTAACACCCGAAGATATAATGAATGGTCTTCCCGAAGCTATTAAAATGCTTAGAGAAAATATGGACGAAATTATTAAAAAGTACTTCCCTAGCATAATATAATAAAGCCTATAGGTATATTAATTGATTGCTGTAGCAATTCTAGCCGGTGGTTCTTCAACACGTTTTACATTAAATAAACTGTTATACCCAATCAAAGGTAAGCCGCTGATACAATATGTAGTGGATAAGATTGAAAAATGTAAATATGTCACAAAGACCGTGTTAGTCGTAACCCCATTGGCTTTACAGACATTCTCTAATATTAATTTAGATGTAGTTATTGATTTCCTTAGCATAGGACCTCTCGGGGGTATATACATAGTATTGAAGTTGTTTAACGAGGTTATGGTTGTAGGAGGAGATATGCCTTTTGTAAATTGCGAATTCATAAATACCATGCTTAATCTCTGTAAAGAGTATAGATATGCTTGCTTACCAATTTGGAGAGAAACAGGGTTTATGGAGCCTTTAGCAGGTGTTTATAGTAAAGATTTTATATCGGTACTTGAGAAAGCCATTACCATCAACGAGTACAGTATTCAAAAGTTAATCAGGAAGTTCAACCTAAAAGTAAAGACTATAGACATAGAGGAACACCTGAGAGGTTTCACAGATATTTTCGTTAGTATAAACAAGTTTGAAGACATAAATAAATTCATGGAGAAATTCCCGTAAATACGCCGATTCTTAAACAAGTATTTAGAGAATTACAAAATAGATAAGGTAATATCTTCAACAACATATCTCTTGATTAAGAGTTAACCTTGGGTTAAATCCATAAAGCCATAGAGTTTCATAGAATAAGAGGAGGATCAACTTCATTAATTCTATAGTTCCATAACAACTCTTAAACAAAGTGTATTGATGCAATAGAACAAGCACCTAAAATAATTAATACTAAAATTAACAATATAGAATTTGTCATTAGTTTCAATGCTTGGAACAAACTTAGAATTAAAATACATCATGTATGTGGATGTACTTTATGAAATTATTTGTTTGCTCACTAAAATAGGACAACACTGGGTATACGTTTATTTAAGTTGATTACAACATTACTTTATCTGTTTCATTTTGGATTATTTTTAATTATATATGCTTACTTTGTGAATATTACTATGTAGAAATTTGAGAAAACTAGCTTAGTTTATTTGTATATTTTATTTAAGGCACCAACTGTAAGCTTTGCTTTTTAAGTTTTTTGTTTTTCTAGAAGTGCGTAGAAGAAACCATTTACTTCGTGTCTATGCGGCCAAGATCTCATGGTTCCGCTTAGGAAACCAGAATCAAATGGTTTATCGAGAGGTATTAAAGTTAATATCCCATGGTATTTATTGAGTACGTGTTTTATAACATCTTCTCCTTCTTCTTTGAATACCGAACAAACTGTATATAATATTCTTCCCCCTGGTTTAACAAGTCTAACAGCTGTATCCAGTAGCTCTATTTGTAATGCTTGTATATTCTCTATTTTTCCATACCTAACCCTCCACCTAAGTTCATGGTTTTTAGCTAGTGTTCCTGTTGAAGTACATGGTGCATCGACTAGAATTTTATCCGCTATTTCTTCACCTAGTACCTCTGGAGCCTTCCTTCCATCCATATTATAGATCTTGACGATCGTTATACCTGTTCTATTAAGTAACTCTTTCATTCTCTGTAACCTCTTTTTATCGATATCAAAAGCGTAAATAATACCTTGGTTCTTCATTAGCTCAGCTATGTGAGTAGTTTTTCCGCCTGGTGCTGCACAAAGATCGACAACTATTTCCCCAGGTTTAGGGTTTAGAAGTAATGATGCTAGAGCTGATGCTTCTTCCTGAATAACTATCTTCCCTTCAGTGAATAACCTAGAGTTATTGAAATCGTAAGGACCTTTGAATTTAACTATAGTCGGAACATATCTTCCGACAACTGGTTTAACGCCTTCTTTTTCAAGCTCAAAAATAACTTCTTCAACTGTTGCCTTAAGTGTGTTCACCCTTACATTAATAGGCGGGATTTTGTTTATAGCTTGCAGAAACCTCTTAGTTTCTTCCCTTCCTATTAAGTCTACAAGTTTCCGAATTATGAATTCCGATACCATGTATTTATACTCCCACTTAAGTATAAGATCTTTGGGATTATACCTGTAATCAGCTATTTTATCCACTAATTCCCAGAAATACATCCCTACGTATGGGTGGGTTACATCGGATAAGAAACCCGCTACTGGTCCTTTGAGGTACTTAATATACATATGTTTTGCTATTCTGTCTCTGTCTTTAACAAATCTTTCAAAAACTAGTAACTCTATAGAAACCCTAAGAGCTGCTCTTAACCAAGGATCTAAGATAGCTATATCCTTTACACTAGTAATCTCTGATGCTATCCTATCTAGAACTCCTACTCTTCTCCATATATCGTAAAAAATAGCTGTTAGCACTCTATCTTTGTATGTACCAGATATACCCTCTTCCTCAAAAACTCGTCTCTTAGCTTGCTGACTAGGTTTAACTTCTTCGCCAAGTTTAACAGCTTTAACTAGTGCTATAATATCCCTAGGCACTATTGTAAATATACTCATATTCTACCCCATATCTAAGTATAACTGTATTAAGTAAATACCAATACTTATATATGTTAACAATGTTGAAATTCGTTGTTAAATAGCAATAGGTTTAGAGCTTTCCGACGCTATGCTTGAAGTTTATGTACGCCCTGTTTAATTATCTTAGGATAGATAAATCTAACTTTATCAAATTCATTCCCTCAGCTATTTCAATAGTCCATGCAGCAAGATCTTTAGCTATAATTTCTATTGCTAGTATTGTATCCACTTCTTTACCTAAAACCTCTTCAACAGCTTTCTTAGCGACTTCTCCTATAACCCTAGGTATAAATCTACGTGTTAAAGCCGATAAAGCTTCAAATAAACTAGTTTTTTCTCCTTCGTAAACAATTTTAACTAAGAAGTTTATATCATCTGATGTGGGTATGGAGACTGATTTATCTACACCTAATTTCTCAAGTATCTCAAAATACTTAATGAGAAAGCTTTGGTTTTTCAATAGCTTGCCGCTAGCCATAAACAAGCTTTGCATTACGTTACACCTCTAGAAAAGATGTTCTCAACCTTATAAATAATAAGCATCAATATTTATTTATCCAGCTGAGTATAGGTTTAATGGCTCCTCGGACGCTCCGCAAAGCGGAGAGAGTGAAGAGGGTAGCCGACGGGGTCGAACACACTACATCAAATTAAACCAAATACCATTTATATTTAAGGTTAATCAGATTTTTCGTGGTTTTTCGCATATCTCCAGCAAAATACGTAGCTATCTCCAATCCACACCTTTGGGGGCTGAGTAGTTAAGCATAAATTTAGCCTCCAGGGACACCAACTAGCTATAGAACATGCACTATTGTTGTGTAAGGATATTTTTTCGGTTATTTTTTCAGGATTAAGGAGGGCTTTTGTGTATGGATGTAAGGGTTCGTTTAATATCTTTTCTGTATTACCTTCTTCGACTATTTTGCCTGATGCTATAACGGCTATCCTATCAGCTATATAGCTTACAACATCTATGTCGTGAGAAACAAATAGGTATGTTAGTTTGAGGTCTTGTTTAAGGTCTATAAGCATATTTAGTATCTGTGCTTGTATAGATATATCGAGGTTGCTTGTGGGTTCATCTAGAAGGAGGAGAGAGGGTTTTGTTATTATAGCTCTAGCTATAGCTATTCTCTGTAGCATACCTCCGCTAAGTTCTTTAGCGTACATATTTCCTACAACTGGGTCTAGGTCAAGCATTTCTAGAACACTTAGTATTCTTTCCTCGACTTTGTTTTTTGGGAGTCTAAGAGGTTTTAGAGGTTCTACTAAAATATCGTGTATCTTCATCTTCGGGTTTATTGCTTGGCTAGGTTCTTGGGGTACATAGCCTATATCTCTAGATACCTCCATTCTCTCCCTACCTCTCAACTTTGTAAGATTGACACCTTTAAAGGTTATTTTACCTCTTTCGATCTTAACGAAGCCTAAGATAGCCTTTAATATAGTTGATTTTCCGCTCCCACTACCACCAACTATCCCAAGTGTAATTCCTTGAGGAACTTCTAGGTCTACTCCTTTAACTGCCCAAACCTTTTTATAACCATATCTAAGATTTCCAATAGGTACAATGTAGCTTATGTAAAGATCTTCTATCTTTAGAATGCTATCCATAGTATTTCCAGCACCTAACAAACCTGTTATCTATTTTGTTTAGTGAAGGTTCTTCAAATCTACATCTATCAAAAACATAAGGGCATCTTGGGCGGAATTTGCAGCCGGAGGGGTATCTACCCGGTGGTGGGGGAATTCCTGGGATATCGGCTAATTTCTCCTTAGATAACCTATGAGGAGTCGCTCTTAGCAAAAGCTCTAGGTATGGGTGCTTAGGAATAGCTAAGATTTCTTCGGCTTTACCAAGTTCAACTATTCTTCCAGCGTATATTACTGCAACTATATCGCATATATGCTTAGCTATTGATATATCGTGCGTTATGAAAAGCATGGTTAGTTCCCACTCCTTCTGCAATTTCTTTAACAGCGAAGCAATAGTAAAGCGGAGATAGGCGTCCAAAGCTGATGTAGGTTCATCAGCGACAACGATCTTGGGTTCTGGTACTAGGGCTAATGCTATGACTGCTCTCTGCTTCATTCCACCGCTGAGTTGGTGGGGGTAAAGGTTGTAGACGTCTTTATCTAATCTAACTTCGCTTAGAAGTTCTAGAGCTTTTTCTTTTACCTCTTTGTTTACTAGGTTAGGGAAGTGGCTCCTTATAGCTAGGGAAAGCTGCTCCCCTATGGTTATGAATGGGTTGAGTGCTGATGCAGGGTCTTGAGGTATTTTAACGACAATTTTTCCTCTAACGCCATTAAACGACCTAATATTATTATCTATTACTTTTTTACCTGAGATTATAAGTTCCCCGCTAGTTCTAGCGTAAGGTGGTAGTAGCCCAGCAATAGCGTTGCCTATAGTTGATTTTCCGCAGCCAGATTCCCCTATAAGGCAGTAGGTTATCCCTTGTTCAACGTTTATATCAAGGTTTTCTACAACCCATACTGTAGTTTCTTCTGATTCATAGCCTATGCTAAGCTTTCTACCCTCTATCACTAGAACCATAGCCACCATCTCTTCTTCAGAACAGGGTGATATTGTTCGTAAATTAATTCGCCGAATAACGTAAAGGATATAGCTATTATTGCTAGGATTGTAGCTGGAGCTAGGAAAGTCCAAGGAGCTGTTGTTAAATCTCTTAAGCTGTAGGCTATCATCATACCTAGATCTGGCTCCTCAATCGAACGTATTCCTATACCAAAAAGAAATGTGATTGTCGAGATCTCTAAAACCACGCTCCCCATGTCACTTAAAGCTTCTATGAGCATCGGAGCCACAATATTTGGCGCAATATGCTTTAACACTATATACCATTTCGGTAGACCATAGTATATCGGGATCCTAACGAAATCTAATTCTCTTAAACTTCTAGCTTGAAGGTATGCCACCCTACCGTACCATGGGAACCACGTTACAATTAATGCTGTTACTATGCTTTCATATGTACCCCCCATAATTATCGCTAGAAGAGCTGCAAGTAGTACCGAGGGTAACGCAAGCATTAACTCGACTATATAGGATAGAAGGACCTCTAGGTACCTAGGAGCTAAAGCAGTAAAAGACCCTATGAATAAACCTAGTAGAAAACTTATGAATACAACTATCGTACAAGATGTAATAGCTCTCTGGAGAGCAAAAAGTACTCTGCTTAACACATCCCTTCCTAAACTATCTGTACCAAGTAAATGCTTTACCGACGGTGGTTGGAGTGCTCTTGATCTATCAACTTCTATTCCTATCCCTTGCCTTGGATAAGGCGCTATGTAGGGGCCAATAACGGCGAATACCGCTACTAACACAATAATTGTGCAAACTACCTTAAATATCACTCTCTTCTTCCATGTTTTTCTAATCATTAAGAAAACATCGATTAGAGTTGAATATATTTGTGCCGTCATAACTGAACCCTTGGATTAGTTATAGCCTGGATTATATCGGCTAATGTGTTCGCTATTATTAATAACATCGCAGTAAAAGCTGTTGCACCAACTAGCAAAGGATAGTCAG
>JAWASI010000042.1:0-10714 GCA_038892955.1 Ignisphaera sp.
CAACAGTTATTGTTTCAAGAATATTGAATACAAATACTGTTCCAGCTAAAGGTGTTGTAAAGAACTTAGACGGCATTGAGAAAAAAGAACCTTCTTTCACCTGATTTTGAAGAATATACGCATAGCTATGGCCTAGAATTAATGAGATAAGAGGTATTAAAGCTACAACTAAAATCATTATTAATACAGTATACCTTATCCTTAGCAGCTTATCCCTATCAATACCTATTCTATATATAAACTGAAGAGAAAAAGCTACGAGAACTAACGATAGAGTTGCACCTATAGCTGAACCAGCTTGAAATCCACCACCAGGCGTTAAATGACCATGGACAGCTAGAGCTATAGAGCCGATGACTGTGAGTAGCATAACTATTTTTGTTGAGGACTTTACTATTAGGGACATCCCTTGGCCTCCTGGTTTTTTACTTTTATTCGGTTCGCGGAGAACTATAGCCACCCCTGTTACAGCAGCCATAAGTACCGATGTCTCAAATATTGTATCAATCCCCCTGTAATCCCATATTATAGCGGAAACAGCGTTAAGTGAATAAGAAGTTAATGTAGTATTCCAGGGATTATACGTATTTATAACAATTGATCTTGCTAATGATCTGAGAGTATGAGGAGGTAGGATTCCTAATCCGCCCATGTTTAAAACCATGGCTAAGGCTAACATTAATGTTGCTAATGATAATGCCACTATTATATCTCTTTTCTTATACCTCATTCTAAACCTATTTCTTACACTCATTCTTCGAACCTCTTAGTCTTTTTAAGAACTATTATAATCATTAGCGGAAGGAGTATTGAGGATACAGGTATGTAGGCTAATACAACGTCTGGTGCCATAAGTGTATAGTATATGAGTGTATACAAAACACCAATAAACGCTATATATATTGTAGCTAGGAGTAGATCTTTTTCTACTATTGTTAGGTAAGCTACAATTATAGAAAGTGTTGATGCAACTAAAATTACTGCTATAGGTATTAGCACTAGGACCCCCTGCTTTGTTCTTCAGCTATCTTCATCTTCGTACGTAGAGCAGCTCTTACAAGGGCATGGCTTCCTGTGGGAACAACAATAAGTAGTAGCAAGGCTGTAACAATACATAAACAAGTTAAGTAAATTCTACCTAAACCTAGTTCTGTATAACTCAAAGATATCATCGCTACACCTATTAAAGGTAGAACAGCTCCCCCTACAGAAGCCACTGTAACAGCGTGCGCCCTTGTAAAGAAATCAGGCATCCTAATAATACCTATAGCCCCCACTATCTCGAAGAGACAGCCTAATACCAAGAATGATACGCCACAGTATCTAGCTACCTCAACGAGTATCTCCATAGCTACTCACCTATATCTTTGAACTCTAGGTACTTCGAGATATAAAGATCCAATACATATGCCCAGAGAGCTATAAAAACCATGGGAAACGCGATATATGGATTTTCGGTGTATAACGCAATTAAAGCCATGAATACAGTAAGATCACAACTCAGAGCATCAACAGCTATAACTCTATCAAATATAGTGGGACCCCTTAAGATTCTTACAAAGAACATAACCATAGACGCTATGTAGATGAATATCGCTATTTCTAAAACCTGGGTAACGTTAAGCACTATCTCGACCAACATCAATAGTAAATGTTTAGAGTATATATAATTTATAGTATTTTCTCCCAAACCTCATCTTTTAACAAATCTCCACGTTGTTGATATAGATATCGAGTTAGCATATTATTTTATAATATATTTTATTCTATATATTCTATAATCCAATTATGTATCGAATTATTTACTGGAACTATTTTGGGGTGTAACAGTATTTGACTAAAACATTTTAGATAGCTATACACTGTATACTTTTTAAGTGCTATAACCTCTAGGTATTAAGTTATGATTATCCGGTTTCCCTATGGTAAAGAGACTCTATCCCTAGATATTAAAAAAGGTAGGGTATTTGTAGTAGAATCTCATATACCTGAAGGTGTTGAAGATAGAGAAGCTATTGAGATAGCTGCAAAAGCATTGGATAGTCCAATAGCGTTTGATAAGATAGAAGATGCTCTTCTACGCCAGGAAATCAAGACCATTGCCATTCTTGTTACAGATAAAACACGTGCCACACCTAATAAACTTCTTCTTCAAGCTCTTTTACCTAGACTCTTAAAAGCTGGGGTCAAATCTGAGGATATAACAATAGTAGTGGCTACAGGTCTTCATAAACCTCATAGTTATGGAGAATTCATTGAATTACTAGGAGAAGATATTGTTAAAAACTATACTGTTGTATCTCATAACTCAGACGATATTGATAATCATGTTTATCTAGGGAAGACGTCTTTTGGTACCGAAATCTACATCAATAAAACTGTGTATTTAAGCGATTTAATTATAGGCATAGGTCTTATAGAACCTCATTTCTTTGCCGGATATAGTGGTGGAAGAAAGCTCATTCTACCTGGTATCTCATCAACTAAAACAGTATACCAAAACCATAGCTATAAGATGATATCCCATGACAAAGCTGATTACGGTGTTTTAGACGGTAACCCTGTTCATGAAGATATGGTCGAAGCATCTACTATGGTTAAGAACTACCGTTTTATTCTTCATGCTATACTAGATAAAAAGAAGAAAGTCGTAGATATTATAGCTGGAGATCCCTATAAAGCCCATCTAAATGGTGTTAAGAGATACGATAATTTTGCTAGGGTAGCTACTCCATTCTTAGGAGACTTAGTTATAACAACGAACGGTGGATATCCTCTCGATCGAGATCTATACCAAGCTGTTAAAGGTATGTGTACAGCTTCTAGGGTTTCAAAACCTGGTGGAGTTATAGTTATGCTATCTGAATGTATGGATGGAGTTGGGCATGAACATTTTAGAGAACTAGCATCAATAGATAGAGATCCCAAGAAAATACTAGAATACATAGCTAAAAACGAGCCTCTTAGAGATCAATGGCAGGTACAAAAACTTGCCCAAGTTCTACTCAAAAACAAAGTTATAGTTGTCACAAGAAATATTAAGCATAGCGTATTAGAAGAGATGAACCTTATACCAGCTTCATCACCTGAAGAAGCTCTGGAGATAGCGTCTAAGCTTACACCATGCGAAAAAATTATTGCAATACCAGAAGGACCTTACGTGATACCTGAATACAGGGATACTAAGTAGAAGGTAATAGTAGCCTTTAAAACTACATTATATTAATAGGATTCAATGTCTTTACATAACTGTGTAAAATGTTTAATTATTTTCCTCATTTTGATGTTTTCAAATATATTAATTAAGACTGTAAAGAGCATAGAAGATAATTAGGTTGTCTAATTAATATCTAGAGCATTAGATATAAGGAGATACAAAGTAATATGAATTTGTAGTGTGGTGATCTATGATGAATCAACGGTTTTACGATATGTACTATGGTGATGGATATAAGGAGGTACTAGACTTTATAGCATCTATTATTATTTTGGGTTTAGCGTTATCCCTAAGGTATTGGATTGTTGGTGCATATAGCTACGCTTTAACCTCTTTCTTTTCTATAGGTATAGGCTTTTTACTCCACGAACTTGCACATAGATATACTGCTAGGAAATTCGGTGCTATCTCAAAGTATAGAGCTTGGTACCCAGGGCTCTTATTATCACTAGTAATAGCAATAGTAACACGGGGTAACATAATTTTTGCAGCTCCAGGTGCTGTTGAAATATACATGACCTGGTATACACCGAGAATAGAAGCAGTAATATCGTTAGCAGGCCCTTTTACAAACATATTTTTGGCCTTAATGTGTACAGTAATAAACACCATCTTCTCTTTATCATTTCTACAACCATACATCAATATATTAGCCTATATAAACGCTGTTCTAGCATTCTTTAATTTAATCCCTATACCTCCCCTAGACGGCTTCAAAGCGTTAAAAGGTTATTTATTAGGTTGGATAGTACTGTTCGCATTATCTCTTGTACTCGTAATATACTATTACTAGAGAAATTGTTAATTCCAGTAATTAAACCGCTGATTCAAAAGTTCTGCATAATATCAATACATAAAAGAACATTTACGCATTAAATAGAATGATATAAATTAATTATGTATCTTAATCTAATACTAGAATTTAGGCCAATTAAGCCACAACCTACGTAGAGTATAGCACTATTATCATAAGTTTTGCATGTTTAATTTTAATTACTACGATTATTACTGTAGTAACCCTCGTTATAACCTTAGTAGGGAAAGCTATTGCAGTTATAGTGTATAATATCGTATTGTCTAACAAGATCCTTAATTTAATACAGTAGTTTCCAACTCGTAAACATATAAATTGTTTTAACTCTTTATAATGTTAAAGGATTGATATAAGTAGATAACGTTATTTAAACTTAGAATAATGTTTAATAATTACGAAGTATAAAAGTATTATTTTATCTCTATCTATATCTAGTTGAAAATCACAAAAGTAAGCTTAATTACAAAAGCTTTAGAGCTATACAGAATTATTGAAAAGGTACTGAGCTATGGAATTATACCCTAAAGCTTACTGGTATTTTGCTTAATGTTTTTCATTTAATAATATTTTAAGTGTTTTTATTTTTTGAGGCTCTAAATTTATCTCCATAATGTTGTCTTTAATAGGTATTTCTCTATATACCTCGGTTTCGATGGCATTTATTTCTAGAATTTTTGAGATATTTAAGTGTTTGCTAAATCTTATTAATGATTTTACCTCTTCTTTATAAGGATTGTATATCCTGAACACATATCCATCTAGATCCTCAGATACCTTAAACGCACCTAGAACAAGACCCACGGGTTCTATACACATTAACGATATCTTTCCTTCTACTTTAGCGCTAAATACTTTAACTTTATGAAGAATTTGTTGAGTAACTTTAGGTACATTTGCTTCTTGGTAATCACCTAAGTGTGGGTAGATGTAGTACGCTACTTCAAATTCCCCTATATCGCTCCAAGGGTTTGGATAGACAGGCGATCTTATGAGGCTTAAACCTAATCTATTTCCTATAGCTGAGTAGCCATGCCTTGAAGGAGCTATTATTGTTAAACCTTTTTCTTCCCCGTAAATCGTTGCCCATCTGAGGGCAGGTACCTCAAATTTAGCTTTTTCCCAAGAGTTCTCCTTAGTTGTAGGTCTTTCTATAACTCCGTAAGGAATATCGTAGAAAGCTTTGGTTTTATTAGCGTTTACTGTAAACCATACTTTTGCTAAAATACCTTTGTCTATCCATCTAATTCTATTCTTAACCTCTACAATAGGTGAATCTCCGTTTAAACATATTCTTTGCTCAACAACAGATGATCTGAATTGTTTAGCTATATCTACACAAGATACTAAACCCCCTTTTACCGATACCACGGGGGCCTTAACTAATTCAAACTCATTACCTTGGTCTAGGAAGTAATCCTTAATATCCCATGCATCCCACTTCCCAGGTAAATCTATGTATGCTACCAGTTTATTCGACGGTGCTCCAAGAATCTCTACATCCTTGTTTAACAACTTTATGGATGAAATATCCCCGTTGGAGTTGATTACCAACTTTATGTAGTTATTCTCTATAACGTGGTTCTCACCTTCTACATAAGCCTTTACTCTTTGGGAACTGGTACAAATGTTTTTAACTAACCTATATGTTTGGTATCCAAGTGGTGGAGTTTCTATGTATACGTAATAACCATCATCTACCTCCTGGCACTCAACTAGGTCATTACCTAAAGCTGGTACGCCTAAGTTCTTCTCTATTTTAACTATTTCTTTCCTTGCCCATGGAAGTGGGTTGAAAGCTACAAGGTTTTCTTTATTTGAGTTTTCTAAAAGTGTTATGTTTTCTCGGACTATGTTCTCTACTTCATTAATTACATTCATAAGGTCTTTAATAGCATCATCGTATACCTCTTTAATTGAGGAGCCAGGTACAATATCATGGAATTGGTTGAACAGCAAGTATTTCCATAATTTATCAAGCCTTTGTTTATCTAATTTAATTCTACCTAATATCTGAAGGATTGTAACTAAGATCTCAGCCTCTTTTAGGGCTATTTCTGCTTTGGCCATAAATTCCTTTACAAGGATATTAGTTGTATAGGTACCTCTATGGGTCTCTACGTAGAGCTCGCCGTCCCATCTAGGAGCTTTTTGTGCATATTCTTTTAGTTTTCTTATGTACTCCTCCTCGTTTATATGTATAACTGTGGGAAGTCTAGGTATAGAGTTTACTAAGCTAATATACTCAAGCATTTCTCTAGTAGGCCCACCACCTCCATCACCGTATCCATAGATATATACAGTGAATGGAACAACGTCTTTTTGTCTATACTTCTCCCAATAGATCCCCACCTCCTTTGGGGTCATCACACCGTTGTATGTCAGTATAAGAATTTGTACAGGTATTTCAGTTCCATCAATACCTCTCCAGGTAAACGTATGGTATGGGAACTCGTTTGTATCATTCCACATGACCTTATGCGTAACGAAAACCTCTATACTGCTTAGCTTCATTATTTGAGGGAGATTTCCAGAAAAACCAAATGAATCTGGTATCCAACCAATTTTACACAACTTATTAAATTTGTTTAAGAAATACCTTTGTCCATATAGAAACTGTCTAACAATTGATTCTCCATCTATTAGCTGTGTATCGCTTTCAACCCACATACCACCAACAGGTAGCACCTTGTTATTCTTGACAAGCTTTTTAACTTCTTCGAAGAGTTCTCTATTTTTATCTTCTAACCACTTAAAGTATTGCGCAGAACTCTGTAAATAAATAAAGTTGTATTCTTTAGCAAGCCTTGTTACAGTTGAGATAGTTCTTATAACCTTTTCAACTGTTTCATTTCTAGGCCAAAGCCAAGCTGCATCTATATGGCTATGGCCCGCAATAAACAGTAGACCACGTTTTCCATGCTTTTCTCTAAGAACTTCTAAACCTCTGTTTATCTTCTCCTTAATATCCTTGTATACCTTGAAAACCTCATCTATTTTCGGACCCTGGATATCCTGGAGATAACCCTTTAGTACACCTAAACCATAAACACCAGAGAGCCATACATAGTCTCCATAAGGTTCTCTAAGATCTCCTCTACCTGTATATCGATTAAAGCTATGCTCGTATAGAAGCGATATAGCTAACGTTATCTGCGTAATATTTGGTGTTATCCAGACATTCTTAAAAACATCGATTAACAAGTCCTCTAAATCTTTCCTAAGAGGATCTTCCCTAGGAAGACTTTCTGTAAACCTTAATAACTCAAGTATTTGCAGCGAAAAAGCTACAATATCCCAAGAAACCTCAACAGCAAATGCTTTACCGAAATAAAGGGACCACGTATGGTAACCAAATAGAGATCTAGGTGATATTACAAGTTCAAGTCTATGGCCACCAGGCTCAATAGGTACGTAGGTGTGGTATTCATCGATACCTGCATAGAACTTTCCATCAACTTTTAGCAAGGCGTTACCGCTAACTACAAACTTTAAGAACCACTTAAAATTAGTTGAAGGTATATCAATGTTGCATTCAAATAAGTATAGTTTATCGGGTGGGCTATCTATAACTAAAGGAATATCGATATAATTACCATTATGCTTCCATTTATTCAACGGTAGAAATCTTTGAATAGCTGAAGCAATTAAGTTAAATACTTTTCTTTCAATATCCTTTAAATCCAGCATTATAACCACTCAAACTAAGGCCGAACTAGTTCTTAACCCTACGTAATATATGCTAAAATATAAAAACAACTCAATAAATAAGTAAATCCGATCAACATTTTAGAGTTATAGACTTTGTATACGCTAAACTCTTAAAAAGTGTACAATAAATAATAATTATATAAATAGGCAATCCAAACATACTTAAATTAAGTAAGTTTTCTAGACTTCAGTAAACTGCTAAATTAATCTTTAGCCCAGTTTTATTCAAATTATTTTAATTATTATAAATGGTAGGAAGAATATATAGAAATAAGATCGCTATTAAATAAATGCATATGCTGTTGACATAAGTGTTAATGTTAATATAAATGTAAAAAGTATTGCGTATGTGAGTCCATAGAGAATAGCCTTAGCTAAGTTTTTAATAGGCAACCCTATAAATAAAACCATAATTAGTCCTACAACTATCATTAAATAAATCATGGGGATCCTCGATATAGCGTCTTCTTGGTTATTATGTTTATCGTTTTAATGTTTAACTAATACTTACCATAGATAATGTATATATGCTCTCGTTATAAAAGCTTATCATAATACAATTGTTGGTGACCAACAATAACTAAATACTTTAGCTCACTACATTAGAACTACATAATCGGTGCTCCAAAGTGTTTGGTAAAGAGCTTGAGGGTTCGTTAGATATAGGCATACATAGGATTGACGTTTTAAGGGTAGGGGATAGCATTTGGTATAAAAGGTATAGAGGTGATTACATCGAAAAAGAAGTTTTATCTAAAGGGGTTACTTTAAAGCTTCTACCTATGTACCCTATTTTCTACCCTAGATTCTTAACGAAATACATATTGTGTAATTTATCTAAGCCTATCCATATCCCCCCAGATGAAAGCATAAGTTTCTACATGCTTTTACCAATAGATTTAGCTGTATACAGTTACGCAAATCATACCGATAAAGTTTATAGTATTCTAGATATAGTACCTTTGCATAAAGTTTACAAGTACACTATTTACGGCCCTTTGTCTAGATATGGAGATGTAGGGGGTATTGTAGCCAGGTATCTACATGTTGATGTATTTTTATCCCATGCCTTAGTTAATCAAGGAGTTGGCTTCTGCATATCCTATGTAGAAGTAAGGAATAAGCTAAAGAAAATTGTAAACATAACTAAGATATTACTAGATTCTTCACCGTTAATGCTGTTCTATGAAGTTGGTAGCTGGAGATGCTGTACCCAACATTTAAAGGTAACCATAACAGGATCTTCAACAGCTGTTGTAGAGTACGATAAAGAGCCTCTTGAGCCTGGGTTTAAGGTTATAGATGATGTGGAGGAGACCAAGATGCCTTTTGCTATTTACAGAACTGATATGATTTGGGGGTTTTAGGATGGATATACCCTTAGCAATTCGCGATATTATTTTGCAAAGCAGCGAAATAATGCAGAAAATCGCTATCTTTGCCATAGTTTTTACAGCAGGGGTTATTGTAAGCATATTAATTAGGAAATCGATCACCAAGTTTCTATCTACTAAAATATCTCGTACTTTAGCAGCTAACATAGCTAGAGTTGTATATTACATACTACTACTTATATCATTAATAGCTGCTTTAGGTGCTATAGGCATTGATTTAACAGGATTTGCTATAGCTGGCGGATTTGCTGGTATTGTTATCGGTATAGCGTTACAGCCAATTCTTTCAAATCTCTTCGCAGGTATATACCTAATGATTGAGAAGACGGTCAATGTTGGAGAATTCGTTGAAATAAACAATAATTTAGGTGAAATCGTAAATATATCGCCTATGTTTACGCGTATAAGAACCGTGGATGGACATATCGTTAGCATAGCTAATACACAGATTATCGGTAGCGTTATTAAGAACTATAGCAAAGCTATTGCTAGAAGAGTAGAGTTCAATATAAGCATAGCTTATAAAGAGAATGCAGAGAAGGCTTATAACATAGTAAAGAGGATACTAGACGAACATCCATATGTACTTGTAAACCCATCTCCTGATGTATTTGTTTCAGAGCTTGGACAAAGCGGCGTAAATATAAAGGTAAGGGTATGGACACCACCGCAAGTAGCATACGATGTTGTAAAAGATCTTCTCTGGAGAATTAAGAAAGCTTTATCTGAGGAGGGTATAGAGATACCGTTTACCCAAGTAGATATTTGGTTTAGAACACCTCTAATTATAGATAATAGACAGTGTACGGATTAAACATTTAAACTAAGTATATAAAAATGGTGAGTAATTTATTTGAGGTTTAAAATCTATAACCTATAAATATTCTATCAATCTAGTTTATTGATCTAGGAAATTAGGTATTTTCTTAAACAATTCGGATAAAATATGAGCTGCTAACTTTGGTTGTCTATCCCTTGTAAATACTCCTTTTCTATTCAATATAGTTCTACCTGGGTTTTGCGGAGTTCTAAAATCTGCGAAATTCCATATGTGAAGACCTACGATATAATTCTTCTTAGTTAAAGTCTCTATGTATTTTCTTAGTAATTCTGCTTGATATTCTTCAGACCACATCTGAGGAGGATCGCTATGAAGACCAAATATTGCATCGGCACCAAATTCCGCTATTATTATTGGTTTATCTGGGTACTTCCTATGTATTTTCTCTAGATCATTAACTACAACCTCTAGCCCTTTATCTATATCACCCCATTCACTGTACCAACCTTTGTAGTAGTTAAATGCTAGAACATCTACGTACTCTAAAGCTAGATCTCTTGTATACCTAAAGGAAGCGAATGTTGTAGGTCTCGATGTGTCTAAGCTTTTGATATATTCAGCAATCTTTTTAATAAATTCAGCTACCTCAGGTATATCACTTGGAGGCTCATTTGTAATACTATACATTATAACCGAAGGCCTGTTCCTATGTTGGGCTATCATCTCTAAAACAACTTTCTTAGCTCTCTCGATATAGCTCTCATCGCTAAACAACTTAGCTATTTCTGTACGCGGTAGTA
>JAWASI010000043.1:0-9725 GCA_038892955.1 Ignisphaera sp.
CTCACGAAATTGTTTAGATAAAGCTGATAAGATTCCAAGCGTTGACCCTAGGACTGAGGATAAGGCTATGGATAGGATAGATAGTGTTAACGAGAGTTTAAGTCCATGTATAATCCTCGTAAACACGTCTCTCCCTAAAGCATCTGTACCAAGTATATGCTCTAGTGATGGTGGTAGAAACCTCTTATCTAGATTTATTTCATCGTATCTATAAGGAGTGAGTTTATCGAGGTAGATAAATAGGATGAGGAATGCTATAGCGGTTATAGCCAAGGTTAGCTTAAGCTTCATAGCTAGAAACCCTCGGATCCACTAAGCTATGAATAATATCTATAGATAGGTTCAAGATAACTAAGATTATCGATACAACCACGCCCCATCCAACAAGAACTGGGTAGTCTCTAGAACTCAAAGCTAAATAGAACGTGAAACCCATGCCTGGATACCTAAATATAGATTCTATAATTACAGCCCCAGCTATGATTAAGCCAACTCTATATAATAATGCAGAGAGGGCTACCGGTAGAGAGTATCTCAAAATCTTCAAAAATATGCGCTCTCTACTATAACCCATAGCGATTAATGTTACTATAAACGGTTGTAGATATCCGTACTCTACGGATTGCTTAAATAATTTGTAGAAAATACCTGTACCAACTATTGTTAACACTATCAACGGTGGTATAATATTTCCGAATACTATGGGTAATCTAAGCCAAGCTAAGAGTAGAAGAATAACTGTAGCCCATATAGCTGTAGGTGTTGAACTAAGCATTGAAGTTGCCATCTGGAGAACTCTACTGTTTAAACCTAGGACAAACTCTATGTGCAGCAGAAAGAGGCATAGAGTTAACACTAGTACTGTTGAGGTAAGCGCAAGCTTAAGAGAAAACAGAAATCCTCTCAAAATTATCGATGTCACACTTTCACCAGTATATATAGATCTACCCCAAGAACCTGTGAATACATTCTTTATATAGATTAAGAATTGTACATACATGGGTTTATCAAGACCAAGCTTACTTTCAAGAACTCTTCTAGCATGAGGATCTCCAACTATTTCGCCAAGTAGAACTGTTACAGGATCTCCAGGTATAGCTCTTGCCGATACATATATGAATAGCAGTATAACCATTAGGAGTACAATATGTAGAAGAACTTTCCTTACTATAATTTTTAAGAATTTCAATAAAATCAACCTATTATGCAAACGTTGTCAAGGATGAGCATCTGAAATGGCATTATCTTCAAACCCTCTACACCAGGTCTTGTAGCAACAAGTATATTTTCGAAGTACAGCCATATAGCTGGGCATTCGCTCCATATAATCTCTTGAACCGTTCTATATAAATGTTGTAGCCTTTGTTCATCTCTTTCAACAGCTATCTCATCCAACAACTTATCGACCTCAGGATTGCTATAGAGTGGTGCGTTAAGTGCAGCTCCTGTTCTCCAATAAGTTAATGCGTAGTAGAGCGATGACGGGGATGGACCATATATAGCTAAGTCAAAATCATGATCTTGGAAAACTTTTTTCAGAAATGCTGTATGCTCCATAGGTTGAATCTCCACATCTATACCTATAGTAGATAGATAGTTTTGCACAATTTGAGCTAACTCTATATCTTTAGGACTACGGGTTGAAACTAAGAGAGTTAGCGATCTACTAAGACCTCCGACATCTTCAATCAATTTCCTCGCTTTCTCGACATCATATCCATAGGGCTCCAATTTAACAACCCTTGGGAAAACTGGTGAAGCTACACTATCTGCAACTATAGCAAAACCATTCATAACTTTCTCAACTATGGTCTTCCTATTAATAGCATAATTCATAGCTTGCCTAATCCTTACATCGGAAATCCTCTGGGTATTTATACCAACTATAACAAATCTAACACCAGTTTCATTGTAAACCCTGAAACCTTCATGTATTAGCTGGGAAACCATATCTGGGGGAACTCCGATAATCACATCGGCTTCTCCAGTTCTTAAAGAAGCTATTCTAGCACTTGGATCAGGTATAATTAAGTACATAAGATCCTCTACCCCTAGCTTACCACGCCAATACTCATCAAATCTCGCTAACTTTATATACTGTCCTCTAACGTATTCAACTAATTTAAATGGGCCTGTGCCAACAACATCAGTTAAATTTTCAACACCAATCCTATTACCTCTATATTTCTCAACTAAACTCCTAGGCATTATAGCTGTGGCTAAATGTGCAAGATGTTCTACAAGAGGTGTAAAAGGTTGTTTAAGTTTTAAAGCAAAAACAGATGCGTTATACACAACAACATCCTCTATAATTGGCTCCCCCTGGGCATTCCTTAACAACATCCTACCAATAGGTCCAAAATCCATTGCTCTCCTAATGCTTGCCTCTACATCCCACGCTGTTAGATGTTCACCATTATGAAACCTAACTCCTTTCCTCAATGTGAAGACCCAATATGTATCATTAACAACAACGTAGTTCTCTACAAGCCAAGGAATGTAAACAAGCTTTTTCTCAATTGGATCATAATCTACTCTGAAAAGACTCTCAAAAACTTTGCCAAGAACCTCAAAATCGGCAACACTAATAGCATAACCTATATCAACTGTAGTTATGTCCGATGATATAGCAATTCTAAGTTTTCTACTTGTCATCAATTCTCTACGCCAGTACATAGCATAGTATGTAGAATTTACCACAACAACTATGATTATGATTACCAAAAGCAGGAATCTCTTAGAGGATGCCAACACTATCACCTACTAGCGTAGAATTATGTTTAAATTATTTAAAGTTATTCTTTAAATAATTTAAATTATTTAAACTAGGAAGACGATTTCTTAATGAGTATGTCAATCACATTTCAGGTAAAGGAGTGCGAATTTGAACATAACCATGAAGATATAAGTGTAGTAAATTAACTTCTTCAACAAACTCTATCAACAAAATAGCGGATATTAACTTACAGAATTTTGTATCAATAAATGATTAAATATATTGATGACATAGTTTTGCATATGTAAATTAGGTAATGAAATTATATAGGTAACACAGATGATACATTGATTGTAATGAATGACAAGGTTTCATAATAAGTAATATTAATAGTTATAGTAGTAATTAATTAGTGGAAAGATCATCATAAAGATTTATTGTAATATTAAATGAATTCAAGGTTTATAATTGTTGATAAAAAGATAGCCGAATGATTATGATAAGATACTTTAAAGAGAAATCATATTTGTAGATATCCCTATAGATATTATCTAGTATCCCTAGAGTTTATGTTATAACAACTAATATAATTTCTATAAATAGAATAATCATGAATATTTACGGTAATAAAAATAGAGTGGCATCTCTTATCATGCTTTGAATTATTTCTAGCGCTCTGCATAAAGCTAATTTACTTAATTCTAATTGCGCAATAACCAAAGTTCAGCTCTTTGATAAGTTCTACTAAATTTTTATTCAATTCTCTTTAGAGTAATACCTTATATTAATTAAGTTTAATAACTACAATTTATATTATTCGTGAACATGTGTTTAGAGATGGCTCTTGATGTTATTGTTTTAAAACCTATAGGTGTTGTGAAGCATAACTATAGTGATGAATATGTTAAGAACTCTGTAGACGGTGTCGACGGCGTTGTCGAGGTTTTTCAAGAATTTAGATATGGGTTAGAAGGGTTAGAAGGATTTTCACATATAATTATTCTTGCTTATCTTCACAAGGTTAGCGAAGAGCAGAAGAAGATATTAGTGGTTAGTCCAAGAGGTTTAGGTAGAAAACTTGGTTTACCTTCTGAAGTTCTACCAAAAATAGGTGTTTTTGCTACTGATTCACCCCATAGACCTAATCCCATTGCTCTAACTATAGCAAGGTTAAGACATGTTGATATAAACAGAGGGCTACTCTACGTGGAAAACTTAGATCTTTTCAATGAAACACCTGTTCTAGATCTCAAACCCTATTCACCATGGAGAAGAATAGAATATATAGAGATACCCCAATGGCTTCAAAACTTGTTATCAAAGACTAAGACTAGGACAAGCGAAGATAGGTAATTAAACTCCGTCATCATGCTAACATTTTATTGTACTAACAAGAAACTTATTAAGTAGTTAAAGATTCTAGTCCTTATATCCCTAGACAGCGACCTCGACCAACATCAGCATCCAGATTTCTAACCCTCTACTTCTAATTCTTTCAGTACACCTACTAGTTATACCCCAGCTTTCTCCGCAAACCTTTTATTGCTAATCCTTGAGCACCAAGGTTAAGATTTTTAATCATTCTTCGAAAATCTTCTCCTTGTTTGAGTAGGATTTATATGTAGCTAGCTTCCTCAGATCACCGTAAAACATTTTGTGTAGAGCATTATCGATGTATCTCATCTAAATTCCGCAACTTATTGGCAACAAGCTGAACAACAACACGATATAACTTCGGAAACTCAACCAGGGCAATATGGTCATTGCTACCCTTAGGGAGAACCTTCACCTGAGCTTTCTACAAACTCTCCCTCCCTCTCTTATCGAGTAGCTCCCTGTAGTTAAGATTTTACATCAAATCTACTTGTTGGTGATAGTTTGACTGACAAGATCTACTTCGTTAGGTGTAGCATTATAAAGTATAATAGATAGATATGGGGTACTAGTACTAACCTACTAGGAAAAAGACAAAGAGAAAATAAGATACCTTCGCAAGAAGAGTCTCTATACGTTAATCATAGCAGAAGAATAAACATTATCTAATATAAACCAATATGAACCCTGAGATAGTCGTACTAGGCATGCTTAATAACTATGCGCTTACCGCGGTCTATGTGTTGCTACTGGGTTCAGAGGTAGGTACTGTTTGGGAAAGCTTAGGGGCGACCAAGTTATATTACCACCTCAAGGGTGGGGGACCCTAGGGACATAGTTTAGTTCACAGGAAGGATTTGTACTCTCAACCAATATTCTACGTAAAAACTTTTAGGTTATTAAAAGTGAGGTACCGAATATGCGAATAAACATAGAAACTAATGGATATTGTTTAACAATTAAAAATTTAGAGATTCTCTATGGAAGCCGGCTTAGATTCGATATAGCTCGATTTTAAAGTATTTCACGAAGATATCTACAGACTACTTATATGGAACAACGAATAAATGAGTGTTAGAGTTACCAGCTAGAATACATAATCTTGGTTTAGTTCTAGAGGTAGTTATACTGTATATACCTATGTTTATTGAGCTTGACCAAATAGAGGCTATGGGGAACCTTATAGCTAATGCAGATAAAGATAATACTTCTAGCTCTCTTCCTGAGTACAGACTATCGATGTTCAAACCCCAACAATATCGAAGATGATTGAAGCATATAGAGTACTTAGAAATAGATGCAAATTGGACAAGATTAGGATAAAAAATGTAGGTGTTTTCTGTAATTTTGAAAATGAAATAGGTAAGCTAATAGCTGAAGTAGGTCAAGAAGCGCTATCTTTATAGCATTACATACTGTAGTAAACCTAGGTCAATAGATTAGAGGTATCTACGGGAGTAGCCTGTTGTTAAAATCGAGTATCACAAAGATATAAAATATCCTATCAACAGACTCTTAATGGTTATTACCATGGATTGCTATGAATCTAAGCGCTTTGACGAATACCATAATCCTATGCTTTTTGCGGTTGTTATAGCATAGCTGTAAGTTCCTTAACATTCTGAGCACCACTCCCATATAATTAATACTTAATGATAGTGTTGTTCTGCTCTTAGCAATCCCAGCTATTTACGAATTTACGCATTATCTTATACTTAGGTATTTGGAGACAAAGATAAAGTTTTCCTACTCTACGATATCCCTCCGTCTTTATCGTTAACTATAGAGGTGAATTAGCGTAGAACCAACTACTCTACATAGCTTAGGTACCACAAATAGTTATCACAATTCCGTTAATACTTTCCTATGTAGTAACTAGGGATGTTTCTACCTATGTATTGTTGATACTACGCATAGCAACTTCGATATTCTATTTAATAAATTCTTTAATTATTATAGCGATGTTCAAGAATTATAGGTAATTATAGGTTTAGACCGTTATAAGTAAGGTGGGAGAATAAAAAGTTTCATAACCATAAAACCTAGCAATGAATACATTATATGGGGTATAACTTTAACTTGAGAGATTCTCTTATCTATGTTAATGATATAGATAGGTGTTCTTCAACAAGTTTGCTACTTCATGTATATTTCCCTCCACTTCTCAAATATGTTGTAGATTTCTTGACTTCTAGTGAAAATCGGTATGATTTCTAAGTTCACCTTGTAGTCTAGATATACACCTCCTTCGTGAGTATCTCCTGTGTATACATCTATCCATTCTACCTCTTTTGGAAGGTAAACCTTCCTAGATATAGCTCCTTCCTCTAGCACTGGTGCTACAAGTATGTCTGAGCCAAACATATACTCATCCTCTATCTTATACGTCTCTAAGTCTTGCGGAAAATCAAAGAACAAAGGTCTTATAATCGGTACACCTTCTTCGCTTGCTTTCTTCGCTTGCTCGATTATATACGGTTTAAGCATTTCTCTTAGGAATAGGTACCCTCTTAGTATTCTATACGCTTCATCGCCAAAACTCCAGACTTCATTAGGTCCACCTGTCAGCTCATATATATGACATGTCGATGGATCTTGAGGATATGGTTTTCTATACCCATGAAGTCTAAATATAGGGCAGAATACTCCAAACTGAAACCATCTAACGATTAGCTCTCTGAACTTTGGATCCTCTGGATCTCCACCGTAGAATCCACCGATATCAGTGGTCCAGTAAACAATCCCAGCTAGCGATACATTTAGTCCTGCTTTTACCTGTCTTCTAAGGGAATCAAATGTTGATGGTATATCTCCAGACCACATCACTATAGGAAACCTCTGAGAACCTAACCAGGCAGCTCTGATTAACAGTAGAAAATCCTTCTCCCCCTCATTGACCAAACCATCTACAAAAGCTTTTGCGTAATAAAATGGATAGATGTTTGAAACTTCAAGTGCATTGCCTAAGTAGTATCTAACATTTTCATAGTGGTAAGGGAGTATGTTGAAGTATCCGTAACCCCATCCAAATTCGGGTTCTGCTTCATCAAGCCAGAACAACTTAATGCCATACCTATAGTAATTCTCCTTTATTTTACTCCATAGAAACTCTCCAGCCTCAGGATTAGTAAAATCAACATATGTTGTAAATCCTCTAAAAGTATGTAGAATAGGTAAACCTTTCTCTGTTTTGACTAAAAGACCTTTGTTCACCATCTCGTTATAGTTCTCGCTGTTTACATCTACTGTTGGCCACACAGACACCATCAACTTTACCCCCATTTCCTCAAGTTCTTTAACCATAGACTCTGGATCTGGCCAATACCTAGGATCAAACTTCCAATCACCTTGGTTTGTCCAGTGGAAGAAATCGATAACTATTATCGATAGGGGTAGACCTCTCTTCTTATACTCTCTAGCAATGTTCAACAACTCTTCTTGAGATCTATACCTAAGCTTGCTCTGCCAAAAACCGAAAGCATATTCTGGTAACAGCGGCGGTTTACCCGTAATTTCCATATATTTCTTAACAACTTCTGCAGGGGTTCTCCCATATATCACTAGGTAATCTATTTGTTTTGAGGCTTCGCATTCCCACATAATCCAATTCTTAGCAAGCTCTACTCTACCTATGCACGGGTTGTTCCATATAAAGCCATAGAAAATTCCTTCGCTTGGTCTAGCAAACAACGCGAATGGGATGCTCACCTGGGTATTCCTATGGGCTAGCTCAAGACAACACCCCTTTAGATTAAGATACCCAACAGCGTACTGGCCTAAGCCATACACATACTCATTATCGTATGACTTTAGGTATAGTTGTACCTTGTAGAGATCTCCGTGAATATGCCTATAGTTTCTAGCTTTAAGTAGATTAGCGTTATTAACTCTATAGTCAATCCAAAGCTCCTCGAACAATATTTTACCAGTTACAGTAGTATACCTAACTACACCATCAGATGAAATTTCGCAAACGAGTTCCCCATTGCGTATCAAAGCCTTATTGCTATTTATAGATACCTCAACCCTAGGTCTACGAGAAGACCTTAACAACGTCCAATCGTTTATCCACAACCTATTGCTATAAGAAGATCTAAACCTAATTATCTCTTCGTCCCAAGGCTCAACCCTTAAAATTTCCCCAGAACCAGAAGCAATAATAGCATCTCCTTCAACTCGAAATAGGTACCGTTGCTGCATAGCGAACCACCGTAGATTTAAGCTCATGTTTTCTATGTATACATCTAGAGATAAAAAATTTATTTTTAATACCAAATCCAGGCTGAAAACCGCCAATATATATCCTAATCACAGAACGAAAATAGCATTTGAATATCTAAAGCTATAGAGGTTATAGCTGGTGAAGAATATAGCGTACTAGAACCTATGGGAAACCATTATAGGCGCTAACGATTTAAGTTTTAGGGTTATTAAGGATATTGCTAGATGATTAAAGAAGTTGTTATTGATTTTATTGTGGTTTATATTGGTATAGATATTGAATTAAATAAATAGTAAAAATTATAGATAAAACGAGGAACTTTGAAGAAAAACTAAATATCTTAACCTACTAGTTTACACAACCTCGGATACTAATACTTTATAAATGTATAGATCCTAGGCTTAACCTAATTGATAAATAATTACTACTTTTTGCTAACTTTATACATCTCATCTATTTTTTCTAGTGCACCAAGTTCAACGAGTTTGGCTAGAGCTATTCCGAGGTACTTTCTATCTGGTTCAAATCCATACCATTTTCTAAAGAGTTGAACGATATCCTCTATAGTCCACATACCTTTACCATGTTTCATGTATTCTTCTTCTATAGCTACTTTAGCGAATTGTTGGTAATCTGATGCTCTTGACCATGGGAATTGAAACCATACGAAACTCTTAGTCTCTATAAACACGTAATCTGGTTTCAGAGGAGAAGTAGCTGCTTTCCATATAAGTGTTGCTGTTTTTACTTCATCTGCTTTCCATATATTCTTAATAATATCCCTAGCTTTTGCTAGATGGAGACCTGTAGCAGAAATTTCTTCAACAGCTAGCGCTCTATATCCACTCAAATCTATACTGTATTCAAATATAACTTCAATGCTAAGATTTTTAACGACATCAGCTATACACATCTCTACACCTGATTTTCTGGAGAAACATCTTACTAAATCAGCTAGATAACTTTCTCCAGGTACCCTCCTAACTTCTCTCCATCTAATCGGTATAACAATAAGCCTATTTATATCGAGAAGATCGCAAATAATTCTAGATACAACAACACCACCTCTGCCGATAGCCACAACTACATCAGGTAGATAACCACTAGACTTCACTTTATCAGTAAGCCTCGCGCAACTGTTTCGGGTTTTCACATAGGTTTGTATTGGGTGATGTTATTCTTCTGCTATGATCAGCACGTATACTTCTTTTCCGTGGAGGTGCTTGATCTTCTCTTTGTCTCTCCCCAGTGGGTAGAGTACTGGTGCACCGTATCTGTACCTTATAACACTACACTTAACGAAGTAGAACTTATCAGCCAATCTATCACCCATAAGTAAAACTGATAGAAAGCCTTATAAACCCTTATGTCTATGCTGAGTAGTGGTAGAGCTTCTCGATGAGGGAGGGAGAG
>JAWASI010000044.1:0-9327 GCA_038892955.1 Ignisphaera sp.
CTAAGAATAATACTGAGAAGAGGTATTACTATAGCTATAAACATAACTACAAAGCCCAGGGTAATAAGTATAAATCCAAGCTTTGTTAACTCCATACTGCTTACCTATGCCGTATGCTTACTTAATCACAAAAGGAATCATCTTTAATGTAAGTAAGAATAAGGCTATAACAAATACAGTAAGTATTATTGCTAGTACAATTAATAATTTAGAGATTTTTTCGCTAGTTCCAATAACAATAGGTATAGGACCTATAATTATAACACCTCCACCCTCTATTCTACTTTCTCTATTTTTCATAGATCCTAGGAATACTAAGAGAAAACCTATGATTACAACAACGATAGCTACAACAATAAGTAGTGCAGAGATAAATACAATGCTTAAGGGCATTCTGATCATGCCCGCTGGATTATCTTTGCTTAAGTGGCATATAGAGTTTAAAGGAGTAATATAGTTTACGTATATACTAAAATTTATTACTCCTGTATTCGTACTTTGTATGGGGGAGAAAGATATATGGTAGAGGAGCTTATAAATACATTGATTAATGTTGGTAAACAAATAATAGCAGCTCTTCCTTTTGTATTATACGCTATAATAGTTATTCTAGTAGGGTATCTTATAGCGGCTGGAGTTAGGGTAGGTATCAAGTTTTTATTTGATAGAGTTTTAGGTAGATTTTTTGAGAAAACAGCCGCTGGTCAAAGACTTAAGGAAGCAGGAGTTGATTTAGGAGGAATAGTAGGGACTTTAGTATTTGTGTTAGTCATAGTGCTATCGATTATGGTTGCAATAAGTGCTCTTAACATACCGGGTGGTATGTTTATAGTAGAGATCATACGTATTATAGTTAATGTTATTGGGGGTCTACTAGTAATAGCAATAGGTGTGCCTTTAGCCGTTCTTGGGGCTGAATATCTTGCGAAATTAATAGCTATACCAATCAAAGATAAGCATGAGACGTTCCAAAGTATTGTGTCGATGGTATTAGCTGTTTTACTAATAATCTTTATCTTTGGTCTTGCCTTAGCAATAATGCTGGGTTCAGTAATACTATTACAGATGTTATCAGCAGCTTTACCAGCAGGTGTTATGGCGGGTGTGATTATTGTTATTGGGTATATGGTAGGGGATATAGTCGGTAAATTTGTTAAGGATATTGTTGAGCGTTTGGCTAAACCCGCGGAGGAAACAGATGTAGGTAAAGCCTTGAAATCAACGGGGATAGATTTATCAATACTTATAAGTGGTATTGTAAAGGCTACGATAATAGTCTTAGCTATAGCCGTAGGTCTTGGGATGCTTGGTACAGTAGGTATAGTTAATAACGTTCTTGCTATGGTATCCTCTTATCTACCAAAAATACTAGGTGCAATAATTCTACTAACACTTGGACTAACCCTTGTACTAGTTCTATCGAAATACATAGGCAAGGTGTTTAGAGCTATTACTAAGGATAAATATGAACCTCTTGCAGTACTAGTCGAAAACCTAATAGCTTTAGGTCTAATAGCAGCGTTTATAGCGATAGCCCTAGACATACTCGGCCTTCTAGGAATCTTGGTATATGCGTTAATAATAGGAACTGTTGTTATATCCATAGGGATAATAATAGCTGAAACAATGACTAAGTTATTATCGGGTACCCATGCTATACTAGATAGATTAGCACCTATACTAGGGTCAGTAATAACGCTTATCTTTGCCTATGTTGGTGTATCAGCTATACTAGCAGAGATACCTGGTTTAACCGAGGTTCTAAAGACTATAGGATGGGGTATTGCCATAGCTTTTGCCATAATGTTAGCACCACTAATGTTCTACTTCTTAAGAATATCATATAAAGAAACCGAATCAATTAGGTAAATACACATTAATAATTTTTATTACACAAAAACTACGTAATACCTCTCAATACTCTACCAAATTATTTTTATTTTTATTTGTGATAATATTAAATACTTAGTGCTTATTCTATAAATTAATTATATAACAGTTGAAACTCAAACTAGTACAATAAACCCAATTAAAACTGAGGCTAAAATAGGCTGTATCCATGATGTTTGAGAGTAGATTCCGTATCTATTGTACATTATGATATAGAAATACAGAGTATAGTATATTATTTAAAGATAATGTAAAGAAGTTGAACTCCATAAGGTGCATAAAATCAATTTATTGAAATTAAAAATAAATTCTATAAACTTAAGAATATTAATTATAATTACGTATTCTAGGAGATGATGACAATTGCAAAGTTTATTAATACAAATCACTAGGTTATACTATGTTATACTATTTACCCATTAATATTTGGCGAAATGAAGGACCTGTAATAGGCCTTAAATGCTCCTAGTAGAAATAATTTATTTAATTGAACGAAATTATCTAAGGATTAAAACTTTTCGAAAACTATTGAAGCTCGTGGAAAATATAAAATCAAAATAAACTGGTATATATTTAACCAAGGTATCAATAGATTAGCTTATGCCATTGTCAAGATAATTAAAGCATTTAAGTTCTTCAGATATATCATCAGGATTTCCGTGTAATGATTACTACCTATTTTATTTTATAAGAATTAAAGAATTACTAATTCTCACACTAAATTAGATCTTCGACACAATTTAACTATTACAATATTGTTTAACTACTTACATTTCAAACAATTACATGGCTTAGCGAATATCATCTTATGTATTAACATTCTGCCTGTTTGAGATGAAAAATAGTGGGCCCGCGGGGATTTGAACCCCGGACCTCCGCCTCGTCAGGGCGGCGTCCTACCAGGCTAGACGACGGGCCCACTACTATGTATATCGATAGCCCGGTGAATATAATTTTTATGCTTAAATTCTATCTATAGGAATAGAGTATTTGGTTGTATTTGAGTATTTAACTTAACATTAACGCATGAAGCTCTATTAGCTTAATTACTGTTTCGGTATCGAGTTGTTTCTTTAACAAAAATTTTCTTTTCTTAATAGGTATTATATCAACAATTCTACCAAGTATTGGATTAATATTTTGATTTGGAGAAACCTTGAACAACAAGGTGTTTTTGTTTTGGGATATTTTGAGTAGCATTCTCATATTTTGTTCAATCCATTTTTCATCTATTCCTTTGCTTATGAGAATTTTATCTATATCTGCATTATCTAAGATTTTTTTAGTTAATTCTTTAAGCGATTTTAGGTCGTCACACTCAAAATAACCTACGTTAGGCGCATAAATAATGTGTTTGCTTATATCCACTATCATAAACTTCACTTTGGTGTTTGTGATAATAGATAAAGTTTTTGTTAAGTAGTTATAGATATAAGTTACCTCAATGCAATTTCCTTGGGTTTTCACAAAGGGTATCCCATATTAATGAATTCAACTTTAAATAGGTTTCCGTTCTAACTCTTACAAAACTGTTTGCAGAAATATGTTATATACTTTACGTCTCGTAAACTTAGATCTTTATCTAAAGATATAAACTTAGGTGAAATTAAATGCTGTGGTGATACGGTGAGATTAAAAGAGGATGGTATTAGTAGGTACAGAGCTTATGTTCTTTATGGAGTAAGTGTTGAAAATATATTAAGGAGGGTAGTAGCTTTTGTAGGAGGCTGTGAAAATATAATTGCTGATACCATGTTGAAGGAGTTCTTAAGGAAACTATGTTTGAAGGACTCTGTTTTTGTTGAGCTTAAGGATTACCTTGATGTCGATAAAGTTATTGCTTCGTCAGAAGAAGGTAAAGCCATAGTGTTTTCTATCGAAGCTCCAAGAGATGATGTTTTTGCTGTTGCTCTTGTACCAGTTGATAAATTTAATAAATCTGTTGTAAGGGTGATGTAGATGCCTACAATTGGATTTCGAATGGATAGTATAAGAGCTGAAAGATATAGTTTTGAGCCAATACCTCAGCTAAATATCAACATGAACATAGTGCTAGGCAAACCTACCAAAAAAGACGGTAACTATATGGTGGAATTCATTATAAAGATCGATTGTTCTCCACCTATAGCATCTATAGATGTTAAAGGCGTTTTATTTATATCACCATTAAATACTGAAGAAGCTAAGAAAATAGATGAGGATCTTTCTAAATCTTCACCACCTCAACCAATTGTAAATATGGTATTTAGTTACACGCTTCCTATAATAGCCTTCCTCTCTCGAGAACTTGGCCTACCCCCACCTATACAAATAGCGTTACCTTTCACGGGTAAGAGTACTGAAGGCACTCCTGAGTACCATATGTAGTAAATTCAAATTTTTATAACCTCCTTAATATCATCAATAGAAGTAGGTAGGAGATGTATTCTAAATCAGATAAATGGATGTAAATATCGCTAAAGAACACAAACTCTATAAAAGGAAGATCGAGGTCCTACCTAAGTGCCCACAGAGGGATTAAATGATTTTTCATTTTGGTAAACACCAGGTGTAGCTCTTTCAGCTAAGGTTATTGCTGACAATATATCGAAAAACATGGACGTCTCATATGAATATACATGTAGATGGAACCTAGTAGCCATAGACTAAGATGGATCTAGAATGTAGCAATTACATCACTTAATATGAACTTACATCAGAGTTGAACTCTCTTCCAAACAAAGAAGCTTAAAACTAGCTACAAATAATGTAATAACAATCCGAAAACCGGTTCAATAGGTACCCAAAGATTCTAAACACTAAAAACTATATCTGTATAGGTAGCTGTAGTGAAGAGGATAGAAAGCCGCTGATGCTCGATACAGAGTAGCAGAGAACATTTGTGACAAAAGCTTTAGCTGAAGAGAATCCTATGGTTTTGTAGATCTTAAGGTACAATATAACCAGTATCAAGTAATACCGTAAACGCTATATAAAGGAGTTCCAAAAATAATCTAAAAATAAAAACCTCTCTAGTATAGAATAGCTAAGGGTCCGATGTGAGAAATGGAGTATTTATACCTTATCTAGTAATTCCGATAGTAGTTAGTCTATCACTTATGGTAACTTTAACTCAGAACTCATCAAATACATTAGGATTCACCGTAGTTACATATCCCAACGGTACTGCATTGAGATTCTATAAGCATGTGTATGATGGCAATTGGTGAATCTAGGTGAGTTGGTATGGTTAAGTCTACGGTATTGCTTATTCTAGCCTTGATCTTGATATCGCTATCAATACAGCTGCTAAGTCTAACATTATCTAGTGAATCTTCGAGTAGGTTAGCTATCGAGGTTAGAGATTATGTAATTAACGGTACTGTTGTGTTTAGGATGTTCAGATTGAATAAAATAGTTTTTGTGATATTTAATAGAGATTTAATGTTAGATCTTGGAGATGGAGTGTAACACTTTCAATGTTAAGAAGTATGGTATATCTGGTAGAGATATCAGCATAGTTCGTAGTAGTGGTATTGGGAGATACTTTGCTTCTATCGAGGAATCTGAGAGTGAACGTATTAAGAGAGATCTTGAACCTATACTCTCTATAGAACCATACTAAGAGTTTGTTGAGAAGTATAGAGAATTTGCTGAAAAACATTATATAAGACTTGTTGAGCTAAGCAATAGAACGGTTGAGATTTCGAGAAAAGCTGGAATAGATGAGATGAAAATTATACTACCGAATCCTCTAGACTACATAGGTTCTCTACAAGGATTAACATTGATCTACATACCCACTTATGCATCGATTCGATATAGTTTAGTACCGCGCGTAATAAGAATTTCAATACTAGAAACTACATAGGTGTTATTAGAGATTTAGCTGTTTTGGTGAATAACTACCAAAGCCTACTCCTGGTTGAAGAAAGATTTACAGCGGAATCTAAACTATTATGTATACTCAATTATTCATCTAATATATTATATCTAAAGAATGTGAGGAAGCCTATGATAGATTACGTGAAATCCCATGCTTTTACATGTTGGTTATACCAATTTATGAGGACCCTTTGTATCGTTTAATAACAAAACATGTATTGAGGAGCTAGCATCAGAGCAGTCTGTAGATAATGTAACAAACGAGATTATAGAGAAAGCCAAGATGACTATACACGAGATAAGGAAGGTAGATCCCGCGTTAGCTAGGGTTGTGATCTGGATAGAACATGCGACAGTCCCGTCAATACCAATACTACTACTTGAGAACTTAAATATCACATTGTACCCGGAAATAGAGCGCTACATAAGAGGGGTTCAGCTCTGATGTGGGTTTATGTTGGTTGGCGTCATTGCTTCATCTCTTTTCCCGCATTGGTCTTGGGTTTGCATCACCCTTGGGGACGTTCAGGGTGACCCTGGGCACTCCACATCTTGAGTACTTGTAGAACAAGTTGATGCACGCAACCACATCTCTATCACCTGTGAACCACACATAGTGCACTTTAGTACTCCACCACCGTTATCCTTTAACCTGCTTCCATACCTGGGGCACGTGGATGAAGTCTTTCCTGGGTTAACGTATCTAGCTACAAATCCTCTTTCTAAAGTCTCATAGCTTACGGTGAACTGTATTCTTCTGTAGAACCATAGGTATAGTTTCTTGTTGAGTGAGCTACCACCGTTGACTCTATCCCTCAGATGGTTCAAGTCTTCCAGCACTACAACAGCTCCATACCTACTGGCTATCTCTGCTACTCTATCCCTAGCTTGTGAGCGTAATCCCAAGCTATACTCCTAATTCTCTCACCATGTCTCTTAATTGCTCTTCTAACTCCTCTGATGCACCTCTATGACTTCGGGTACCTTCTCTGTATTCTCTCGATACATATCCTGTGGGTTAGTATCTTTCTGAGTGGTGTCTTGTACCGCTCAAGCTAGTGCAAAAGTTACTATAACAAGTAGAAGTGATTTTACTAACCAAGTGAATAACTGTTTAGTTTTTTCTACAGTATTCAGAGAAGTTTTAAGTGTCACAGCAAAAGAAAATGAGCGATGAAATGTTTATTGTTGCAACAGAAGCTATTGCAAAGTATACTGAGGAAACAGGGCTTAGCCGCAATAGAATTGCGTCTTTGGTTAATGAGATAGAAATTTGTTAGAGAAGCTATGGTTGTTGCAGAAAAACAATAGAGTTATTAGGATACACAAAAAGAAGATATCTAGGTCTGAGTTCGAAAATAGATTAGAGAGCTTATAGAAAGACCTAGAACATATCTAAAATAGCTATGGAAATAGGTCTTGTACAGGATTTCTCTAACTTACTAAAGTAAATTAAAGAAGTGATAGACTCTAGCTAGATATATATATTTCATCTAGTGCATACAGTTTTAAACATAGTAATAGTATAGTACTATATACCTAAGGGTGTAGTAAAGTGAACAAAGCAATTTTTGGTGTTGAAGCACTAGATAAGTTAATTGGCAACGCTTTAGCATTTCCATCGTTAATTGTTGTGGCTGGTCATCCTGGTGCTGGTAAAACTACTCTTGCTTCTACTATTTGTTATATAAATGCTTTGAATGGTTTTAAATGTCTTTACATATCTTTTCAAGAATCTAAAGAGAAATTATATAAGAATATGGGTAATCTAGGTATAGACTTAGAGAAAATAGAAAAACAAGGAAACTTTGTTTTTATTAAATTTCCTGTAGTTCTATCCATAGATTCACTGGTAAATGAAATATCTAAGATTATATCATCCTTTAACCCTAATATTATTGTTGTAGATTCTATTAACGTCTTACTAGTTTCTATTAATAAAGATGAAGTTAAACGTGCTTGGTTGCAGAATTATTTTTATGAGCTTTCTAAGCAAATTAATGGTGTTGTTATTCTTGTATCTGAGCTATTTTTTGGTGAAGAAAAACTTCAATTAGGAGCAATAGAATTTATAGCGGACGTTATACTAATACTAAAACACAGAATTGAAGAAGGAAAACTCGTTAGAATTATGGAGATAAGGAAGGTACGTGGGGTTCCATTAGTTCTTGCCGAAATACCTTTTGTTATAATACCTAGATCTGGGATAAAAGCCTATCCTCCATTAATACTAGAGGAAATACCAGAAGAAGGGGGGTATATAAGCAATCCCTGCAAATTACTGGATATAGCTCTCGGAAAAATACAAAAAGGGCATATTATGCATATCCTATATCCTATAGTAGCTAGACCTCCAGAAGCATTTTTCATATCGATGAGCTATGCTTTAGCGAATAAATCACGAATTCTATTAATTAGTTTTAGGATCTCACCTAAAGCATTGCGAAATACTATAATTAAAAGTTTTGAAACATTAGGATTTAAAGAATCACATATACAAAAGTTTTTAGATAAGTATGCTATATTCAAAAGTTTTAATCCGTTTGCATTATCAAGTCCAGAACTTATGTCTCAACTTATTGAGGTTATCAACAGCGTTAACCCAGATATGGTTGTGCTACATGCTTTCGATATATTTGCTATAGCCTATAGGCCTAGACATTTTCCTGTAAATCTATAACGTGATAAACTATTTAAAGAGTAAAAACATATTAACTACGATATTATCTATCAAGGCCAATGAAGATATTATTCTATCTCTTATAAGGTTATCTGATGTAGTTTTCGTGTTTAAGTTTAAGCATAAAGATGGTAAATTAGTTAAAATTATTCATATGTGGAGGAGAGAAAGAGATCCATATATTGCGACTGAGATAGAATTAAAGAGTTGTATAGATGATGTATCTAAATCTATATTATTCCAAGCCGAGAGAACGCCTTAAGATTTAAGACTTAGATTCTATCATGTATAGCTGGTTTTAACTAGTTCACGTAGGGGTAGTTTTCATGAATATAGGGGAAAAGCTTGTAAAAATCTTTGTAGATTTTATAAGAATTGTAGAGACTTCACTTCCCCTAGATGTTGTTAAAGCTATAGAGGATCTAGTGAATCATGAGGAAGGAATAACAAAGGAGATCGCCATAGCCATGATTAAGAATATTGATATAGCTAGGAGGTACTCTATACCAGTATGCCAAGATACTGGAGTACTTATGTTCTTTATTAAAACCGGTTTAAAAAGTCCATTTATTAATTTTTTAAGTAAGTCATTGATTGAAGCTGTGGAAATAGCTACTAAGGAAATTCCCTTAAGACCTAACGCTGTGAATCCATTTACTAACTTTAATAGCGGTAACAACATTGGTAAATATATTCCGTGGTTAGAGTATGAACTTGATGAAGAATCTGATGTAGTTGACATATGGCTTTATGTAGCAGGAGGTGGTAGTAGTTATGCTGGAGAAGCAAAAATACTGAACCCTGTTAGTTGGAAAGAGCAGCTCATTAACTTTGTAGTTGAGAAAACTCTTAATTATGGAATAAACGCGTGTCCCCCTCTAATAGTTGGGATA
>JAWASI010000045.1:0-8509 GCA_038892955.1 Ignisphaera sp.
AAAAGCAAGAAGAGTTCAGATAGTACGGGAATATACATAGAAATAGATATTGTTCAAGTAGGTACCCTACTCTCTAGTTTTTTAACAATCTCTCGATCTATACACTTTTTCCCCGTTAACTAGTTTCTCCTTAACCTGTTTATACCCTAGCACAAGGGCTTCTCTATTCACGTCTCCCAGAACGCTGTAGACAAGGTCTTCAGCATCTTCAATTGATATAATTTTTGATATATCGTCGAACGCTAGAAGAGCTCCTAGCATAACCATGTTTACTACCCTTGGATCTTTTAACTTTTTCACAATATCCTCTACTTCTACTAGGACAAAATTTATTGGTAACATAGACAGAGCTTCAACTATATCTTTTCGAGAGGGAATTTTTCCGGAATTTGACGGTGGTAGGTATATATCGCTAACTAAAAGCCAACCGCATTTCCTAAGGTACTTCAAAGCTCTAAGGGATTCTATCATCTCTAGAGCTACTATGTAGTCTGCTGATCCAATAGGTATTAGGGGGGCCCTGACATCGCCTATTCTTACAAACATCTCCACAGAACCCATTCTCTGCGCCATACCGTGTGTCTCAGCTGTTACTACATTTACTCCTCGTTTAATGCATAGTTCTCCTATTACTGTACCTAGCGTAATAATACCCTGGCCTCCTACCCCACTTATCAGTATCTCAAGTTTCATATCATTAGCACCCTGGCTCTATAGATTTCGTAGGACATATTTGGGCACATACACTACAACCTCTACATAGCGACTTTATTATACGAGGTCTACCTTCTTCAACAACTAAAGCTGGACAAGCTAACATTTTTACACAATACAAACATTTTGTACATTTATCTTCGTTAATACGGTAGATACCCCTAGTTAAACCAAGCCTAGTAGCTAGTAGAGAGCAAATTCTTCTAGCAATTAAAACAGCTACTCCACCATTTAGCGAAACCCTAACTCCTTTTTCTATAACTTCTACAGATTCTCTAACGTTGTAGGGATCGAATATCTCTAAGTAATCCACTCCTATACCTTTCACTATATCTTCTATAGCTATTCTCTTAGTCTTTTTGCCAACTGCTGTAACCCCTGTACCAGGATGAGGTTGGAACCCTGTCATACCTGTTGTCTCGTTATCAAGAATAAGAACAACCATAGGGGCTTTATTGTATACAGCATTTATTAACGGAGGTATACCTGCGTGAAAGAACGTTGAATCACCTAGAATAGCTATAATAGGTCTATTTCTTACTGAATGGGCAAAACCGTTAGCTAAACCAATGCTACCCCCCATCTCAACTATAGTGTCTTGAGCTATGAATGGAGGCTCTATTCCAAGGCTATAGCATCCAATATCACCAGCATATATAGGGTCTATGCCAAGCTTTCTAAACACAGTTTTAAGAGCATAGAAAGTAGCTCTATGGGGACATCCAGGGCATAGTATAGGTAATCTTGGTGGTGGCTCTTCTGCTAGTTTAATAGGCTGTAGAGGAGTCCATGGTATATCCAAGACCTTAGCTATAGCTGTAGCTACTCTATCTATGGTTAATTCACCGTATCTACCGATAAAGTCTTCCCCGTGAACCTTAATTTCTATTCCTAGGTCTAAGAGAATAGACTTCAACTGTATTTCTACCACAGGGTCTGTTTCTTCAACTACGAGAATCTTTTCAACTTCATTTATTGCTTTTTCTACGAGTTTCCTAGGTAGAGGTACAGGTGTAGCTATCTTCAATATCTTTGCCTTAGTATTCAACATATTTATAGCATCTACAGCATATGCATACCCTATACCTGAAGCAACAATTAGTAAATCACCATCACCTTCAATTTTATTGTAGGGTATTTCAGCAAGTACACTCTCTATAGTTTTCCATTTCTCTAACAATTTCCTCTTCATAACTCTTGCATGAGCTGGTATAACAGCCCATCTCCTAGGTTCTCTGAGAAAAGAACCTGCTATCCTAGGGGGCTTTATTTCGCCGAGTTTTACAGGGGCTCTAGCATGGCTAATTCTTGTCAGAGATCTTAGTATAAAAGGATGCTCTAATTTTTCTGAAAGCTCTAGCCCTAGATAAGTAAGGTCTTTAGCTTCTTGAACACTCGAAGGCTCTAGAA
The DNA here is from genome assembly GCA_038892955.1 of Ignisphaera sp. GTDB lineage: Archaea > Thermoproteota > Thermoprotei_A > Sulfolobales > Ignisphaeraceae > Ignisphaera. The sequence continues at coordinate 2,125 of JAWASI010000045.1, forward strand.
CAGGTATATAAGCATGAAGTCCATACCATCTATTATCCTGCTCATTTTGACTACTATGCATGTAAGGGTCATCAGCTGTAACAATTAGGAATCCTGCTCTAACCCCTGTATATGCGCTCGACATAAGGGGATCCGAAGCAACGTTAAGACCTACATGCTTCATAGCTGTTAAACTAGGTACCCCACTTATTGCAGCAGCGTAAGCAATTTCAAAAGCTGTTTTCTCATTTACACTCCACTCAACGTATATACCAATATCTTCTGCTACTTGAGCTAAAGTACCTATGATTTCACTAGATGGTGTACCTGGATAAGCAGCTGCTACACCTACTCCATACTCTATAGCACCTCTAGCAATAGCTTCATTACCAAGTAGAAAAACAACTTCACCTGTTTTACCAAGCACTTTATTCTTAGCTTTAGCCATCTACAGAGACCTCTTATCTATAACAACCTTAGGTTTACCGTCGAACCTAGGTAGTGTACCAGGATCAACAATTTTAACTGTAGGTGTAACAATCAATGTTTCCCTTAAATCTCTTTGAATTTTTTTCTCAAGAGCTTCTTTCTCTATACTGCTAATCGGTTTAACGGATTCAACAATAATAGTCATTTTATCAAGGGAGTTATCCCTCTCAATAATTATTTGATAGAACGGAGCTACAAGAGGTTCCCTTAAGATTACCTCCTCTATTGTTGATGGCCATATGTTTACTCCGTTTATTATGAACATATCGTCTGTTCTTCCTTGTATTCTATCTATTTTTTTATGTGTTCTTCCGCATTCACATTGTTTTATATCTAGTATTCTTGTTATATCTCTTGTTCTATATCTTATTAATGGTACTGCATCTTTTGTTAATGTTGTTACAATAAGTTCTCCTTTTTCTTCAATATCAACAGATTCACCTGTTTTTGGATCAACAACTTCAACTAAATAATGATCTTCCCAAACATGAAGACCTCCTCTGTATAAACATTCACATGCTACTCCTGGTCCGTACAGTTCACTCATTCCGTACATATCGTACGCCCACATATCCCATATCTTTTCTATTCTACTCCTCATTTCTTCACTCCAAGGAGCTGCCCCAAACATACCCTTTCTAACCTTGGTATCTTTAGCAGGATCTATACCTAGCTCAAAAGCTACTTCAGCAAGCCTAAGAGCATAATTTGGGACAGAGGTTAGCATTGTTACCCCTAGATCTTTTATAAGCATTATCTGTCTTTGTGTAAAGCCAACACCTCCTGGTATAGCTGTTGCACCAATTTTTAGAACTCCATAATGAAACCCTAATCCACCTGTAAACATGTGGTAGTTGTACGCTATGAACACTATATCTTTCTTTGTTATCCCTATAGCTGTTAAAGATCTAGCCATCAGCTCACTCCAGTTCTCTATATCTTTAGCTGTGTAAAGCGATATCGTAGGTTTACCTGTTGTACCACTACTAGCATGAACTTCCACAACTTCTGAAATATCAACAGCAAGAGCACCATACGGATAAGAATCCCTTAGATCGTCTTTTGTTGTAAATGGTAATTTCTTAAGATCGTCGAGGTTTTTAATATCTTCAGGTTTTAAATTTATTTCTTTCATCTTTTTACGGTAGTAATAACAATTTTCATAAACTCTCTTAACCTGTTCTTTTAGTTTCTTCAATTGTATTTTTTCTAAATCATTACGTGGAATAGCCTCTATACTACTCCAGTATAGTATTTGCATAGTAATCACCTTTAGCAATAATATCCTAGGTATTCCCTATGGTTATACGAAATAATACTATTTAATATTAGATGAACTATGGTGGTTATATGAAGGTCTAGTTCTTGTTTTTCAGATAAATATACAATATACCTCACCAATCTTCAGATAAAAGTTAATAACAAGTTTAAAAGCTTTTTATAGATTCTTACCTATCGCACCGTTGATTGATGGAAACTAATCCTTTGAATATCTTAGGCAAGGAATATACTGCATAGGTGTATCCATAAGGCATTGTATATGTTGATGCATTAACTCGATATGCTGTAAATTGGAGATTAAATTATGTTAATTAAGCCAGGCTATTTAATCGATTATTGATATAGAAATATACGAATTTTATTATGTTGGTTGTGATAAAGTAGATGAATGTTGATTATATAGTCTATAAATTTTGTATATCTTTGAGCATTTCGCTCATCATAAGTTAAATACTTACCTTAATTTAATTTTAATATATATTCAAGTGGGGTAATTTTATGGATATAGTTAGTGTTGTAAGTAAAAATATGTATTGTTCGTATATGATGGAGAAAATGGTTGCTGATGCATTAGCTAAATATGCTGAATCAATTAAATCACGTAGTGTACTTGTAAGCATTGTTTTATATGCTATAGCTTTAGAGAGTAGAAAACATTCTGAGCTTTTAGAGTTTCTAGCCAAACAATTTAATTTATTTGAAGAAACTAATTGCGAACAATTTGTTGGCAAACCTTGGTCTAGGATTAAATATGTACTTGATAGAGTATCTGTAGGCGAAGAAATAGATTTCAAGAGTTTTGTAGAAACACAGCTATGGATTGAAGGTGCTGTAGGCGAAGAAACGTACCATAAGATCCTGATACCGTTGTTAATAGAATGCGTAAAAGTTGGTTGCCTTAACGAGGAGACAGCAAAAGCTCTAGAGGCTGTTTTAAGAAAACTCGTAGATGACGAAAAATGGCATGAAGAGATGTTGATGAAATTGGCTAATATTGAGCTCTAGGCTCTGTATAACTTTACCTGGATATGAGGATAACTTCTAGTTTTTTATTGAATAATATCTTCATTAGGATTTGACTATGGATTCTCTAGATAGGTTATTGTTAATCTTATTAAGCTCTATGCATATAAATTAGCTAAGCTTTGCATTGAAGTACTTAGTTAACTTATAGTTAGTATAGTTATCTACATGGGGTTAAAGCAAGATGGCCAAATATAAGGAATTCCGTTTTAGTTGTTTACGTTGCGGCTACGAGGTTCAGATGGGTACTCTTCTTCAATCTTATTGCCCTAGATGTAGCGGAGTTCTAGGGGTAGAGTATAGCAAAGCTATTTTTAAGGTTGTTAATGGTGAGAAAGGTTTATGGCGTTATTCCTCGTTGCTCCCACCTATACATAGCAGAATATCTCTTGGCGAAGGCCTTACCCCTTTAAGTAGAGTAGGTAATAAGCTATTTATTAAAAACGAGAAGTATAATCCAACAGGTTCTTACGCTGATAGAGCATCTGCTGTTATTGCATCCTATGTAAGAGATCTAGGTATTGAAAAAGCAGTGGTATCGTATGTAAAGGATTTTACGCGTTCTCTAACATATTATCTACTTAGTGCTGGGGTCAATGTAGATGTTAAAGTAGATAGCATATTTAGTGTTGAGCTAGAGGATATTGTTTTCTTTTCGTCGAGAGATGTGGGTATAGCTAAGGTTAACGCTAAGGGTTTAAGCTTAGAGTACGTTAATTCTCTAACTATAGAGGGGCTTAAGACTATAGTTTTCGAGGTGTACGAGAAAAGAGTAAACGTAGAACGTATAGTTGTACCAGCTGAAACCGGTTTACTTGCCTTATCTATTCAGAAAGGCCTAAGAGATCTACAGATTAGCGGATGCGAATTTAATTGCGAAGTAATTGCAGCTAAAATCAAAGGCGTTGATGCTCCTCTACTAGATGGTATACAAGGTATCCACGTCATAGAAGTTACAGAGGATGAAGTATACGAAGCTTATAAAAAATTAGTAAGCAAAGGCTTTAAGACTAAACCTCTAGCTACTCTTAGCTACTACGTAGCTGAGCTACTGGGCAACGCTGTAGCTGTTGTAACAATGGGTTTTATTTCCCCATCTAGAGGTAGAAGCATAGTTAAGAAACACATAGTAGAGATACTATCAAAAAAGAGCCCTTTAACGGCTTACGAGATTTGGAAAGAGAAGCCTATCTATACGTTAAGAGCTATATATAAAGCTGTTAAAGATATGGAAGCTAAAGGAGAGCTATGTTTTGATATAATGACTAGAGGAAAGCGTAAGATCAAACTCTATAAACTCTGCTAGTAGAATAACAAATAAAAGCATTGATTTTTCAATTTCTTTTTCTTTAAAGCCAAGCGTAATTAATTTAAAAAATCTTGTTACAACTCTCGATATGATATTTTAGTTAACTTAATACTGAATAGAATACTAAAACATATGAATAGTTTTACCTGCTTTTATCTTTTTATATATTTTAGAAAATTCATAAATGTTTATAAATCTTCAAATATTATAAGCTAACCGATACTATTGGGTATCGAAAATGATCAGAGCAAAAACTTTTGTTCCTATAATAGCAGCTGTATTGGTTATTGCTATTGCTGTTGGGTATTTACTAGTGTTCAGAGTATTCGAGGTAAAACCTATTGAGACATCAACACCTACAGTATCTCCTACTCCAACTGTTATTTATAAAAGTATCGATGTTCTAAAAGTTTCCCAAAGAGCTGATTTATCTACAATAGATGTTCACGTAGCTACTGATGCACCAACACTTGCCGTGCTTAGCCACGTTTATGAAACGTTATTCAAGATAAAGTTTGATGAATCAGGTAGAGCTTCCTTTGTACCACATTTGGTTGAAAATTATAGACAGATTAACGAAACTGTATGGGAGTTTAAGCTTAGACCTAATGTGAAGTTCCACGATGGAGGATATTTAACGTCTAGAGATGTTAAAGCAAGTTTTGAGAGGGGACCTAGGGTAGGTGGGCTTCCGAGGATTTTACTAGGAACTGTTAAAGCTGTTGAAATTGTCGATGATTTTACGTTTAGGCTTATTCTTAAGTATCCCTTTGCCCCTATTATAGCCCACTTAGCTCATCCATCAACAGCTATTATACCTGCATGGGTAGCTGAGAAATTCCCTAATGTAACTATAGATGATGTAAAGTATATAGTTGGTACAGGTCCATATAAATTTGTTGAGTTTAAGAAACTTGAGAGAACTGTTCTAGAGGCCTTCGATGAATATTGGGGTGAAAAACCGACAGTTAAAAGGATAGAATGGATACCAGTTCCTGACGATTCAACAAGGATTGCGTATTTAGAGGCTGGAACAGTAGATGTAGCAACACATATACCCCCGCATATGGTTACAACGCTCAAAGCAAAAGGGTTTAACATTGTACAAATACCAAGCACAAGGATAATATACATCGGTATAAACGTTGAGAGAATCAACGATATTAGAGTCAGACAAGCTATGAATTTCGCCGTAGATAAGAACTCTATAGTTAAAGCTATACTCGAGGGTGCAGGAAGTATAGCTACAGCACCTATACCTCCAGCAGTATTCGGATATACCAAGCTTGAGCCATATACCTACGATGTAGATAAAGCTAGGCAACTCATAAGGGAAGCCGGTTGGGAAGGTAGGGAGATACTGTTTATAACACCGCAGGGTAGGTATCTAAGGGATAGAGAGATAGCCGATGCAGTTAGAGCTTATCTAGAGCAAATAGGGCTTAGAGTTAAGGTAGAGGTGATGGAGTGGGCATCCTATATACAAAGGGTTACAACGCAAAAAGATTTCGATATATTTTTACTAGGGTGGTCAACAGTAACACTAGATGCTGATTACGGGTTGTACTCGCTGTTTAGAGCAGGAGCACCATTTAATAGAATGCAATACAACAATACCAGAGTTAACGAGCTCTTAGATAAAGCTAGAGTAGAATCTGATCCCCAGAAGAGGCTTCAACTATATGCAGAAGCCCAGAGGATAATATGGGAAGAAGCTCCGTGGATATTACACTACGAAGATATAATAGTTGCATCAAAACAAGGTTTAGTAGGCCTAGAGATACAGCCTATAGAGAGATGGATATTCACCTATGTAAAACTCGTTGCCTCTAGCTAAGGGATCTCCGTTGATTAGATACATCGTAAATAGGGTTATTTTTTATATTCCTACGCTTCTCGTAATACTTTTCTTAGTCTTCCTAATGATTAGATCTGTTCCTGGAGATCCCATAAGGGTTATGTACGGTGAACATGAGCCTCCTCCAGAAGTTAGAAAAGTTTTAGAAGAAAGGCTAGGTCTTGATAAACCTATCTATGCCCAGTTTCTTTTATACTTAAAGAGGATTCTAATCGATGGAGATTGGGGTAAATCTGTTTCAACAGGTGAACCTGTTCTACAGATGATTTTAACTAGGTTTAGAGCTACTCTAGAGCTAACAGTTGTAAGTATAGCTATAGCTGCAACCATAGGCATCGGCTTAGCTCTCCTAAGTGTATATAAACTTAATTCTATTATAGATAAATGCGTACGTATTGTAAGTATTGCTAGCTACTCTTTACCGGTGTTCTGGTGGGGCTTAATAT
>JAWASI010000046.1:0-8024 GCA_038892955.1 Ignisphaera sp.
AGTTTAAAACCTGATGCTGTTGTTATGGGTAACCACGATAATGCAGTTGCTCTTAATGTAGATTGTATGTGTGCACCGGAGATACATGAATTAAGTGAGTATACTAGAAGGAATATCTCTTTAAAGTTTTTGTCAAGAGATCAGCTAGAGTGGCTTAAGATGTTACCAAAAACTGCTGAAGTAGATATCGGGAACAAGAGGTTCTATATTGTTCACGGAAGCCCGAGGAACCCTCTCTACGGCTATATGTATCCTTATCTCTCGCTAGAAGAGCTAAAGCTTTCCTTAACACCTTCACTAGTTTCGTTAAAGCCTAAACCTGTTAGAGCTAACGTAGTTGTTGTAAGTCATACCCATATACCGATGGATATAGTTGTAGATAGTATAAAAATCGTGAACCCAGGGAGCTGTGGACAGCCTAGGGATGGAGATAACAGAGCTTCTTATGTAGTTTACGACGTCGAGACAGAGATTGTTGAAATACGTAGAGTAAAATACGATATCGAGAGGGTTATTGGGAAACTAAGGGAGCTTAGGTTAGAGGATAAGTACTTTAATCAACTTGCTTCGATACTTAGAATAGGGCGTATATACATTTGATACAGGTGTGGAACCCTCAAAATCCAATTTCATAGAAATCTAAAAAGAACTATACTGTTAACCAATAAAAACACCGTAGAGCTACTATAATAAATTCTATACCGTGTTATCGCTAAACATAAATATCTTGAACCTTAAGTATGTTATAGAAGTAGATACAAGTAGAAGAAAACAATACTTTAAGCTATTTGTAGAATTAGCCTATATGGGAAGTAGATATGCAGAAAAGCTAAAGATTTAGCAGATAGAATCGGTTGCTCAGTTACGAAGGTTTGCTGCTAGGTATAGCAAATAATAGCGAAAAACATATCTAATATACCAGCATACCAGGCCATTATAGAATTAACCACTAAGTACCAGTTAGCTATTTCTCAAGAAGATTTTAATGTACTTGTAAAAGAGGTTATGGTACATATCGAGACTGAGATGAAGGTGATGGAGGTAACAAGGGAGTTTCTAGGAAGGTTTAGCGATCCAGGGTAAAACTATTGCTAATCACTATAAACAATGACCAGGTTAAACACCATAGAGTTTTAACAAGTATTAGAGATAACATTGGTGTAGAATACGTGGTTAACGAAGAAGATATGTGGAACGCTATATTGAGTGATAACCCATGGCACGGTATTTCCGGAGGATAGAACGCTATGCATTCATAGGTTTCCACATACCTTAGATAAATATTCTACTCTTTTTATAATGTTTTCCGCAATCCATAGATACTCGGTTAAACTAGCAAGACCTTTAATTCTATCCATACTCTCCTTGATTTCTCTACATATTTCTTCTAGATGTTTTCTTCTAGAGTTTTCGTCTACAGGTTTCTCTGCTTGAAGCTTAGGATTCCCCTCCATAAACCCTTCTGGGTAGTACCAATCTTTGAACCAGGTAAACCCGTTTTTGAGAAGGATATAACCAAGCCTAGTTAGAGGAGGTGGAACACCTAGCTCAAGAGCTTTTCTAGTCTCATAGTCATACATATAGTCTATGAAAAGCCTTTCACCACCTTCTAAGAAACTCGCTAAACAATTAATTAGCTTCTCCTCGAACTCGCTATCAACAAACTTGAATATCTTGTTGTTTAAATTAAGCTCTCTATTAATTGAAAATACCTCGATCCACCTCCTGTAGTAAGGTGGTCTACCGTAGAAAACCTTAATAATGAGCAATCTTCTCTGTTTATCCTTGTAAACTAGGCGTACCTCTATATTCTTTTCTTCTGGAAACCTACCATCCTTAACTATATAGTCTACATGGACACCGTCTATGTTATCTAAGATTTCTATGCATAGCAAATTTACGCACTCCCAACATCAACAATGTATTCCTTGAATATCTCCTCAAAATCTTTGTTGTCTATCAAAGGTTTTCCGCTATCCCTGGAAATCCTTGAGCTAGAGGGGTTTATTCCTGGATATATCTTAAGTCTTTGCGAAAACCTCTCCTCAAGAGTAGAAACAGTTCTATCCTCATAAAATACACCTATAGGTATTCTATTATCCCACACAAGACTCTTCTCAATAGCTTTTAACATCTTTAAATTCTTCTCCTCAGGTTTCTCAACCACGGGGTTCCAGGAGCTCTCATCCTCTAACCTGTATACTCTCTTCCTATAGTAATCAGCTGTAAAAACATCGTTAAACGTTATGCAAGGTTGAAGAACATCTATGAAAGCAGCTCCTCTATGAGCTATAGCTTTTTTAACTAAATTCTTCAGATGTTCTCCCTCAAATGCGTATCCTCTTGCAACAAAGGTATAACCAGCTATAATTGCTAACGCTACAGGGTTTAAAGACTGCTGAATATTAGGTTTAAGGAGAGCTTTTGTTTTTATGTTTAGTGGTAGAGTTGGAGATGCCTGCCCTTTTGTAAGACCGTATACACCGTTGTTGTGTAGAATAACAACTATATCGAGGTTCCTCCTACCTAATGCAACAAAGTGACCCGCTCCAATCCCTAGAAGATCTCCATCACCTCCGTGGACAACTACCGTGAGATCAGGGTTAGATAGCTTTATACCCATTGCAAAAGGTATGGATCTTCCATGAAGTGTATGCACACCGTTAACGTTTAAGAAATGCGCTATTTTCCCAGAACACCCAATACCTGAAACAACTACTGTTTTAGAAGGGTCTAGCCCAAGTTCTTCAAAAGCTCTTGCTACAGCCGTCAAAATACCGAAGTTTCCGCAACCAGGGCACCAATCAACCCAAAGTTTAGTTAAATAGGATTTACGCTCCATGCTTAAGCACCACACTATCAATACCTAGCTCTATAACCTTGTAGATAGCATCTTCAAATTCATCTAATGTTATAGGTCTACCTGTGAACTTTGATATTCTCTTTTTGACCTTGACGCTTGTCGCCATAGATATAAGATCTGCTACTTGTACACCATAGCTATGCTCAACAGCTATGATTCTTTCTCGAGGAACCTTGTCAAGAATATCTATAACCTCTTTACCTGGGAATGGCCATAGAAGCTTAAGATTTATGTAAGAACCCTTTAATCCTTTTTTACTAAGAGATTCTATAGCATCTAGGGCAACACCTTTTACAAAACCCCATCCAACGACAACGTAATCAGGGTCTTTGTATCCGTATATCTTAAGCTTCTTTTCGCTAGGAATTTGTTCTGCTATAAGCTCTAGCTTCTTAATCCTTTTTGAATACATAGCTACTCTGTTAACGGGATCTTCAACTATATGCCCGTATTCATCGTGTTCATCGCCTGTATACCATATAACTGTATCCTTTGTACCTAGGGGAACTCTTGGCGACACTATTTGACTTAAATCAAACCTCTTATACTTTAAACCGTTGCTAGAAATAAATCCTCTATCTATTATGATGCTATCTAGGTCTGGAAGCGGTATAGATTTTATTGAATTAGCAAGGAATTTATCGAGGAGATGTATAACAGGAACTTGGAAACGCTCTGCTATATTGAAAGCCTCTATAGCGTCATAGAAAGCTTCCTCATGATCCCCGGAGGTGATAACAACTCTAGCGAATTCTCCATGACCAGCAAAGATAGCGTTGAATAAATCACTTTGGCTACCTCTAGTTGGTTGACCTGTACTCGGACCTCCTCTTTGGTAGTAGGTTATTACAATAGGAACTTCGTTTGCCCCTGCCCATGATATACCTTCAACCATTAGGTCGAACCCAGGACCACTTGTAGCAGTAGCACTTCTAGCACCTGTTAAAGCTGCGCCAATAGTTGAACATATAGCTGATATCTCGTCTTCTGTTTGCATAACTATTACAGGTCCAATGTCATATGTTTTACTACTTATGTACTCGTATTTCTCTATAGTGAAACTTTCATCAGCCGCAAGTGTTATAGGGTAATAGCTTTGAAACCTTAAACCGCCGACAATTTTACCCATGGCAACGATATCGTTGCCTGATACAACCATAAGTTTCTTAAAATTTAGCTTAGGTTTACCAAGCGCTAGTGTACCTCTAAAGTTCTGCATACTATCTTCAACAAGTTTGTAGATCTCTAGGTTCTGCTCAATAAGTTCTTTCCTACCGCTAAACTGGATAGAGAGGGAGTAGTTAACAGCTTCCTCATTAAATCCTAGGAGGATAGAGAGAGCTGAAACCATAATGCCGCTTATATACCTAGAAAGTAGTCGTGGTTCAATCTTATACTTATCCAATAGTTTTCTTAAGATTAACGCAAAGTTTAAGCCAATAGCCTTAACTTTTCTATCTTTCTCCAAAAACTTTATGACTGAGTCTACGGTGGTTTCTACCCCTATACTCTTTAGCTTCTCCCAAATTCTACTCTTTGTAGTATCCTCTATACTGGGGATCTCCTCAAGCTTCTTAGAAGCTACGTTAACGTCATAAACAATATATCCACCTCCAGCAACATCATCAATATGCATAAAAATGGTCTCTGCATCCATAGAAGCTACAACATCTACAGGATACTTCAACGATCTGGGAAAGGTTTTTGAAGATATACGCATATGTATATAGCTATGCCTTCCCGTTATATTCGAGAAATACTCTCTATCAGCTATAACCCCGAAGCCGCAGCGAACAAGAGCTCTTGTAAGCACCATCATGGATGTCTCTAATCCAGCACCTTGAGGTCCACCCAAGATAATCCCAACTTCTTCTCTCTCAAACATACACCTAAACCTTAGTCTCCTGCATGAGCTTCTTCAGCTATAGCTTCATCAAGTACAACCCCTGATGAAACAACATGTTGTTTTAAATGTTCTTCTAACTCTATCTCATTTATCAGAATTTTCCTACAGTTTACACAGTAAAGCCATCCTTGTTCCTTAAAAATATTCTTCAGCCCATCAATCGATGAAGGCTTAAACGAGCTACAGGTAGCAGGTTCCTCATGTAGAACTGAATTGTGCTTAACTATACAATAACCTATGTACGGGAAATATATATGAGGTCTAAAAAATAAACATCTCGAACAAATTCTACCACTATCTGAATCCATTTAGTCGATCCTCTCAATCTTTATAGCGTTAACAGGGCAAACATCAGCTCCAGCTTTTGCACATTCATATAATTCTTCAGGAATTTCACCAATAGATACACTATCATCAACATTAACACTATATCTTTCAACAACTCTATTCTTAAGATTATCAGATCCAAGCTCATAAACTTCAGGGCAAGTAGCTGGAGCAGCTCCACAAGATATACAGGAAACCCTATCAACTATAATCCTATACCTAGCCAAACCCAACCCCTATTAACAACAACTCTTAAAATATAAAAATCTTTCTAATATAACATATCGAGGAAAGCATCTCCAACTACTCATTAAACAAGATTAGTATGTTCATTAAGTATCCCCAAACATCATAACCAGTATGCAACCATAATGTACCTAAGAACTAGTGTTTTAGTTAAATCTGTGAATGCAATCTATAGTACCCCTAGTAGTCCATCTATAAAGTTAAGGATAATAGCCTTAGATTAAATCATGCGACTGTTATTATCAGCATAAGAAGACAGGGAACCCTTCCACCTAAGGTTGCTTTAAACATGTATTGGATATCCTTATATGTATACAAATCCTGATTTCCTGTTATACTGAATTACCGTGATTTAGTTTATTTAAGGAAGAATTCTTTAGAGTACTTTTAAACAGGACAAGTATATAGATCTATATGATAAAGTAGTTGTTATGAAGAAGGTTAAAGGGTAAATATACGTGTACTAAGCTTCAATGTAGAGCTTCTTGGAGGTAAATAGAGCAAATCTGATTTATCAAGCCTATTTGAATTACAACCTGAAAAATCCCATCCTTTAGTGTGGGGAGGAGGTCAGAAGATAGGCTTAGGAAATCCCTAGGAAACCCCGCAGTTATAGCTATGAATGAAGCCAGAATTTAGGAAAACAATACGGATTTCATTTAATGGACTTTTTGCGTACATATGCGATATCTTAGAAAACCTAAGGTTAATTTTAACTTAGTTAGAGGTTTAGAATTTCTATACATAGGATACTCTTTTTATATCATTGTTTGGTAAGCATATCTACATTGTAGAAACTGAGGATAAAATTAAATAAATCCGTAGCTGGACAGACAGTTTACTACTTAATCAATTAATTAAATCCAATACGTTCTTAACTAATTGGAGCTATTTATTTTATTGTTCATGGTTTAAGCATAGATTTCTATAAAGTAATAAAATTTAAGCGAATTCTAACGTAGTTTACCCGAGGTTATTTGTTTATTCAATGCTATTAATATTATAAGTGATAACATCTGGGTTACGGTTGCATAAACTATTAACAGTTCTACTGATGTTTGTAATAAGAAGGTTAGTATAAAGCCTCCAATACCCCATGAAACCCCGTAGAGCATTCCAAATACTCCATAGGCTATCGCAAGTTTATCTCTTTCAACTATATCCGCTATAGAAGCCCTCATGATCGTTTCTGATATACCCATTGTAATTCCCCAAAGAACAGCCACCATATATCCTAAAACCACGTTTTTAGCTGCTAATAACGGTGCTATTGTTAGTGTTGCTATAGGGGCTATGAAGAGGCTTTTAAACTTTATTACATCGTATAGATAGCCTATTGGAAAAGCTATAGCTGCATCTATACCCATAGCTATAGCGTATAACAACGCTATCTCTGCATCTCCTAAAACCCCCCAGTATTTAAGGAAATAAGATGCTATAGCCCAGTGTACAAAACCTAGAGATTGAAGGATCATCGAAGAAGTATATAACCAGAACCTAGTACCTAAACCTCTAAACGAGATCCTCCTCGATGAAACCTCAACACTTCTAATCTTTGGGTAAAGAGACCATGCCGTAAATACGAACATCATAGCTAATATACCAGGAATCAAAAGAACTAGAAATGCTTTAGAATAGCTGTAGTGTTTAAGCATGTATGCAAAGAGTAATGGACCAGCTAAAGCACCTACTTGATCCATAACCTCGTGAAGACCGAAACCTTTACCCTTACCAATGTCCTCGGTAACCTCAGCTAAAATAACATCTCTCAAAGGGGCTCTCAAACCTTTTCCAACTCTCTCCAAAAGATATAACGCTGTTACAATCCACCAAAAACTTGTTAAACCAAGTAAAGGCAGCACCATAACGTTCATAGCGTACCCTAGGGCTATAAAACCCCAGAAAGCTACCGAAGACCCTAAGTAGGATGCAAGAATACCGCTTACAAACCTAAGAATATACCCTATAAACTCACCTACACCAACAATAGATGAAGCAATAGGTGGAGCCCTAAGATATTCTAAATATGCTCCACTAACAGATCTAGCACCTTCGTAAACCATGTCAGCTGCTAAAGAGACAAGTCCAAGTAATATAAATACTGCTAATAGTCTCTTTATCATCTGTTAACAGCCTTTTCCAATGTTCTTAACTAACCTCGTTATGAAATCATTTAAAAATATTCATTAAAATAATACTTAGAATATATTAAAAGTATTAAAAGGATAATACATGATCAAGTATAAAGGTTTAACGAGCGATGAATTTGTTAAAAGCTCGAAATCTATGGTTTTAATTAAAGTATCTAAAAAGAGAAAATTTGACGATTTCTTTACTTAAAAAGTTTACAGATTTAATACATTAATACAATAGAAGTAGCTGTAGCAATTCTTTCATTTTAGGAAAATACATAGATTTTGCTATAATGTTGATGTTGCTCATGGTGAACGCTGTTATTGGTGTTGCTCATGGGTTAGAGCTGATAAAGCTATTGAGATGCTTAAGTCAGAGCTAAGGGTAGTTGTAAAGACTTTGAAGAATGATAAATGAACAGATGTTGATTATATTGCATCTAGCGCAATTTTTTGGGTTTCATATAGGTTTGTATTGTTTGATGTTGTTTTATTTTTCTTTGTTTTTGTTAAGTGGGTAGAGGTTGTAGTTTTCTTTTCTATATTTTAT
>JAWASI010000047.1:0-6970 GCA_038892955.1 Ignisphaera sp.
ACTACATCAACCTCATTCCTAGTCTACAGAGGATATCTTCTATACTCTATCTCATGATTAAAGCAATCACTTAAAACAGTTAAACAATCTATTGCCATGATGCTATTGAGGGTTAACGATCTTTAAAGGTCGTCAAGAAGACAGCTCTTTGATGAATATCATAGACATCTATTTAGAGTCGCTATTCAATTAAAAGCTATGTAGACAAATGATTAAAGTGTTATTAAATTCAGCTGTTACTTGAGGTTTTAAAACTTAATTAGTAATAACTAGATCTAGGTGTATCTGTAGCTCACCTTCTGTAATATGAGAATAATATAATTTGTTATGGGTTTAATATAGAATTCCATGCATTAAAATGGCGAACAGAGCTTAGAATGTAGCAAACAATTAAGTTGTGGTATCACTAATTCGGATATACTTTAATTAATACTTGGTAATGCTTTGAGGCATCAGCAATGTGAATGTTATTCTTCATATAAATTTTTTTCAGCATGCTTATAAATAGCTGTTATAGAAATACCTATTACCATAAGCAGAATCAATGCTATTAAGGTTATGTAAATTAATTCCGTGCTATGTATTTTAAACATGTTGGAGTTTTGGACACCGCTGAACAGCAATACTATTGGTTTCATTTTCATGTCTTCCACCTATGTGTACGTGTCACTAATATTTATTATATTTACCAAAGCTTATAAAGCTTTACCTAATAAAAAGGATTTCACCATAGATTTATAAAGCATCATTCTATGTTGTATAAAGAAATTTTTAAATATTTAGAAAGAGATTTCAACAACTCCATAAACATCAACTTAATACCTTTACTTTTTGGTGTTCTAGGTTTGCATTATATAGAATTAAGGTATTAAACTAGTATATGAGGATTATTTTCCTAGTAGATAGATTAATCGATATACTTAAAATAAGGTAAAACTTATATAATCGTCACCGTTATGTATCTATGTAATGAGTGGAGATAAGTAGAGTGTTTTCAGGGCGTGTAAATTTGATGAATTATGTGTTTGGTGTTAAAGCTCTTGACGATATTCTGTCAGGAACTCTTATGCCGAATTCGTTAGTTGTTATAGCTGGTCATCCTGGTACTGGTAAAACTACTCTTGCTTCATCTATATGCTATGCCAATGCTTTGAAGGATTTGAGATGCCTTTACATTTCTTTTCAAGAATCTAAGGAGAAACTATTTAGGGTTATGAAGAACTTTAACATGGATTTCAAGTCATTGGAGAATAAGAGTTTCTTTAAGTTTTTTAAATTGCCTCTAACTAAAGATGTTGAGAAAACAGTTGAAGCAATTAATGGGTTAGTTATTGAGTGGAATCCGGCGGTAATAGTTATCGATTCTATAAACGCGTTAATGCAGGCTGTAGAGGATCCTGATAAACGTGTGTGGCTGCAGAACTATTTCTACTCTTTATCGGAGATAATCAATGGTGTTGTTATTCTTATAGCTGAGATACCTTTCGGGGAATCCAAGGTTGAGTTAGGCTCTATAGAGTTTGTAGCCGATGTTGTTATAATTCTTAGGCATAAGATTGAAAGAGGCTTGATCACAAGGTACCTAGAGATTAGGAAAGCTAGAGGAGCACAGTTAACGATATCGGAGTTCTCTTTTTCGATTATCCCAGGTAAAGGAATTGACGTGTTTATACCACCATTACTATCTGAAACCGAGGCAACACCGCCGCCGAAGCTTAAGCCTCCTTGTAGCTTCTTAGATAATATCCTAGGTAGTATTGATAAAGGTTTCAGCATATACGTAGAACATCCACCAGACTTTAGGGTTCCCGAGGCTGTGCCACTCATTCTAGGTATAGCTATTAGAAATAAGATGAAGAGTCTATACCTTAGCTACCGTTACTCCCCCAACCCATTAATAGAGTTGATAGCACATTCATACATAAAGTACTGTAAAGATAAGGATAAGCTTATGGAGAACCTAAGAAAATACATAGTAATAGCCAGCATCAATCCTTTTAGGTATAGTGTAGCTGAAGGGCTTTCCAAAGAATGCGAAGTTATAAGGGGATCAGAAGCAGACTTAATAATTTTCCATGCTGTTGAGATACCTGCAATGACTGAAAAGCACTTACCAGAATATATACCTAGCCTTTACAACCAAATAAATATACTAAAGCAACAGCACAAGGTTATAGCAAGGATATACTCATCTATAGATGATTCGCTGAGACCTATTTATGAGGTTATGGCTGATCTAATCATACGTTTTATACCAATAAACGAATACAACGATTACAAGGTCTATATCTGGAAGAGAGGAGAAAAACCTATTACTATAAGCTCTAAGGATATAGATAAATGTATTGAAGAGATAGCCTCAAGCTTATGCTAAGTTAAATAATATAATGTATTGACTAGATAAATCAAGCTTATTTGCGTTATTTAAAGATTTAAACCGCTAATGAACGTTCTATCATCAAAGCGCTAAAGATGTCTGCGTGAAAACAGATCGTAGATTACCTTGACCAACAATATTTTATTCTACAATTAAATAGGTTTGTGGTTAGAAGGTTTCTTAATGTATATAGATTTAAAAGTATGTGGGAGTAGTTCACTTAAACGCTAAATCTTACTCTTTTTAGTGTTTACCGAGTGAGAGATAATAACTATATCGTTGTTTACAAATTCTGCTAGTACTTGCCTACATGCTCCACACGGTGGTAGAGGTTCATCGGTGTTACTTGCAATTACTATCGCTATAAACTCTTTTTCTCCATTTGTGATAGCCGATGCTATAGCTACTCTTTCAGCGCATATGGTTAACCCATAGCTTGCATTCTCAACATTAACTCCTAGATACACATTACCTTATAGATGTTAGCACAGCAGTGGTAACGTGAATAACGCTATAAGGTGCATAAGAATTAGGTAAAACTTTCTCTACATCCTTAATGAGTTTATCTATTGGTATTTCCACTGCAAACACCATTAAGAGTTAAGTGCTTAAAATTTTTATCCTTTACCTCAAGAGAAGTTGAATACCTAAGGCTACAATAGTAAGATTGTTTCCCGTTTATGTACTGGTTATTTCATCATAGTTTCTTCTATGTTTGAAGTAGCTTACCTATGGTCGCTTTAGTGCAATGGGTGTATACGACATAAACGCTCCTAGAGATTACCGTATAAAGGATCGGTTCATTGGAGAACTATGTGAAACTCAAGGGTTGTTTCTACGTACCATGTTTAACTTCTAAGGCTAAAATTGGGGCTAGGCTAGGTAATCTTTGGTGATACGTGGTGTCATCTTATAGACGATTTGGATCTGCTTCATCTCCTGTTAGCGATGGGGGTAGGGTATACCATTTAAAGGTTAACCAGGGGAAGTTGATAGATATATTTTGCTACCCGGGGATCCAGAAAGAGTACCTATTATAGCTAAGTACTGGGATAAACACTGGTATGTTTCATCTCATAGGGAGTTTGTTACCTACAGTGGTTACTATAAAGGGTATTTTTATCGGTGACGAGTACAGGTATTGGAGCACCTTCAACAGCTATTGCGGTTGAGGAACATGCTAGGGTAGGAGCAGAGATATTTATAAGAGTTGGTACTACGGGTGCTTTAAAACGCGAGATTGGGATAGGAGATCTCATTATACCTACAGCCTCAGTTAGGTTAGAAGGTACAAGCAGACACTACATTATGCCAGAGTATCTAGCTGTTGCTAGTTACGATGTTATTTTAGCGTTAATAGAGGCTGCAGAAATCCTTGGAGTTAAATACCACATAGAATTGACAGCGAGTAGTGATAGCTTTTATGTTGGCCAAGAGAGACCTGGGTTCAAAGGCTATTTATCACCTTACCAAAAAGGATTAATAGAATACCTGGTAAATGCGAATGTGCTAAACTTTAAAATGGAATCCTCAGTAATATTCATACTTGCTAACATCTATGGGCTTAAAGCTGGGGCGATCTGTGCAGTTATTGCTAACAGAGCAACAAATGAATTTGTACCTGAAGCAGGAGTAGAAGATAATCAAAATATCAAACGAAGCTGTAAAAATACATAATGAGTGGAGTGAAGAAATAGCTAAACTCAGTAATAAGAAATATGTAACGCCTAGTATCATAATAAACACTAGGAAGAAATAATTTTCTTCTAAAATGAACTATAAAAATTATTATAAAAATTATAGAAATAGTAGCTATGGATCTGACCTTTCCCTATTACTAGGGGGCTGTTTTCTTCTTGATGTTTTTAGGAAATGTTTATAAGCGTTGTTTCTATTAATGTTTATTAAGGTAATTCATGTCTGAAAAGTTGCTGAGACCCTACTCGTTTCGGGTAGACCTTTGAAGAGCACTAGCTTCTACCGGAGAAGGAAGATAGCGGATTACCAGTCCACTTTGAACAAGTACGGATTAAAGACCTCCAGGAGGCTTAGGAGAATGTACAAAAAGTGGAGAAAACAGATCAGGAACTACATCAACTGGGGTAAAGCTTTTTATCCATCAACGACTTAGTACTTATTTCATTATATATCTAATATCTATTATGTGTAGCAATTCTATTGCAGTGGTATAAAGAAGATGAAATAATCGTATCTTACAACATATTACTTCTAAAACCTCTAACCATTGGTTTTTATAACAAGTCTTGAGCAATTTCAAGGATTTCGTAAACCCACATAAAAATTCTCTATGTATAGTAAAGTGCTTGAATTAACCTAAATCATCTTTCCCATTTGAATGAGTTTTGGGCTTCTAGTTACTTTACTACTTTCATACGTACTTTATGAATATTATTCAATACTTTTATCTTCTTTTCAACGTTAACATCGATAACCCATAAAGCATATATACAATGCTCTATAACTGAGGTAGTACATAGAGATTAGATGATGTAGTGTTAAATAAATATTAGGGATTTATATTCTTCTCTAAAGTTTTACACTAATTTATATCTAGAGCTCTTTAACGCAAATATACAATAACGCGCTACTGTATCAAGGATTAATGTAGAGGTTCTAAAGTCCTCTAGGTATTATTTTATTAGCGTAAAGTTTATGCATGAATCTACTAATTACTATACTTTGACTTCATGCATGCTTTATACATAACGAATTGCTCAATACTTATAAATAGCCTGAAATAACTATATTACAATAACTATATTACAAAGGTAGAATCGTAAACTTATTTATTTGTTTCGCTTTATAATCTCGCTAGACAATATGGTAGGTGGGTACAACATATTTACTAAACTAAAAAGGAGTTCCTGAAGCTACTAGAAGATGAGGAATTCAAGTATACTGTAATAGGCTACTTAGGGTTAGCAGAACTACTTAAGAATATTGAGAAATTGTGGGGAATCACAATAGGCTTTGGGAGGAGATTAGGGACTTGAAAAGATTTCATAGTGTTTGATAAACGTTTAACTAGTCTAGAACTTTGTTGAGTTCTTTTCTAGCGTTTTCGATGTTATCTATATATGTTGTTACTTCTCCTACGACTAGAGGATCTTTGTTGAATATATCTACCTCTCTTTCTATGTCTTTAAACGATAGAACTACAGCAACTTTAATGTAGATCTTATCCTCTGGTATACCGCTAGACCTAAGGATTTCTTCAACAAATGTAGCTGTATAGTGATCAAGAGTAACACAAACAGCTTTAGCAAGAGAACCCATACCTTTCTCTAATCTATCAATACGTTTCTCTAGAAGATATAAAGTTTGCAGAATCTATATTCAACAGAAAAGTCTTTATGGCTATACTAGCTGTAGAAGATATACCTAAAGATGTTGCAGAATTTCTTGAAGAGGAATGCAAATATCATGACATTAAGCTTATCTACGGAAGAGAAATAGAAAAACTATAAATGATATACAACATGCCAATTATTAATAGTAGCTCACTATAACAACAAAACTTCCTATTATTGTGTAGCGGGCCCGAGGGGATTTGAACCCCTGACCACCGGCTCCGAAGGCCGGCGCTCTATTCCTAGCTGAGCTACGGGCCCCTGTTATTTTTGTTAAGCTAGGTTTTATTTCTGTTATTTTTGTTTAGTATATTTTTAGCATATTATAAGTATTTGGCGTATTCACGGAAATTTTGGTATTTAGATGGGTAGAATAAGTATATGGCGAAAAAATAAAATATGGTTATAGTTTAACCACAGTTGTAGCTGTAGTAGCCGGGTGCATGTATTTGTGGATTTGTTGGTGTTAGCTGTGTTGAAAGTCTTAATAGCTCTGTTGGGGGTATCTTGAAGTAGTCTAGTAGTAGTGAGAATGTTGCGTTGCATGGTACTACTTTGTATGTTGGTGTGTTTATAACAGCTTTCTCTGGTAATTTCATTTGTCCTGTTACCAGGAAGTATCCTGCCCATACAGCCCAGTACCCCATTGTGTAGGGGTGTTGCTGTATGCTCATAGCTACTTGCCCTGCTGCTATAAGGTCTACCCACTCAGTTACTTGTGCATCGAATCCAAGGACGTAAATATCTTTACCAGGTACTAGGTTGTTGTCTTTCAATGCCTGTACTATTGCCATAGCTTGGAGTAGATTTGTTGCAAGGTAAGCTGTTACTGTTTTACCGTATTTAGGTACAATTGCGCTTGCTTTTGCATAGCATTCAGGTAGTAAATCAGGGTCTACTTCTACTGCTTCCAGTACTTGGGCATCGCCTCGATCTAGGTAAGGCTTTAACGCCTCCATAAAGCCTTGGTACCTTAGATAAGATGTTGGAATCCCAGGTAACCCTCTAAATATAACTATTTTCCATGGCTTCGGAACTCCGCGGGCTTCTAGCCACTTCAAGAATGCTTCAGCTTCTATTTGAGCAGCCCACTTGTTATCTGTACCGAGGTAGAGATCCCTAGCGGTTTGGTCTGGGAAATCTCTATCGACAAGAATTACCTTAGAACCTGCTTGCCTAAGCTGTTTAACAACATCTTGAACAGCATCTGATATAGGTCCTA
>JAWASI010000048.1:0-6930 GCA_038892955.1 Ignisphaera sp.
ATCCTGTTTGCTCCTTCGTAGACGAAGAGCTTCACGGTGTTACGCTCTGGCAAAGTGTTCGACACGGAGGTGAAGATGATGTAGACGTTCATCGCGTTGTCGTCGCCGTTTGTGATCCTCAGCACGTCCTTGTAGTAGTTCTCTTGGTAGGTTGGGTGGATAGTGATAGACGCCGATGTCTTGTTGTCTCCTATGGTGACCGTGATCGTGTTCCTTGTTCCAATGTCTGGTTGATTAGCGTTACTACCAATTTCGAATACTACTCCTGGTGCAGTTGGGGATACGGTAATGGTTAGTGGGTAGTAGGCGAAAACGCTTGCTAGTACTATTGCTGTTATTGCTAGAGTAACAATAGGGGGTATAGCGTATTTGATCATTTTTGCGCACCTGGTCTAGTCTTTGTTTCCGGTTACTTTTTTAAGTGGTAAGGGTTTTTAAATTTATATAAGTTTAGGTTATTGGTCTACTTAGTATTTTTAGAATTGTTTTTGGTTGTTCTAATATTTTTAGGTGTTATTCTATGTAGTAGCCTTTTTCTATGTCTTTTATTGTTTTTAGGATTATTGCTGGGCATACTCTTTTTACTCCGTTTATTTCTGCTATTTCTTTGTGTATTTTAGCTGCTTCTTCTTCGTTTTTTGCTAGTACTAGTGCGAGTAGTTGGTGGTCTCCTGTTGTTAGCCATAGCCCTTTTAGGTATTCTTTGTTTTTTAGGGTTTCAAGTACTTCGAATATTTTTTCTGGGTCAACGTCTATACCTGTAAATGAAACAACTTTGTAGCCTAGTTCGCGTGGGTCTATAATTATTGTGTATCTTTTGATTATTTTTTCCTCTAGTTTTTTAACTCTTTTTATAACTGCTACATCGCTTAACTCAACTATTTTAGCTAGGTCTGTGTATGTTATTCTAGCGTTTTCTGCTAATTTTTCGAGGATCTTAATGTCTTTTTCGTCTATGGCGGTGTTCAAGTTGTGCACCTAGTTAATTCTATTAAGTTTTTGTGTAGTTTTTCGTTATTTATTTGTATTTTGATTTCTTTAGGTGTATCCTAGGTGGTTAGTATCGGTGGAAGGTAATAAGTTTTTGCATAGAAATAGCTTTTTTTGTTGGATTACTTGAAAATCCTTTTTTAATGAATTGGGTTTTTCACAGGGTTCTATGGAAAAGCTTATTGTTTCATTAGGAAAAAATTTATATTTCTATTAAGTTTACCTAATTTTCGGGTATCGATATGCCTGGTACAGTACCGTTAATAGGGGAAAAATTTCCGGAGATAGTTGTTCAAACAACCCATGGTGTAAAAAAGCTTCCAGATGACTACAAAGGTAAATGGCTAGTGTTATTCAGCCATCCAGCTGATTTCACCCCTGTATGTACAACAGAGTTTGTTGCTTTTGCTAAAAGATATGAAGATTTTAAGAAGCTTAACGCAGAGCTACTAGGTCATAGCGTTGATAGTGTCTACTCTCATATTAAGTGGGTAGAATGGATAAAAGAGAAACTAGGAGTTGAGATACCGTTTCCAATAATCGCAGACCCCAATGGCTATGTAGCTCAAAAACTTGGGTTCCTCCACGCACAAAGTGCTACTCATACAGTTAGAGCTGTATTCATAGTAGATCCAGAGGGAGTTATAAGAGCTATACTGTACTACCCACAAGAAGCTGGTAGAAATATGGATGAAATACTAAGATTACTGAAAGTACTTCAGCTAAACACTCAATACAAAAGAGCATTCCCAGCTAATTGGCCTAACAACGAGTTAGTTAAAGATGCTGTTATAGTGCCACCGGCAACAAGTATTCAAGATGCTCAAGAAAGGTTAAAGATGTATAAATGTCTTGATTGGTGGTTCTGCTGCGAAGAAGGTAAAGTACCAGCTGATGAAGTAGCTGAAGTAAGGAGATGGCTTGAAAGAGTAGCTAAACCATCTACATAAAATAACCAGCTATGTCTAAACATAGGCTATTTTAGTTTATTTTTAACCTATATTTCTTCTGTGCCTCTGTTCACACCCTCTTACGTAGAGACATTAGAAAAGATATCTAACTCTACTTAGATTAATTCAGTGAAAGCAGAGTAATTGGATATTTATCGAAAAATATTATTTTAGGCTTTATCAATGAACTGTCTTTATCTGTTGTATAGATGAAAAAGTTATACTCCAACAGCTTTACTTAGCTCTTCTAATACTTTCATCGCTTCTGATTCATCTTTAGCTTCAACAACATGGGCATGATCTGGTAGTAGTACTACTGTGTATTTCCCGTGTTTAACGACGTACACAGGTCCTTTGCCAACACAGCAACCTCCTAGTTCAGCGCCTAGCTGTGGGTTCTTGAATACCCTAAGCATTTTCTCCACATTTGAGTATCTAAGGGCTTTAATCCCCTTGGTTAGGAAGGTTGTTTCATCTTTTACTGATATAGTTTTAGCTACTTTAACCATGTATACTGCACCCAAACATCCACAACCTCTCGGAATTTATAAAGCTAGCGTTAAGCTATATCTACACCCTTTAGGGTAGGGCTTGATATGTTTGAGGTTTACTAAAAAGGTTATAGAAGTTGTATGTATACTTAGCAGATTTTAGGAATATATAGATATGCTTAGTGTTCGTGTATACATCGATTTATGTTTTCGATTACTGCTGTAGGTATATCGTATGTATTTTATTGCTTATATGTGTTAACCGCTGAAGAGGTTTACCGTAGAGTAGAGTTTTTCTAGTAGTTGTAGTGTATCTCTAGATAGATCCCCTGTTCTCGATGTTTTGAAGTTATTTAGTAATTCAAGAATTTTATTCGATGTTTCTGTACACTCCTTAGGCATTATTTCGCGAATTCTACATTTATCTAGGAATAAACAAGGTGTTAATAACTTAGTTAACTGGAGAACATCCTCTACGTTACTACAGCCTAGATCTCTATACTGATTAGCTAGAAAATCTACGTAATCTTCTATAGCATCTACTATACCTAATCTAGCTAAAAAATCATAGACATCAATATCTTTTATAGCTGTTGTTGCTATATAGATTAGCTCTACTACTTGCTCCTGGTTTCGCCAAGGCAATTGACTATATGCTATATGTACGTAGTAGTGTATTGGAGATCCATGGAGAATAGCATGCGATACCTCGTGGATAACAATAGCCTTTAAATATTTATCGTTTATCGATGTACATCTACTGAAGTCTATGTGGATTCTAGACCATCCTCTCCAAGCTTCATGCATAGCTATGAAATCCCCTAAGACTGCTACACCTAGGTCAAAGGCTTCTTCTTCAAGGAATAAGATTTTATCTTCTGCTGATGCGTAGAAGTACACCTCTAGATATTCAATGCTGTTAACAATCTCTATGAAGTTTCTTATCAAATTAAGTACCTTATCTATGAATGTCTTAGGTACTTCACCTACAACAAAATATTTAATGTTTATTGTGCTTGAAGACAAACCGCTACAACCTCGGCTATCTACCTAAGTCTCGTTTTTGTGATATAAGTGTTAACTTATTTACATAATCCAAAGGTATATCTATTTTCTACGCTATGTATTTCTGAAGTATATTCTTCTGAAGACCTATTTTAAAGTTTTTTAACAAGAATACGAGTATTTAATTTTATCTAACTAACT
Source organism: Ignisphaera sp. (assembly GCA_038892955.1). Taxonomy (GTDB): domain Archaea; phylum Thermoproteota; class Thermoprotei_A; order Sulfolobales; family Ignisphaeraceae; genus Ignisphaera. Next base: position 3,638 of record JAWASI010000048.1, read on the forward strand.
AGAGGTAGGGATAAGCTATGAGGTATGTAAGACTTTCGCAAAATACTGGGTTAAAAGTTTCAGCTATATGTTTAGGTACATGGTTCCTACCTAGGAAAACAGAGAAAGATGAATATGGGGTACACTTAGTTGATATAGATGAAACTAAGCGTGTTTTTAAAAAAGCTTTCGATAGCGATTTAAATTTTATAGATACTGCTAACAGATACCATGGAGCTGCATCTCCTATACCTTTAACACATGTTGGCTACGCTGAGGTACTGCTTGGTAAGCTCATTAAAGAGCTTGGTGTAGATAGAGAAGCTCTCGTTATAGCTACGAAGGTAGGTAATAAAATGGCTGAAAGACCGAACGGAGAGGGGTTGAGTAGAAAACATGTTCTATGGCAGATTAAGGAGAGTTTAAGGAGACTAGATATGGGGTATGTAGATATATACTACGCTCATAGATATGATCCGGAAACCCCATCTCTAGAGGTTATGTCTACATTTAACGACCTTGTTAGAAGAGGTCTTGTTCTATACATAGGTATGAGCAACGTACAAGCCCACCACCTAGTTGAGTACCAGATGATTGCAGAAAAACACGGTTTTGAGCCTATATCTATTCTACAGTATAAGTACAACCTGCTCGAGAGAGATATAGAGAAAGATATAATACCTGTTGCAAAAAGGTTTGGAATGGGATTAACAGTTTACTCACCTCTCGCTAGAGGTCTTCTAACAGGTAAATACATTGATATAACCTCTAGGAAATGGGTTGTACCCCCGGGTAGCAGAGGAGAAATAGACGAAAAATTGAGAAATGCGTTCACCGAATACAACCTAGAGAAACTAATGAAATTTATAGATTTAGCTAAAACAAAAGGGGTAACACCTACACAACTAGCTATTGCGTGGATACTTAAGAAAAGCGAAGAACTAGGGGTAACTATTATACCGATAGTAAGTGTATCAAATGTACAACAACTAGAGGAAATAATTGAAGCGGTAAACATAAACCTATCAAACGACGATATGAAGTTCCTCGACGAGATAAGCCAAGTACAAACAGATTAACAACGCATACTATTAACCAAGCCGAGTTCTTAACCAAGGAGAATGTTTTTGATATCAATATTTATTACCTATTTACTAGAATACTATAACTAGATCTTTTGCTATTATTTCCACAGATTCTAGGTAGCGATACGAGTTAGAGTTATGGTTACCAATAATATGTTTACTTGAATTGGTTAAACTTATTTTCTCTGTCGATAACCTTATGTTTAGCTACTAGGTGTTTAGATGATTAATATCGATAGCATCTCTAAATGGTTTGGATCATTTAGAGCGCTAGATAGTGTTTCTTTTGATGTTAGGAACGGCGAAGTTGTTGGGTTTGTAGGCCCTAATGGTGCTGGTAAATCGACTACCATAAGGATATGCGTTGGTGTTCTACCCCCCGATGAAGGTGATGTTTTAGTAAACGGCTACTCTATTAAGGAAAACAAAAGGGTTGCCTCTAAGTATATCGGATGGGTTCCTGAGATACCTATATTCGAGCCTGATGAAAAAGCTTTGGATTATTTTATTTATCTAGCTGGGTATTACGGGATAGGAGTTTCTGAAGCTAGGGAACTAGGTAAAAAACTTCTTGAGGAAGTAGGTCTTGGAAACGCTATGAGGGTTAAACTCAAGAATTTTTCTCTAGGTATGAAGAAGAGGTTTGCGCTAGCTGTCTCCATGATTAATAACCCTGACAACTTTTTGTTCGATGAAGTTCTTAACGGATTGGATCCCGTAGGTATAGCGTTTTTTAGAGATCTAGTTAAAAAGTTTAAGAAAGAGAATAGAGCTGTTCTCTTCTCATCCCATATACTTAAAGAGGTAGAGGATCTAGTTGATAGAGTTGTATTCATAAACAGAGGGAGAATCGCAAAGATAATGACTATGGACGAGGTTAAAACAAGCTTGAAACCTGTTCTTATTATCAAGTTGAGAACTGTTGACGACAAAGCTGTGGATATAGCTAGGGATTACGGTGAAAGCGTAAGAGTTGAAAAGGATTCTATATACATACACAGCCCTAGGGTGGAGCCAGCAGACGTAGTAGAAGTATTTGTTAGAAATGGCTATAAAGTTGATGGAGTTAAAAAAGAAGAGACAAGCCTTGAGGATGTATTCTTTAGGATTATAGGCGGGGAAAAATGAAGATAGCTATACTCTACGATATAAAAAGGTCTTTGCTTAGACCTGTGGTACTCTTTATGTTAATACTTTTTGCAGCTCTAGGGGTTGCTACAACATACTCTATGTATACCTTTATTGCGAATACGTATAGACCTATAGAAGGTATTGCTGTATACATTAGAGCTTCTAGTGGAGATAATACAAGCTGTATCCTGATGGGGGGAATCTTCGATAGAAGAGGTGATTTAGTTGATGGTGGAGTAACACTTATAGCGAATAACACCAGGGTATACAGCTTTGAAAGTATTTCTACTTTTGTTGTAGATAGCCCAAGTATATGTAGATATAATAATGTAGAGGCTATTGAGGTATCAGCGCAGTTAATAAAATTCAATATATCTTGTGCTACACCTTCGCTAAACATATACCCTGTTCCACTAAGATCAACAAGTAGGAGCACCACCTTTTACCAAACCCTAGCTATAGCGAATTATACTCCTCCTATATCTATTTCCTTATGCGGGCAAGCCGACGGTTATCTCTACATAGATTCTACGCTAGTTGTTTTCAAGATGTTTATAAATAACCTGAGGTCTGCAAGAGCAAGGTTGTATGTTTTTTCTATAAATATCTCCTCTATGAATACAGGGTTAGAGAAACCTATTGTGTTAAACTACACATTTTCCGCAATTGCTGGATCCCAGAACAATAAATCCCAGGGGTCTATAGCGATAAAAGATTCGATAGAGAAATTCGATTTAATGCTTGACCTAGATAAAAACTTTATCCAGTTCTACCATATAAAAGATTCTAAGTCAGGCGTAGCTAACGTTAACTACGGTTATCGAATTTATGTAGAGAGATCGTATATAAACTTTATAACAGGTTCACTAGGTATTGGGTTGTATCTCTCGTTCTTCCCAATAGCTGTTATATATATATCTAATATTCTTGTTGCAAAGCCAAGAAGTAACGGAGCTTTAGAATTCGTACTAGCTAGACCTATAACTAGGTTCGATCTATACTTATCTAGGTATTTAGCTGGGGTAATTTTGATAGCTATTTCCTCCTTTATACTTTTAACAGTAATTGCTGTATTCCAACCTCTTGTCCTTAGGATTG
>JAWASI010000049.1:0-6333 GCA_038892955.1 Ignisphaera sp.
CGTTAATAGAAGATAAAAACTATGTCGATAATTACTCAAAATTAAGACAACTACTATCCCCACCAGTACGAGAGATCGTAGTAAAAGGTCCTAAGAGTGCTGTGAAGATTGGCGGCGAATACGTTCTCTATAGGCATGAATTAAGATATATGAATCCTACTGCGATAGCTGTAGACGTAGATGACTCCATGGATAAAGATATCATCTTGCAGAGGATTGAGAAGATACAGAAATTCGAGTACGAATATGTTGGTAGAAAACTTAAGCTAGACTTAATCGCTATTAGATCTACATCAAACGACGTTAAACAATTCGCTAAAACAGTTCAACTTGTATCAGAGAACTCCAATCTACCCTTAATTCTATGCTCAGCAAACCCAAGGATAATCGAGGCAGGTCTAAATGTGCTTACCACAGAGTATAGACCGTTAATCTATGCAGCTACAAAAGATAACTGGAGGGAGATGGCTGATTTAGCTAAGAGATTTGAAGCTCCGTTAGCTGTAGCAAGTCCCGGGGACCTAGATACCCTGGTATCCTTAGTTAAAACCATCAGCGAAGGCCTTGGAATTAACGATCTTGTGCTAGACCCAGGAACATTTACAGGTTTCCAAGGTCTTGCATACACAGTTAAAGCATTTACATGGCTAAGGTATAAAGCTGTACACGATCTATGGAGATATGCTGGCTACCCACTTATAGGGACGCCGATATCGGTTTGGACATCGCTTGAAGGAGACATCATGGATAAAATGTGGTGGGAAGCCATAATGGCAACCCTGCTAATGACGAGGTATGCTGATGTGCTGATAATGCATTCTCTTGAAGGATGGGTATTATTGCCACAAGTCCTATGGAGGTTTCAGCTATACACAGACCCAAGAAAACCTGTAGCTGTACCAGCAGGTGTAAGAGAGATAGGTAAACCTAGTGAAATATCTCCAGTTATAGTTACATCAAATTATGCATTAACATACAGTATAGTCTTAAGCGATGTAGAGAAAGCCAAGGTAAACGCGTGGCTAGTTGTAATAGATACAGAAGGACTTGCGGTAGATGTTGCTGTAGCGGCAAAGAAGTTTACCGGTGATAAAATTGCAGAAGTAATAAAATCAGCTGAACTCGATAAAAAAGTTAAACATAAAGTATTAATAATACCTGGTAAAGCAGCTAGAGTATCGGGAGATATAGAGGATTCAACTGGTTGGAAGGTAATAGTAGGTCCTATGGATTCTAGCGAAATAGGTAAATTCATCGAAAAGATGTGGACTGAAGATAAGCTAAAGGAATTTTTATTGCAGCGGTAAACATAAAAACTTTTACCCAAGTTATACATCTTCCAACACTCATATTGTCAATTGGTGAATATGTATAGATAACGAAAAAACTGCTAAGGTTAGGGTATATTTCCCCCAATTTAACGCTGTTGTAGAAGCTGACAGAGGGTCCAAGGTTTTAGAGATAGCCCAGAGAATAGGTATAGGTATTAGGAGCGTTTGTGGAGGTAGAGGATTATGCGGTAAATGCAAAGTAATCATAAAGGGTAAAATAGAGTATAACCCAGTTGACAGAACACTCATAGCTGAAGACGAGTTATCAAAAGGCTATGTCTTAGCGTGTCTAGCTAGAGTGATTAACGATGTAGAGGTGTTTATTCCTCCGGAAAGCCAGTTCAAGAAGGCCAAGCTCTTATCCCATGTAAATTTACCTAAAATTACTCCAGAACCTATTCTAGCTAAGATAGAGATATCAGATTACGTAGACTTAATTAAACTAAATCTTTTCCGTAGACCTGGCGAGGATATCATTAAGAAAGTTGAAGAATACTTGAACAAATTTGGAAAAGCCTACGTAATAGTAAACCAAGTAAACAATAACATTGTAGACGTAAGCGAGAACGGCATTCTCTACGGAATTGCTGTTGATATAGGAACAACAAAAATAGTTGCAGCAATACTAAATCTTTCGATAGGCGAAATACTGGCAATCGAATCAGAATTCAACAAACAGATGATGTATGGAGAAGATATCGTCTCTCGTATTTCCCATGCACTCGAAAAAGAAGGATTAAATGAGCTTCAGAAAGCTGTTGTGGAAACAATAAATAGCTTAGTTAATCGCCTCTGTAAGAAGGTAGGAATAAGCAGTAACAACATATACCATGTCTCCGTAGCTGGAAATACAGCTATGACTTATTTGTTTGTTGGCTTAGACCCTTACCCACTTATACGCACATTTAGAGAACCTGTAAAAATTGATCCAAGGCCTTTCATACTTAAGGCTTCGCACCTTGGTTTAAATGTTAACAAAAACGCTATTGTGTACATCCTACCATGTTCTGGGAGATTTCTCGGAGGAGATGTTGTAGGAGATATAATAACAGCTAGGCTCCATACGCAAACAGAACCAGCGCTTTTAATTGATATAGGGACAAATACAGAGGTTGTAATTGGCTGCAAAAACTGGTTCATAGGTACAACAGCTCCTGCGGGACCAGCGTTTGAGGGTTGGGGGCTTAGATGTGGTGTTAGAGCCGTTGAAGGAGCTATAGAGAGCATAGAAATAGATCCAAAGACTTTGAAGGCTAGGTACAAGGTGATAGGGGATGTAAAGCCTATAGGGATATGCGGCTCAGGTTACATAGATGTTGTTGCTCAGCTATTTATCAACGGGGTTATAGATTCTAGTGGGAAATTCTACAAGGATATAGACTCACCATATGTTAGGAAGGGACCCGAGGGATACGAATACGTTGTAGCGTATGCTGAGGAAACAGCTATAGGTAAAGACATAGTTGTTACAGAGAAAGATATATACAATATAATAGACTCTAAATCATCTGTATGTGCGGCTGTTTCTATCCTTATGAAGAAGATGATGCTAGATGTAAGTAAAGTAAGACATGTATACATCTGCGGCGCTTTCGGGAGATACTTAAACATAGATAGCGCTGTGGCCATAGGCATGATACCTGAGTTCCAGAACGCCGAGATAACCTATATAGGAAACGGGTCCCTAGGAGGAGCAATACTAACATCGTTATCCGCAACATATATGCGAGTAGCAGAAGATGTGGCTAAGAATATGGCAACCATAGAGCTTATGGTGGATCCAAACTTTATGGAGGAATACGAGGTCGGGTTTATATTACCAGGGAAACCAGAGCTTTTCCCGACGTGGTGGAGAAAAAGCAAAGAGATAAAGCCTTGGAGACCAAGTAACACATGATTGGGAATTCAAGTTGAGGAGACCTTTTATAGCATCTATATCTGGTAAAGGAGGTTCAGGTAAAACAACACTAACAGCTCTACTACTAAAAGTGCTACTAGAAAACCATGCCGATGATGCAATACTTGTGGTTGATGCTGATCCAGCAACAAATCTCCCAGAAGTCCTAGGTATAAAGATCAGTAAAACGATAGGCGATGTAGTTGAAGAATTTAGGAGGAAAACAATAGATTTATCTGAATTAGGAGTAGATAAGTTCTCGATATTAAATTATTGGATATTAAGAGATTGTCTAATTGAAACAGAACGTTTTGACTTTATAGCTATGGGGAGAGGTGAAGGCGAAGGATGTTATTGCTTCGTTAATTCGCTTCTAACAAAAATACTTACAAATATAATAAAGAACTACACCGTTGTCCTAATGGATATGGAGGCTGGGTTAGAACATCTAAATAGAAGAGTTGACAGAAATGTTAACACCATAATTGTGGTGGTAGACTCCTCTATAATGAGTATTAAAACCGCTGAAAGGATTATAAAGATATCGAACGAGGTTAACATTAATCCAGATAAATTCTATGTTGTCGGAAACAGGATTTCACAGGATTTAGTAGATAAAGTAAAGAAGTACCTAGGAGGCTTAGGCTATGAATACGCTGGTACAATACCTGAGGACGAGATTATATCTGAATACAATACTGAAGGTAGGCCGCTACTTGAATTGCCTAAGGATAGTAGAGCGGTTAAGGCAGCAAGAAATATAGCTGAAAACATCGGCTTAATATATTGACAATTGTATTCATTTCAAATGCTGTTTAGTATCTTTAATTTACAATATTTTACCTAACACTTATACCATTGAAATTAGCTTCTACTTTATCTTTACATGCATAAGCATACGGCATATGCTCGGTATTGTGAACAGCTGCTATAGACCCTTTAACGTCTAATGCTATAATACCTGCTGTATCGAAACCAAATCTATTGGTAAGTTCTTTAATTGCTATTATACATGCTTCTTCTGCGTTCTTGCCTTGAATCATAAGATCTACAGCTAGTTTGGTTAAGTTAGTCATAATAATGGTTTCGCCTAATCCTGTAGCCGATGCCCCTCCACCACGATTATCAGCGTAAAAACCGGCTCCAGGTATAGAAGAATCTCCTACACGACCTGGAAGCTTAAGCCATACACCTCCTGTACTCGCACCAGCAGCTATATTACCTTCGATATCGATAGCTACTGCGCCAACTGTATCCCCGATAACAGGCATCATAAGCGAAAGTATTTCTCTTAACTTCTTCCAATACCTAACGTTATCAATATTCTTCAAAAGTTGTCGATATCTCTCCATTACCTTACGGGGTGTCGGAGGCCTAGGTTCAAGTCCAAATAAATCTGCTAGTCGATCAGCACCACGTCCAACTATAAGCACATGGTCTGTTTTCTCCATAACCAAACGAGCAAGCTCTATAGGGTGCTTAACTCTTGTCACAGCTGCTACTCCTGCAGCACGAAGAATCTTTCCATCCATTATACCAGCGTCCATCTCTACTTCCCCAAGAACATTAAGTACACTACCTACCCCAGCATTAAAGATTTCTGAATTCTCTAGAACCTTAATTGCTTCCACAACAGCGTCAACAGCGCTACCTCCGCGGATAACAACATCTAAACCTTTTTGAGCCGCTAACTTAAGAATCTCTAGCGTATGTTTACGTGTTGTTTCATCAACATTCCATCTACCTGCACCACCGTGAACAACAACTATAGGTCTACTGCATACAGGCATGTGTTCACCTACAGCAGTTTCAACAAAGTAGCTGACAAAAAACAGAGTTATATAGGTTTCTCCCCCGAAATTGATGCTCTACATATGTAAAGCTATGTCTACATAAAGTAAGCTGCAAATCGAAGTCATATATAATAATTTAAAATAAAGTTCAAAATAGTATCAAAGGCTGTATCCTAAATTAAATCTATTAAAAACAAATTAGATTTTTACTTATACAGTTATAAACCAGCTAAGGTATGGTATAAATCTGGGGATACAGGTTGCACTCTAAATGTGCTTTCTGTAAATATGCTATAAATCGTCGTGGCAAAGTCATTTGCTTACTTTTTGGAATGGATAAACTAAGAAATTGTAGTAAATTCGTACCTAAAGAACCTATCGTAGTTCCAACGATTTAAGTGTACAAATAAGTAAATTAATATTAAATTCTTTTTAGATATGTTATCTAGTAAATCCACGGATTTGCTTTAAAACCTTACATACTGATTACAAACATATTTTGTGCTTAGATAAAACATAGTCTAAGGCGTTTTTAACTAGCTTCATACTAGAGTTTACGAATGTCATTACATACGCTACCTCTATTTATGGCTAGGTGAGAAACTAACTTAATTGTTTCATAGGTTGCCGTTTCATTTGCCGTTCCTTTTCCAGCTTTATCTCATGCTGTTCCATGGTCTGGGAAAGTCCTAATTATAGGTAGACCTAGTGTTATGTTTACCCTCTCGGCGAATCCCACCATCTTTACAACTATATGGCCTTGATCATGGTACATAACGATAACAGCATTGAATTCTTTATTATGATAAGCTCTGTAAAACTGTATCTGGTGAAAAAGCCCTAAGACTTCTATCCCTTTATTTTGAGCTTCGCTTATTGCAGGGGCTATTTTCTTGATTTCTTCGTCACCAAAAATCCCACTTTCCCCAGCATGTGGGTTTAACCCTGCTGCAGCAATTCCCGGATCACATATCCCGAATATCTCCTTAGATACTCGTACGCCAGCTCTATAGTTCTTAGGATACGATATTTAGTAACCATGTTGGAAACATTTCTTAAAGGTATATGCGTTGTTACATGGAAAACTCTCAATGCTTAACAACTAACATCATTCTAACATGTTTAGCGCCGTTAAATCAGCTAGTAACTCTGTATGTCGGGTATTTATACTCGGGGGTTCAGCTCTGATGTAGGTTTATGTAAGTTGATTTCATTGCCTCATCTCTTTTCCCCTGCATTCCGCTCGGGTTTTCATCGGGCTTGGGGGCGTTCAGGGCACCCCTAGACCCCCACATCTTGAGTACCTGTAGAA
>JAWASI010000050.1:0-6092 GCA_038892955.1 Ignisphaera sp.
TAAGATCGTATTTAGAGATTTCCAATCTCAAGGATTTAATCTCAGGTTATACTAGGCTAGATCTTTCAGAAGAAGGCTTCATAGTATTAACAGCTGCTATGAGTAGTATCAACGAAATAGAAACAGCTATAAAAGATCTAGAGAGAAACTTAGATAAATTACTGTTTTTAATTAAAACATAACCATAGATATGATTTTTCAGTTAGGCTTCACTTTGACTATGTACAACTAGAATTCGAGGTAAAGATATTCGAAGAAAACAGTTTTATCTACTTGTAGGTCAGAACCTATAATATTATAAGACAGAAAACCGTAGGAGAGGCTTGAAATGCCTCTCTATGCGTATTCAACTATGATGTACCTTAACCTACCGCCTCTGAAAGCTATAGAGAGACTTATAGAGCTCAATCTACCTGTAGAACTTTCATATGATAATTTCGCTGTTTCTGGAGGTAAAGTTCTTGAAGATAGATTTATAACAGAGATACTAAATGTTTCAAAGGATCTCTACGGATATATCAACGTTATCCACACCCCATACGATGAAATGGAACCCCAGGGACTTCTAACAGATTCAAGGCTTAGAAGATTCAATAAATGGTTTGAACTAGCTAATAAGCTTGGTACAAAGGTAGCGGTTGTTCACACGTTGAAGGTAGAGGAAACATATGGGAATGCGCTTGACCTAAACATAGAGTTCCTAAACATGTTGGCTAAAGAAGCTAAAGATAGAGGGATAATTTTAGCTGTTGAGAATAGGCTGGAGAACAACTTATTCGGTTCGAAGCCTAAGGATTTAATGAGGCTTGTTGAACACTTAGGAAGAGATGTAGGCATGTGTTTGGATCTAGGGCACGCCCATATAAATAGAAACCTAGAGGAATTTCTATCCATAGGTCAAAACATAGTTGTTATCCACGCGCATGACAACGATGGACGTAGAGATCTACATAAACCACCATATAGTGGAACAATTAAATGGGGTCTAATTGAAGCCTGGATTACGAGAACAAAATTCGATGGCTTAATTGTATTTGAAGTTCTATGCAGAAATAGTGTGCAAATATGCGATAATGTTGTTGAACAAGTAAGATCAACACCTATAGCGAGCATATAATCGATGTATGGCCATCCTGGTATGCTATAAATTTAACTCCTAAAGTTTCTAAGTTTAGGGTTGGAGGTTTATTATCTATGCATAGATGCTTAAGCTATAGCTCGTCCGGAGTACGAAATTTCGGGGAGGAGTATCCATGGTATTTAGTGTTATATATTGAGATTAATCTAGGTAAAAATAAGGAGGTTGTTATCTGTAATCATCCGACATATGTGATGGTGGACGACCTTCAAGGTTTAGCTAAAAGTATCTATAATATTGAATGTAGTGAATTAGAGTGTGCTCTAGAGATTTCTAAGATATTAGATACCTTGGTCACGGATTGGAGGAAAGAATTTGAGGTAGTTATACGAAAATATTTTATAGCTGTATCTATTTACCTTTAGCTTTACAATTTAAACCTTAGTTAGCTAATAATGTATTTTGTGCTAAAGTATGTCTGAGAAATTAAGTGAAATTATAAAGAATTTGGCTAAAAAAATTAGAAGGCATCCAAAATCAATTCTAACGTGGTTCGACGATGCCGGGGGCCTACTTTTCGATGAAGATTACGTCCTTGTTAAGGTAGATGGGTTTGCGGCTTCAAGATCTAATTATCCATGGTGTAGTTATGGAGATTTTGGATTCAAAGCTGTTACAGCAACTGTGAGCGATGTATACGCAAAAGGCTGTAGACCTTATGTATACGCAATATCCATAGGCGTTACACCCGATAAAGTAGACCTAGTTGAAGATATTATCAGGGGCATAGAAGAAGCTGTAGAGCTTTACGGAGGATATGTCGAGAATATAGACACAAACATTGGAATGGATCTATGGGTTGATGTATTTGTTCTAGCCTTATGTAAATATGCACCAATACCTAGGAGGATTTTCGTCGGAGACACTATTATGATACTAAAAAAGGTAGGTTTAACATCAATAGCGTACAACGAGTATGTAAAAGGTAGAATTCCAAGGGACGTAGATGTTTTAAGCACCTCGTGCAAACCTGTGGCACCTCTAAACATAGTTGATGCTATTAACACAATTAGGCCTGCTATTGTTGGATCCATAGACATTAGCGATACAGTCTACGAATCGTTGGAGCATATATCAACCTTAAACGATGTCGGTATATACATAAATGCTTCAGCTTCAGAGTTTCTTCACCCAAAAGCGGTATGCTATGCATATGAAGAAGGCATAGATATGCGCAATATGTTTTTATCTGCTAGTGAAGAATATACTCCTATACTTGTAGTAAATAAAGTTTACAGAGATTATGTTGTAGATCACCTTAGGTACTACGGATTTGAAGCACAAGCTATAGGTGTGGCAACATCTTTTAAAGGAATTCGTTGGAGAGGGGAAGAGATTAAGAGGTTTGTGTGGAATTACGAATTAGGTAGAATTATAGAGACTTAATTAAGGCGAAGCAGATGAAACTGTATTTAACTTTAAACTTAGTTGTACTATATATGGGTGTAAATCATGTGTAGAATAGCTTTGTATGCATCAGCAGAAGACGTAAAGTACATTAAGCATATTTCAAGGTGTTTTAAATTAAGTTCTTTAAATGATTTTGTGCTTGATAGATATAGAAGAGGGCGTAGAACTCATACTCATGGCTGGGGTTATGCATACATATATAGTTCCTTCGGTGAGCTAGGGCTTTCACTCTATAAAACATCCCTACCTATAGCGGTTGACGGAATAACTAAACCTTTAATTCCTAATCATTTCGACTGGATACTAATGATATTGCATAGCAGACTTACAACAGAAGAACCAATAGATGTACTAAACTCCCACCCCTACTACTTCCACAAACCTGGGAAAGTATCTATTTGGCTTGCGCATAACGGAGCCTTAGATAAAGAGAAGCTTGCCAAAGATCTTGGTATGGAGAACTTAGTTAGAAGATACTCTGATTCTTACTTCCTTACACAATGGCTTGGAGAAAACATTAGCTCTACAGATTTAAAAAGTATTGTAGGTGTAGTCAAAGAAACAATCAACAGAATTTTAGATCTAGGTGCTCTAAGGAGTGCACTAAACTTTGTAACCATAGTACTAGATGAAATCGAGAAAAAAGCCTTAGGGTTATCAGTAAATTATGTTGCTGAAGATTACATGAATTTATTCGAATATTACACACTCTACAAAGTAGGTATAGGTAGTAAAACGTATACTATCGCATCATCTACGGTAGCTTTATACCTAAACGAACTCTATGGATTCAAAGTAGAACCCATAGATAATCACACCATCATTCTTATACATCCCGGTAAAGAGAACATAGAAGTAGAGGTACACAAGTTTTAAACTTTTAAATTAGTCAATAACATTCATTACAGACTTTACAAGATTTAATAAATTCAGAGGGAAGTAATACAAAAACTCCTAGGAGCAACTACGTTAAATATTACAGCCATTAATCAGTGTTAACTATAAGGAATGAAGTTACTGAATACTATAATGGAACTACACTCGAGAAATACTACAGATAATACAATCGGTATGTAGTTCTGCATAAGATATAACTAAATATTGTCAATTTGCTAACATAGTATCTACGAACCCTATAACAGCTCTACAAGAATATGAAAACAATGGTATCCAGATTTCGTTAAACAAAATTAATAATTAATAAATTGTTATTACCTAAGTGTACAGATGAGGTATTTGATGTTGTTAATCAAAATATTTGCTAATATCAAGAACCTGGATTTAAACTAAATACTATTAAAATACTATTGATTTAATTTAGAGACTATACATGAATCTCCATTAAAATACATAGTTCAGAAATAGGTTAAATAATATCGAGAAACTAAGCTGTTGTGTCTACAATAAATTTAGTTTAACTCGGGGAATTTATTTAGAAAGTAGTGTTAATTTAATCATAGGTACTGTGTTTATATCCTTTTGAGGTACATAACAGAATTTACACAACATACCGTTACAATGTCTGAGGCAAAGCATTTTAAAATAAGCTAATATTCGTTAAACTATTAGAGTTTTAAGGATGATGAATTTTTCGGGGAATAAGACTTTAGATGATTTAGTGGTTACCCGCTGACAGCTTTAAATTACTTCGACTCAAAGAGGTAATATTTTTGAGGATTTGTAGGGCTTAACGCTATCAACGTCTCTACGTTTTTAGTGTACGCTTTTAGAATCCCATAAATTCTCCTGATGAGAGAGGATTCCAACCTTATATATTTGTCAACATAATCTATGGGTATTGGAACACAGTTATGCGATGTATTATACATAACGTAGTTCACAACTTTTTCTACAGCTCTCTTAGGATAAACATCAAGTCTTATAGCCTGTGGGTAAACAGCATCTCCTAGGTGTCTGTAAAAGATTATAGCAGTATTATCCATGTAGTTGCAGAGTTCTTGAAGCAGAATATTCTCTGATGAATGACAGTTTTCAAGTATTTTTAGAACTTTACGGGCTCTTTTAATTTTGTTATACTTATTTATTGTATATGATAGATATTGTTTCAGTACCTCTAAGTAGCTATTGAAGACTACATACTCTCCAGGTCTTAGAGCAAAACTCATGAGCATTTTATCGTTTGTCCTTAGTAATACATCCTCTACATCTTTAAGTCCAGCTTTTGATAAAATTGGTAGAAGGAATTTACTTGAAACTCTTTTTACCACGCCTACAACAGGTATAGAGAATCTATCGGTTTTTCTAAACAACCTAATTAAGGTTGCAGAAGCTAGTGAAGCAAGCTTAGGTCCTGATAAACGGTTTTTAGCTTTCATAACATCCATGGTATCTAATGGATCGAAAAATTCAGGTATTGTCGAGAAGTATAGTGAACCGTCAAGCATAACCATGTCAACTGTTTTATTTATTTTTTTCTCAGCTGTTATAAACTCCATAATCTTAGCGTCTAACTCAACATCGTTATTAAAACTTGATTCATCAACGTTACCTCTTCTTATAGCTATATACGCTATCCCGTGGGATCCTATGCCAGCAGGAGCTACTATTACATACCCTGTAGCTATAACAGCTATATCGCCTACAATAAGTTCTACAAATGGTTTTGTCCATGTACTATCTACAACAAGTATTGACGCAAAATCATCTTTACCACCTTTAAAAACCACTATGCTTAAAGCGCTTCTAATATCATTTAGGTTATTTAGTATTGGATCTATGTAACGATTGGCGACGTCTTCTACGACTTTATTTGCAAGCCTAGCTACAGCGTAAAGAATTTCGTTATTTTCCTCAAGTTCGATATTATCTATTACCAGGAACATATCCTCATTTAACATCTCTAACCCTTACTAGCAGTGGTTTTCTCAGGGGGTTTCCAAGACCAGCGAAAAAGAATTCTCGACTTGTAAGCATCGATAAAGTGTATTCAAGGTACTGAACACCTTCAAGCCAGTTTCTAAGCTCATTATAATCTCCGGATGACTGTAGTCTAGAGAAGAACACGGTATTTATATTGCCTCTAATCTCAGGGGCTAAGTCTATTACCCGTTGAGTTGATAGAACTACTCCAAACCCCCATTTCCTACCTTCTCTAACAGTTCTAGCTATAATCGTTTTAGCAGGTTCACATCCATGTGTACATGTGTAGTTATGAGCTTCATCAATAACAGCTAATACTTTCTTTGGAATCCCTCTATTACTCCATATCTCGTCCCATAAAATCTTCATAAATTGGTATACCACCCCCCTTTTAGCTATGTACTCTACCTCGGAAGATAAATCTACTACGACAAGCCTCTTGGGCTTCTCCATTAAGTATTTGGCAACATCTTCAACAACAATTCTTCTACCGTTTAAGTAATTTTCAAAAAATCTTCTACCAAGCCTTGTTGTTATAAGAAGCTTTAGTTTCTTAGAAGTATGGTCTCGTGCACCCATATTTCTTAAATATTCATCTAGTACACGGAGAAAATCATG
This sequence comes from Ignisphaera sp., assembly GCA_038892955.1. Lineage (GTDB taxonomy): Archaea > Thermoproteota > Thermoprotei_A > Sulfolobales > Ignisphaeraceae > Ignisphaera. The sequence goes on from JAWASI010000050.1 coordinate 6,047, forward strand.
AAAACTCCATGTAAATAATCCTTTTCGTGACGCATTTCTATATAGA
>JAWASI010000051.1:0-6080 GCA_038892955.1 Ignisphaera sp.
GATTGGCTGATAAGTTCTACTTCGTTAAGTGTAGTGTTATAAGGTACAGATACGGTGCACCAGTACTCTACCCACTGGGGAAAGACAAAGAAAAGATCAAGCACCTCCACGGAAAAGAAGTATACGTGCTAATCATAGCAGAAGAATAACATCACCCAATATAAACCTATATAAAACCCGAAACAGTTGCGCGAGGCTATGATATTAGATGAGTTTATATAGTGCTATGTATTATAACTCATTAGGTAGACCGATCTTACTGTATTAAGTAGGTGTTAATTGGATGAGTTCACAACCAAAGAGTAATGTAAAGAATATATTGCTAGGTAATAAACCCCTCAAGGAATATCTTGTAGAAGCAATTATTAGCTTGAATAGAGATGCAGATATGATTGAAATTATTGGACGTGGAAGAAATATTTATAGAGCTGTTAATTTGTATAACGCAATAATGGCTAGGGTGGGTGATAGAGTTAATGTTAGGGATATTGAAATTGGTAGTATGCTTATAAGAAATCGTAGGATTTCATACATAAAGATAACACTGCAACGTGTAGGGTAGGTATTAAGTAGCAGCAGAATATACACCATCGTTCATATTGTTGATAGTGGATGGAATAGCTATACTATTATTCTCAATAGCGTTCATGATAGTATCTATGTTACTCCTTATCACTTTTAACACTTCTTGAATATTGGTTTTACCTTCTTCTATTTTGTCTAACAATGTTTCTAATTGTCTTGTAACATCCTCTCCTACAAGTTTAGTGAAGTATCTATAAATTGTTTCAGCTACCTCTAAGCCAAATTTAGTTGGTATCAATATTTTTCTCTTCTTACTGAACACGATATATCCATGCTTAATATTATTATCTATCGCTTTAGCATAGGTACTAGGCCTACCTATACCCTTATCCTTCATCAGCTTTATTATATCTGCAACACGGTATAGGGGTATAATGGAACCTCTTAGTACTTCAGCTTTTAAAACCTTAATTTTCCTATTCTTTAAGTCTATATTTTTCAGAACATCCTTGTAAATTTTTATGGGATAAATAGCGGTAAAACCGGGCGACGTAACTTCGATAGGCACTTCTATCGATATTATGAAATCGTCTATTCTAAGCTCAGCTCGTAAGTATTTAATTTTTGCGCTAGGCATTTGGCTAGCAATAAACCGTCTAAATATTAAATCGTAAAGCTTTATATGGTCTTCGCTAATCCTTGTTAGTATTCCAATATCCCCTCTTATAATCATATCTACTAATTCCTCAGAGTTTATAGGATTAGTAGGCCTAATAGCTTCATGAGCTCCTTCCATCTTATCTCCTCCGCTCCATAATCTGGGTACAAACATTTTGTCTAGATTCATTTTTTTGAGAACTTCATGAGCTATGGTTAAAGCAATGGCTGAAAGTCTTGTCGTATCAGTTCGATGATATGTTATTAAGCCTAGTTCAAACAATGTTTGAGCTATAGACATCGTTTTAGATGCTGCAAAACCATACAATATATTAGCTTCTTGTATTAGACTATCAGTTGTAAATGGTGGAGGCGGTAGAACTTCTTTTTCTGTAAATTCGTAACGAACTATATTCAACCCGGATTCAAGTATCTTATTGACAACTATACGCGCTTTCTCTTTAGCTTCGAATCCTCTTCCTAAGTACCATTTAACTCTGTAATCACCGATATCTAAAACAAGTACGTAACCAAAGTTATCTTTATACTCTTTGTATCGGTTAGCAACCCACATCAGTACTGGGCTTTGAACTCTTCCAGCTCCTAACCATGGTTTACCGAACCTTATTTGCAGCCACAAGCTTAACTCGAAGCCTATCCATCTATCTGTTATCCTCCTAGCTATCTGAGCTTCTACTTTATTAATATCTATTTTCCTTGGATTACGTAATGCTTCTAAGATAACGTTTTTAGTTACTTCTCTAAATTCTATTCTATAGATGTTTCTATTGTAAGGCAACAAAAGGTTGTAAATATCGAATGCTATTTTCTCCCCTTCTATGTCAGGATCTGTTGCTATAAAGACTTCATCAACTTGAGTGGCTATAGCCTTTATCGCGTTGTATATGGAGGAGCTACACATAACGTCCATTGAACCACAATAAGGACAACTATCATAAATACCTACATGTTGAGCTCTGCAATTACGACACTTAGTTATGAAATCATATATAGGTATATACTCAGATCCTAAGACCTTGATTCCATAGAGTCCTTCATCTGTAACAATGTCTGTTATATGACCAAAAGATGGCATGATGGAAGCTACTATAATTCTTGTTGGTGTTATAGGAATTAGTGTTTCATATACCAAGATATTACCTAGCATACGTTTCGCAGGTCTTCCAAACATATTGGCTATAGTTTTTGCTTTTGTAGGTGATTCAACTACCATTAATGCTGTAGATATTTTTAAGTCAAGATCGTAATCTTTAGGTGATCTACTATTTTCTATTTCTTTAATATACTTATCTAGTTCGTTTATATCTAATTTTTTAATATTGAAGGTACTGATGTACCTCTTAAGCACAGCCTCCATTATTGTAAGAAGCTGAGGGTATTCATCAAATATTATTGAGATACCGAAGGTTTTTTTACCCCTCAACAGCCTGGAGCATCTTCCGCTTGCTTGGATGTATGTATAGGGATCGGGCTTGATAACTAAGTATTTATTACCACGCTTAACAATAATACAATTTCTGTTAATCTCTAAAATACTATTACTATTCAAGATCTCTTTAATGATGTTATAGGTACTTTGTTTAATGTGAAGCAAAAGCCTAACCTTTGCCTTAACTTCTTCGCTTACCGATACCAAGTTATTATTAGATTTTTGGTTCATTAACTTAGTATATAAGTACAGCATCGAGGGGGTAGAGTTAGTGATAATTTCAGTTATACTGCTGATTAGATTATCCACTTTGTACCCTAGATGTTGAAGTTCGCGTAAGATTATGAATAGAAATCTAGGGTTATTTAGGCTATCTTGTAGATCTCTAACTATACTTGGAATACCTATGAATATTGTGTACCTGGTTCTAATAGGTTCATCAAGTCCTCTTACAAGAATTCCATAATATGATGCTGATCCAACCACTACATCTATCTCGCCACGTCTAAACTTATCAACGCCTTTACTACCGCTTTTGACTACCTCAATTTTAATACCTTTGTCTCTAAGCTTGCCAACAAGAACCTCCATAATCTCTTTGTACAGTGGTGATACGAAAATTATACCACTACCCAGCTTCTTAATTAAATATTCAACCTTATCATATAGGAACTCATCTAGAGAATCATATAAATCTACAATATTGCGCCAATACTCAAAGACAGCGCCTGTGTCAAACCCTAAGAGAAGTTTTAGTACTTGGGACTTCAAACCTCTTGCTCTCCCTGTTGCAGAGGCAACGACTAATTGCACATTTTTCTTAGCTATATTGTTTCTAAGAATAGCCTCAAGTTCTAGTAGTTCTCTCCTAATTTTTTCAAATGTTTCCTGGCTTTTTAATGCTTTAGCTAAGAATGCATGTTGTCGTAACTTAATAATCTTAAGAGCTAGTTCCACATCTTTGGTATCGAAACCTAACAAAGTTAAGATTCTATCAACACTCTTAGAATTCTTCATTATAGAGTCAAGGTCATCTGCTATTATAAGACTAAATCTCTTATCAGTTAAAAGCTCGTGATGCCTTGTTAGAAATGCTGCCGAGGTTATTAGTATATCAAAGTCGTTGCTTTTTATAGCATCTTTAGTTTGAGACACATTTTTACTAGAAGAATCATAGAATATCAGCTTGATATTGTCTTTTAGCCCAGCCTTATTGATAAATTCACTTATTCTTGAATACATTTGTTTTGCTAATTCTCTAGTAGGCGTTAGTATATATACCTTAGACTTATAGTAATATACCTTATACAATGCATATACAGCTAAAAGAGTTGATTTGCCTATGCCTGTGGGGGCAATCATAGCAAAAGATTCTCCAGAGATCAACCGCTTTATCCAGTACTTTTGGAGAGACCATGGAATAAAATTTGTCACTTTAACAAAGAAGTTAACGAAATTCTTAATTTCTTTATCAAGTATATGAAGAGCTGTAAGCTCTAGATTAGTAGTGCATGTATTACAAACACCGTTTAAGGCTATATCTACGCTACTTATATCTCCTCCGCATCGTGGACAACAATTCCTATAGATGATAGCTATCAACCCTTTTTACCCAGAAGCTATAACTTGCCACACCAAGATTACTCAAAAAGCTGTGCTACACATGGTATATTTCCAACAAACCTTTTATTCCAGTCCCTAACTATAATTCATAGCATATAACCACAAAAATAAAGGGGTTAAAAATGTCCCAGGCACCATCAGCTGCCAACACCGTACTTGTAGGTAAAAAACCCGTAATGAACTATGTATTAGCAATATTAACATTAATAAACCAAGGAGTAAATGAAATTGTGGTTAAAGCAAGAGGTAGAGCCATAAGTAAAGCAGTTGATGCAATAGAAATAGTAAGAAACAGATTCCTACCCGGTAGAGTTGATGTAAAAGGTATAAACATTGGTAGCCAAACAATAACAAGCGCTGACGGTAGGCAGTCAAGAGTTTCAACAATTGAAATAATAATAGCGAAAAAAGATTAACTATAGTAAATACAATTGAGACTGAGTTACATTATAAATTAATCCCTTTCTTTTTTAACTACATTCAATCTCTATGATTCCCTTTATTAATTCAAAGATTGATGATAAGTTATCTCTACAATTGTGTACTACTAAAATTTCATGTTGGTCTCTGAGAATTATAGAAGTACTAAGACCAGCTGATTTCAACCGTCTATGCATTCGCTGTACTATGTAAGCTTTCAAGCTTTTGAATAGAATTGGTTCTAGTTCTCTAACCCTGTAGTTTAGGGAACCAACTTTTTCTATAAGACCGCGCGAAATCAGCAATTTCATTATTTTTCTAGCAGTTCGCTTAGAACCAAACAAAGTTAAAATATCGAGAGCTTCACCGATATTAAATATACGATTATTAAATACATGCTTAAGTATAAAGTAGTAGGCTATTTCACGCTTAGTAATCCAAACCATGAACTCAGGATCCCCGATAACATCATTTCATCAGACCTTACGAGGTTCATCACCGAAAACAATATACTAAGCTTTCTCCTTTTCTTTAATCCACTCTAGTTTACCTAGATACGGTTGTTTCATTGTCATACTTATCCTGGGCATTCTTGTTTGGGTTCCGAGAGAAACAGATGTTACTCTGGCTCTAACGATATCTCCTTGGTTTATCACCTTCTTACTCTGAGTTAATACTATTGCATTGCGAAGTGGATCATATTTAACCTCTTCATCTGCTATTTGCGATATATGTACAAAACCTTCTAAAGGTCCCATCTTTATTGTTATACCCATTCTTCCGACAGTATTTACGGATCCTTCTATTATCTCATTTATTATCGGAACATAGGATAATACCTCAAATTCTACCTTATGATATGGAGCACCATCACCGAGCGGTATATACCCTTCGGGATCCACATTGGCATTTATTATGGCTAACACTATACCTAAGTTTTTATCTTTCAATCCTTCGTATTTTTTTCTGAGCTCTTCAAGAGCTATTTCCTCTAGCGATTTACCAAGTTTTGCCGGATCAACTCTAATAATATCGGTAAGTCTATATATTCTAAACATAATCTAACTTACCTCATTATCTTACTAATTTCTTTCTGTTAGTTCTGTTAAAATAAAGTAGCGGACTCTAATTTGTTTTTAGCTTTTCTATACCATACTACTTCGACTCCACACTTTATCAATTCTTTTTTTAACCTATTATCAGCTGTTAACACAATTAATTTTATACTCTTGCTAAAAGTCTTGGCCAGCTCTACTATGGCGCAGTCGGCCTCGTCATGTCTACATTTCTCAAAGTTTGCTTCCATAATTTGAAAGTTATTTAAAAGATTCCTAAGAATCCATAGAGCTAGCCTACCTTTTTCTGTAGGTTGTACAGCTAGTCTATTTAATTCACTGACTACATG
>JAWASI010000052.1:0-6035 GCA_038892955.1 Ignisphaera sp.
TAGTTATAGCCTGGATTATATCGGCTAATGTGTTCGCTATTATTAATACCATCGCTGTAAAAGCTGTTGCACCAACTAGCAAAGGATAGTCAGAGGCCACCATAGCGCGGGATACAAGCGTACCCAAACCTTCCCTCGAGAAAACGTTCTCAACAACCATAGTCTCTAATAATAGGTAGGAGAAAAGAAGTCCTGAGAGCTGAGTAATTACAGGAACTATATTAGGATATGCATATCTTCTTATGATAGTTTTTCTTGGCATACCAAGCGATATCGCTTGTCTTACATATTCCTCCTCGAAGGTTTCAGCTAGTGATACCCTAATAACGCGCGTTATAACACCTATGGGGTAAGTTGCTAAAGCGATAGCTGGGGGCAGTATTCTTAGAAACGAATCTATAAACATATTCAAATTACCGCTCAGTATTGCATCAATAGTTATGAAGCCTGTGTATCCAGAGAAGGTAGCATAAGTGGGGGATATCCTTAAGCCTAGGTAATTGTAGCCACTAATATAGAGAACTAGGTATAGAAGTGCTGCTATTAAAAACCTAGGTGCTCCTGCTATTATTACAGAGAAAAAGTATATTGCTTTATCGACTACACTTCCTCTATATAGAGAAGCCTTTGTTCCAAGCCATAAAGCTAAAGGTATTGCTATAATAAATGCGTATACTACTATCTCTAGCGAAGCCATGAAATTCCTTACAACAAGGATAAAAACTTGTTGTTTAAACTCAACAGATATACCCCAGTCTCCAGAGAAGAACCTATACAAATGAAGTACTAGACGTTGATATAGTGGTTGATCTAAGCCTAAATACTCTTTAGCCCTGGCAATAGCTATTGCGGCACCAGGGCCTCTAGGTTTTCCAGCCCAAATAACAGCGGGGTCTCCTGGCGTAAATTGCGTTAGTACGAAGGTTATAGATACGACTCCGAAAATAAGTAGAACAGATATAAAAAACCTTTTTACTATGTAATTAAGGGTTAACATCGCTTACTCCTACTTCAGCACCTCAACATACTGGAAGAATATTGTATACGTATACAGAGGGTTGAACGCTTTACTCTTAATAACCACTTTTTGTGGATTATACACATAAATATGTTGCATATCCCAAAGGTTTAAAGCAGGCATATCCTCTAAAACAATTACCTGCAATATATCGTATAACGGTAGCGATGACTTGACATCGCTAAGAGAGACCTTATAAGCATGAGCTAAAAGCTCGTCGAAGTCTTTATTACAGTAGCCAGCCCAGTTCCAGTAATTTATAATCCCCTTTTCTGGCTCTAAACACTCTAGAAGACTGAAATAATCATATGGGACTAGATATGTTGGCCACCAATCGTTTATTATTATATGTGGTGCTTCTTCAGGGTTCTCCCAAACAGCTTGTCCTATATTCTTCACTTGTTCCCATGGTAAAGACTTGATATCTAGCTGAATCCCTATTTTCTGGAGCTCAGCTTTAAGCATGTTAGCAAATATCTCTTCTTCTTCGTATCCCTGTGTTATAACCATTTTAAGCTCAGGTTTGCATGGAATATTAATGCTATTAAGTAGCTCTCTGGCTTTATTTAGGTCTTGTCGTAAAGCCCATTTAGTATTGTAACCTGGGAAGCCATATGGTATTAAGCCGCTTCCTTTTCTACCGTAGCCCATTAATGCTTGGTCCACTATTTTATCCCATGGAATAGCATATGCTATAACTTTCCTGAACTCTGTTATATTAGTTGGACATCTCTTTACGTTGAACATAATTATAAAGTTATGGAAGGTATCTGTAACAAATACCTTAAATCCTGCTTGTTCAAGGGACTTAAGCGATACTCTAGGCACAGACGATGCAATATCTATACCACCTGTTCTTAGAAGTCTCTCTTGCTCACCTGGATCTTCTACAATTTTTATGATGACCACATCAGGGGCGTTCGGGTTGTTAACTATTTTCCAACCCCACCAGTTCTCAAATTTTTCTAAAACAACTTCGTTCTCGGGTTGATACTTAGCTAACTTGTAGGGCCCTGATCCAAGAGCATTTCCTTGGTTAAACCATGTTATGAGATCTTCCGATAGCATATCGTTAATTCTGCTTAACTCTAATACTTTTCTACTATATATAAAAGCTCCGTAGGCTCCAGCCAGTGAATATCTTATATCGCATTTATAAGCGGTCTTTATATCTACTGTTTTATCGTCTACTACCACTATATTGTCTACACACTCCCATATATAACCTAAACCTCTACCTAGTTTCTCATACAGTAGCTTAGTTCTCCAGATGCTGAAGTTAACATCGTACGCCGTGACAGGGGATCCGTCATGGAATTTAGCGTCATCTCTTAGTATGATTCTCCAGGTATTTTCATCTAATTGTTTAACTTCTTTGCCGAGAACATAGTCGTACTCTCCTGTTTCTGGATTATATCTAAGTATTGTTTCGTAGACGAGGTGTAAAATCATGATACCTGTATCGTCTTCTACACTTGGATCTATACCTGTTATAGTGTCTCTATAGGCGTAGACAACAACTTTTTTCTCTTCTAGTGGTGTTGTAGTTGGAGTTATTGTTTTTGTAATTGGGGGAAATATGGATGGTGGAAAGGAGAGAAGAACTATTGCTACAACTATTACTATTATTAGTACGCCAATACCTATGTAGGTGTATTTTCCTACCACTTTGGATCAAGAGTTGTTGTTGTGCTAAGCTTTATAAACCTTAAATATCTTTGCTTATGTTATTTCTAGTCTTTAGCTTTTTAAGTTACGGTGTTGATAACCATACGTAGTATGGTTTAATTAACTGTTGGAGCTAAATTTATTTCTTCGGTGTACAGCATATGGTGGTGTATGTTGGTTGTTGTGGCTTTTGTGTAACCAGGTCTAAGTATTACCTAAGTTTTAATGTTGTAGAACTTCAGGAGACGTTCTACGATTTGCCTGATATAGATAAACTTAAGAGGTATAGATTAGAAGCTCCTCAACACTTCGTATTCGCTATAAAAGCTTGGCAAGGTATTACACACCCTCTTGATTTACCTACATGGAAAAAAGCTAAGTTTGTGCCGGACAAATCTCTTAGCAATAGGTATGGATTCCTAAGGCCAACTAAAGAGGTTTTCAAGGCATGGGAAAGAATAGTTGAAGCAGCAAAAACATTGAATGCCAGAGTTGTTGTGGTTCAAACACCACCAAGTTTCAACTATAACGAGGAGAACTATAGGAACGCTATAGAGTTTTTCTCAACTATAGATGCAGGAGATCTCGTTGTAGGGTGGGAACCTAGAGGTACATGGATTCAGAACTTAGATAAAGTAGCAGATATAGTTTCTAGGTTTAAGAATGTTATCCACGTTGTTGACCCGCTAAAGTTCTTACCTGCTGTTGATAAATCTATAGCATACTTTAGATTACATGGTCTTGGCCCTGGAAACGTTAACTATAGGTATAGGTATACAGACAAAGACCTAGAAAATCTATGTAACGTGGTTTCCAACATATTTAAGGAGAAGAAAGATGTGTACATATTGTTTAACAACATATATATGGCTCAAGATGCTGCTAGGTTTATACAAATATGTAGATACGCTAAGTAGAAACCTATATTAGTTTCCTAGATATAACCACTTTATCGGGGTAGCCTATAACTACTACATCAACTAAATCCTTTGTAAAGATACCTGTTTCTATAACCCCTGGAATACTCTTAATCTCTCTATTTAATTCAAAAGGATCGTAATTCTGAGGCACTATGACATCAAGTAAAATACCTCCGGTATCTGTAGTAATAAACCCGTACTTACCTTCCTTAGACTTCCTAATCTGAACACTAAACCCTTTCTCACGTAGTTTCCTATAGACTATTGAAAGTGCTTGTGGAAGGACTTCTATAGGAATTGCATGTTTTTCGCCTAATCGTTTAACAAGTTTGGTGAAGTCTACCATATATATCCTAGAGTTAGCCGCTGAAGCTAATATCTTCTCTAATGTAGATGCCCCTCCTCTGCCTTTCACCAGGTTTAGCTCAGGGTCTACTTCATCAGCTCCATCTATATAAACGTCTACTACATCAACATCCGAGATGCTAAGAACCTTGAAACCTGCTTCTGATAATCTCTTTGCTGTGTACATTGATGCACATACAAAGTAAGATTCTATAAACAGATGGCTAGATATTGTAAGTAGATCAATGAATAGATCTACTGTAGAGCCTGTTCCAATACCTACGATATCCCTTTTATAATCTAGAACTATCTTTATGCTTTCCTCAACGGCTTTCTTTTTAGCTTCTAAAACTGGATCAACCATTTAATTCATCCTCTTCATCTTTACCTATAATACTGAGCTTTAAGCTTAAAATGTTTAATGTATTCAATAGCTCTAATTGCAATAGATAAGGTGTTGCCAATGCTTAAAGCTCTGTACGGCTCAATTATACTACTAATAACAACGGCTCTCTGGGGTAGCTCTTTTATCTTCATAAAACTTACAGTAAGCAATATATCTGGTTTTAGCTATACATTCTACAGAACATTAATATCAGTAGTAGCTTTAACCCCGATAATCATACTCAAGTATGTTAGAGAATCGTTGCAGAGAAGAGGCATTGTAAGTGGGCTAGTCACAGGGGCATCGTATTTTCTTGGGCTTCTACTTCAGGGAATAGGAACAATTCATACATCTCCGTCTGTTAGTGCCTTTATCACAGGTCTCAACACGGTACATGTCCATGTATATTCAGCGTTTACCAAGAAAAGATACAGTTTGATGCTCTTTGTATCCCTTGTTTTTGCAATCGTAGGGCTTTACATGATTACAGACCCTGTTAATGGCTTAGGATTTGGCGAATTCATGGTCTTTCTAGGATCTATTGCTTGGGCTGCAGAGATACTTCTTGTATCTAAGTATGCTAAAGAAGGAGTCAGTAGAGTAGAATTTCTCTATGGTTTGCTATTGCCATCACTACTGCTTGCTCCATATGTGATAATATTCGAAAAAACAACAAATTTAAGTTTAACAACTTGGGTTTATCTAACTTACTTAGCCCTTGTGTGTACGTTATTTGCTGTACTTCTACAAATTATCGGTCAGAAATATGTAAGCGAAGCTACTGCTGCAATAATCTATATCCTTGAACCTGTTTTTGCTATGATATTCTCCTTGATATTTTACCATGAAGAAATTACGTCTAGAGGTGTTGCTGGGAGTATCTTGATGTTAATTGCCTCAGCAATAGCTGTAATAGATGAGATCTGCGTAAAATAACATCATCTATTTTGCCTATTGAATTAAATAATTTAGTGTTTTACTCTAGGATTTTCTACTTTTTTGCAGAGGAACTAGATGTCTTGGCTGGATATAACTAAGACAAGGGTTAAAATAAAATACTTTCAGTTTAAACTCCTACAATAAATTTTGATTAAATACCAACAAAATTAGGGTATCACCTCTATAATGAATATTTGATAGTTAAATTGAATAGCAAGGTTAAGTTATATAAACTTACAAAATCAAGCTCATATCTCTTCCTTGCTATGAATTTATATATAGATACCACAAAATATAATGTAGAATACAATGAATAAGTCTGTAATTAAAACACTTGATATGAAATTCTTAAATCGTAACGTTAAGTTTTATATCTTCCATATATTTGTAATTTTACTAGTGGAGAAGAAAAACATAGTATAAACAAACTAGGCCAAGGTGTAAAAATATGTTAAGTATTGAAGAAAAGGAGAAGATTCTGAGAACCCTAGAAATTGATAAAGAATTCCGGTACGCTGTTATGGGTTTGATTGGATACAAAGAAGTTTTAGAAGGAATTATGGCGCTAAACGAGAGGGTGATTAAGCTTGAGGAGAGATTTGCTGAACTCTCTGAAAGAGTTGCAAAATTAGAGGAAAGGTTTGCTAGATTGGAGGAGAGGGTGATTAAGCTTGAGGAGAGATTTGCTGAACTCTCTGAAAGAGTTGCAAAATTAGAGGAAAGGTTTGCTAGATTGGAGGAGAGGGTGATTAAGCTTGAG
>JAWASI010000053.1:0-5917 GCA_038892955.1 Ignisphaera sp.
GCTTTAGCGCCTCAATGGATACACTCATAAAGTTATCACCTACTTTGCCACTCTGACTCATAACGTTTAAGGAGTCCGTCATATAAGCCTTGATCAAGCTCCTTAATCACATCTTTGGGGTCTTTCCCATCGACTGTAAGTCCTATAGATCTAGCAGATCCAAGGATAGTTTTAACAGCAGCTTTTAGTGTTCTAGCTGTTAGCTCTGGTTTCTTTAGGATAGATACCTTTATTACGTCTTCGAAGCTTATGTTACCTATTTTCTTATGCATTGGGTCTCCTGAAGGATTCAAGGCACCTGCTATTGATAGGAGTAAGCTCGTTGTGGTCGGTAATTCAACCTCTATGTCATAGTTCTTTGTATCTAGGTCAACTATTACTTTAACTGTTACAGTATAGCCTTTGTATTTCTCTGTGGCTTTATTTATTCTATCTATTACCTCTGCTACATTGAGGCCTGCATCAGTTAATGCAGGGCCTAGAGGAGGTTCGGGTTTAGCTTCACCACCTTTAATTTGGGTTTTCACCACTTTTATCCTGGCCATGGTTATTTCTCACCCTTGGCTAATCTAATATAGTCCACCGGGACTGTAATAGTGAGTGGATAATTTGCTTCTAAAATACTAAGCGAAACTTCGTTTCGGGTTTTATCTATTGATGTAACCTTTGCTTTCATACCTCTAAAAGGTCCTGCAACAATTTCGACATCAGCCCCTACAAAAAGTAATTCTATCAATGGTTTAGGTTTAATCATGGATTCTAGGTCCTCCCATTTAAGTGTCCCAGAGACTTTACCTTTGACATGCTTTAACCCCTTAATAGCTTCGTAGACACTATGAAGACCTCTTGTTTCCATAACTATGTAGCCTTTTAGATTAGGTAAGGATAGTATCGAGTATATAGGTATGTTATTAATTTTGCTTCGGGTTTCAATAAGCAAAGCTACATTATTTTCTTGCCCAGCTGTAGTCCTTACAATAAATAATGTATTTTTTGGTATAGTAGACGTTCCTGTAACTTCAGTATTCTTTGCCGATTCGTTTTCTAATTGTGAAACCATATTTTACACCTTTATCTAAGTCCTACGCCAAACATATTGAGGATCATTGTTATAAGAAAAACTATTCCAAAGGAGAGAGCCCCTGTAACTATGAATCCTATGGTTACGATTTTAAATATGTTCTTGAATTCGTCTCCTTCAGGTTTCTCAGCTAGCTCTAGCACCTTCCTGATATCCTTAAAGTACTCAACGAATCTAGAGATACTCACAAACTTCACCTAGTTACTTTGATTTATTGTACCCTGTAAGCGCTATCTTCTTCCTAAGCTATCTACCTAAAAAGCCTTTCTAGTATTATTTTACGATTATATGTTTCTAAATCTTCGTAGCGTTGACCAATACCTAAGTAATAGATAGGCTTACCTATGCCAATGATTATGCTTAGAGCTGCCCCTCCTTTAGCATCCGCATCTATCTTAGTTAAAATAACTCCATCAACTCCAATTGCATCATCAAACAGTTTTGCTTGATCTATGGCATCGTTACCTGTTAAAGCGTCTACTATCAAAATCTTTAGATGTGGGTTAACAACACGAACAACTTTTCTCAACTCGTTCATAAGATCCACATCTACATGCATTCTACCAGCCGTATCTATTAAAACAACATCGTAACCATGCTTACGCGCAAAGTTAACACCATCGTAAGCTATAGCAGCAGGATCAGCACCATATTTACCCCCTATAAATGGTATGCCAAGGTTAGCGCTATGTTTCTTTAATTGTTCTTGAGCACCTGCACGAAATGTATCTGCTGCAACTATTACAGGCTTCAATGAATTCTTTATTAACTTGTAGGCTATCTTAGCTATTGTTGTAGTTTTACCAACACCATTAACTCCAACAAAAACTATTTTAACAGGTCTGGATTTTTCAAGAATTTCTCTAATAATGTCTATTAAATCCCCAGTTTCACCTCGGCTGAGTAGATAAGATATAACTTCTTCGGCTATACTGAATACAAGGTCGTTGGGATCTTTACCTCTAGGTACCTTAATATCACGTAGCTTTTGTCTAAACATATCGACTATTGTTTGAGCTACATCGACTGCTACATCTGCTTCAACAAGTTCTAAGAAAAGTTTATCGCAGAACTCATTTACTTCGCTTTCACTTAATTCTCTATACCTAAGGACGTCTGCAACACGTTGGGTAAAAGATCTTAGGACATCTCTTAGCTTAGATAACACTGTAAGATATCCTCTACTTTGATCCTTCTTCTTTAGCTAGTATAGCTAGATATTCTTGGAGTTTATTCTGTATTTGTGTGTATATGTTTAACAATTGCTTAAGTTCTGCCTCGGTTTTTCTAAGCTCATCAGCTACATCTTTTTCAAAGTTAAGGAGGATATTTTTGGCTGTATCAACAGGTGCTGTTACATATAAATCTCTTCCTATACGTACGATGGCTTTATCACTACCTTCTAGGCGAATCCTTACATAGACGTAGCCATACCTATCAAGAGAGGCCATAGTATCTACTTGGCCATACTGTTGAATGGTTGAAAGCGTTTCATAGGCTAACCTAATTTCTCGGATTTCATTTGTAAGTTCTAGTGATCTTGTTTGAAGAGCTTGAATAGCGGTTTTTAGTTCTTCAAGCTGTAGAAAGAGCTGTTGAATACTTTTCTCGATTTCAGCTCTACCTGCGGACGTCACTCGATCACCACATAGGTTAACTTATTAAGATCGCGGATGAACTTATTCTTAGCTTCTTCGGGCTTAATCTCAGCAACATCTACAATCTTTATATTTGCTCTTTTAAGCTTATGTTTACTACCAAGTTCGGAGTATAGTTTTTCTAATGCATGTTCTAGTTTTAGTGCTCGGATTTCTTTGGTGAACTTTACCCACTGAGGATATTTATCGTGACCTATGAGCATGAAACCCGTTATTTTAAATACCTTTACTTCTTTACTCATCACCAAACACCCTATTTATCCTCATTATCTCGGGACCTGTTGTTCTTTCCCCAACTAGTAGACCTTTAGAGTTACCAACTAGTCCAGACTTTATAAACCCTATTCCGAAGTTAACTGTTCCAACATCAAATCTAACTCCAAAAAGTTGTGATAAATTTCTAAGATCATTTTCGGTTGCATCTGGATGAACTAAACCACCTTTGTTGTTTACAAATGCTGCTGAACCTACCGTTGGTATATCGTTTATAGTGCCTTTTTCGACAACCTCAACCTCTAGCACATCTTTTAGATATTTAACAAGGTCTTCATATACGTAAGGACTAACAAAAGCGGCCCTATCGTTAACAAGGCATATATTCCCTAGAGCAGTATACCTAGTCCTCACAATAGCTACATTTCCTTCGAATACCCGTTTAATTGCATTGTATTCGTAATCTTTCACTATATAAGGTAATAAAATACCTTTATTGTTACCGACAATGAATGTGTTTATAAGGCTTGTATCAGCTATTGAAACCCTGTAAACAGAGACGCCGAGTACCGATGAAACTACTTGCTCAAGTTTAGGTTCAGAATCTTTTGGTATAAAGGAGATTTTATCGTTCGAAAATATGTATATACCTATATGTGGATTGCCATGATAGTTAACCTTTTCGATAATCACTATATCCTCTACCTCTTAACAGGCAGGGCAAGACAGGCTTTATAAACTCCTTGATCTATTTTAACAAACTTTACGGCTATGGTTCTTGGAGGCTTCTCAATTTTTCTTTTATAGATGTAAATACTTATCGAAGGATCTAGAATAACTCTACCGCCTAAGTGCCGTACAAGAAAAGCTTGTATGTATTTAACAGCCTTCTGACCTCTATTTCTTCTACCTCGAGCCCTATAGATACTCCTCATATGTATTACATATATACCTTCATTTTTTTCTTGCGGCATGAAAATCACCTTGTAGAGTTTTTATACATCTTTAAGCTTGTTTCTCCTCCAATTCCTTAGCCTATAAGATCTTCTAACCTTAAGTCTAGTTCTAACAGTTACCCACGTTGGTATAGGTTGATTGGTTTTCTCTCTGTTTATAAGCCTAATCTTTTTTGCCAATGGTTTGTTACGGGCCAAGGGTTTCACCTTAGCTACTTCTCACGTATACTTATCCTATATTCCCTCCTTGTTCTTGAGTATATCTCTTCTAATATAGATTTAAGCTCTTCATCGGTTAAAGGTCTGGTAATTCTACCCTGTACTGCTAGAGCTATAAGCCTATCTTCTACAATTTTTGCTATTTCCGGCCTAACTAATTTTATGTTATACAAACGTTCTCGAGCTTCAGGAGTCAAAATGGCTCTTAGAATCTCCTGCCTTCTAGCTTCTTCAAGCTCTTTTTCTAAACGCTTTCTTTCCAGTTCTTGCCTCTTTGCCAATAATTCTCGATACCTTTTCTCAAGTAGAACATCTATTTCTTCATCACTTACACCTTCATATCCACCATATTCTGGGTACATTTACATCACCTCGTAGTGTGAGACCCCAGTATAGAGCTAAAATAAACAGCTTAAATGTGTAATTACATTACCTTGTCATGAGCTTTACGTACAACCTAAAAGTTGATTTCATGTAAAATTCATTATTTTGTGCTCTTACTGCTGTACTTACTTAACCACTGACGGCGATCCATACTTTACTAGCTCCGGTTTTATTTTAACTAGTTCGGAGAACACTTTATATGCTATATTATCTAAGAGTTTCCTACCTTTAGATGAAATCAGTCTTCCTTTTCGTGTTCTAATCACCAATCCTGCTTTTTCAAGCTGTTGTAATATTTTTCTAATATGCGAACCACCACACTTTCTGAAATGCGGCGGTGCGGATCCTCTCCTCTTAAGACCCCCGTAAATCATTCTGAAAGTTCCTATACCTATGGGTTCTTCTGCTAAATATAGTTTCCTGAGTATTGAAGCAGCTCTATAATACCACCAATCCGAATTTTCTGGAACTCTTTCTCTATGGGGTCCTGTTTTTGTGAAGAGCGCCCATGGAGGCGGTTTTACTTGGGGCACGTTTTGTTTTAGGTGCTGTGCTAGTTCTTCAATTAGTTTATCAGCTGGTACATCTCTAACTGTAACCATCTTAACTACCCGAGTTGTGGTTTATCTTTATTGTTATTTTTGCGAGCTTGAGGTTGAGCCCAGGTTTCTAATTGTTGGCCGGATTTATTAGGTGTTTGTGTTCTGCTTACTACTCTTTTCTTGGGTGAGCTTTTAAGAATTCTTCTAGAAATAAGAACATAGGTGTACCCCCTACTATCGACTATACTGGCACCTAGTTCTGTAGCAAGTTTAACTATATCAGCTTCAGTTACAATGCTTCTAGCTCCTCTCAAAATTCTTATCTTCACACATCCTTGTAACTCTAGCAACCTCCTAATTTCGTTTATGATACCGGGATGAATACCTTTTTTACCTATATTAACATCGGCTCTATGTATTCTTACTTTCTCTTTCCTTAAATTATTTGCTAATCCTTGAAGCTTCACCATCATTTCTCCCCATGTTTTACAAACTCGTACCTGTGAATCCATCCACACACCATACATCTAGTTATGATTCTAAGCGTTTTACCATCTCTACGGGTTCTAATCTTAGCGTTTAAGCCCGGCACCATAATCACACAACAATTTTTGCATATCCATCTTTTAATACTTTGGGGTATCTTAACCCTTAATCTCGTGGATATCCTGTATATAAGCTCACCATATCTACGAGCTACATCATAATCATGATTTTTAACAGCTATGATGCCTAGTTTGAAGAGTATACTCATTCTCTCCAAGGCAATTATTCTAATTTTATCCTTGTTGTTTTTCGTAGTCATACTCAGATCAATTGAAGCTTAACCAGTATAAAGCTTTTAAGTAGTAGTATAAACAAGAG
>JAWASI010000054.1:0-5898 GCA_038892955.1 Ignisphaera sp.
GGTGTATATACCTAGGGTTCCCCAGCCCAACATTAATGCTAGTACATAGCCTAGACCAACTCTAATACCCCAAAGCCTAATGATATTTATTATAGTTGGCATAAATGTATGGCCGGAGCCTCTACCAACAGACATACTTGAAAAAGTTAAAGCAAAAAAAGCCAAGGTCCATAAGGTAAAAGATATGAATCTATTGTACTCCTCATAAACTTCCTCTATATCTCTTGGGTTTACTCCTTGACCTGTTATAAATATGGACGCAATACAGTCTTTAACCAAATATATTAAGATAGAGGATAGCATAACAGACGAAAATATGAATAAAGCTGTTTTCTTTGCGATAACCTTCGATCTCTCTATGTTTCCTGCTCCAAGGTTTTGTCCAACCATTATTGCTATTCCTTCTGTTAATCCCCATAAACTTGTATTGGCTAGATCAAATAATATGAATCCTAACGATACAGCAGTTGTAACTATAACTCCGAATGTGTTTATAAGTCTGTTTTGAAGATTAAATGCAAGAGAATTAGATATACCCATTATAAGTAATGGTATAGCGACTCTAAGGGATATTGTGATATACTCAAAATCTACATTCTTACTAAGGCGTATTTTTACCCATGGATATTGCCGTGAGATTCTGGAAATCATAATGGAGATACTTGCGAACTTGCTAAGTAGTGTAGCTAAAGCCGCCCCCATAGCACCCATAGCTGGTAAATACCCAAATCCGTTGATAAATATAGGATCTAAAATAAGATTGATAATGCTGCCTGTTACCTGGGATAATGCTGTAGTTCTTGTATCTCCTAATGACTGGAGCAATGTTGCTAGAGAAACATTTATGCTTAAAACTATTATATCGAATGCCATTACTTGGGCATAGCCTATAACATCGGCTAAAATTTCAGGTGGTGTTCCAACGAAATACGTGAAGAGATACGGAGAAATAATAAAAAATAGTAGTCCTGATGCAGAGCCCCCCAAAATCGATACCGTCATCATCTTCCTAAAGGTGCTTAAAACATTGTCGTACATCCCAGCTCCTATGTATTGTGTAAGCAAGGCAAGGTTAGCCGAACAAAAACTATTAATGAAAGCTGTAAACATCATATAGGATGGCATAACCTGTCTTGGGGTTGCCATTATAAACTGGTTATACCTACTAAGCCAAAACATGTCTACAAGAAGGTATAGATCTTGGATTATTCTAACGATGAGTAGTGGCATCCCTAAGCGTAAAAACGTGGCTATTACTGGTCCGTTCAGTATCTCTTGACTATACCTTAAATTTACATTATTTTGCGTTATCTATCACCTTATAGAACCTAAATACACCTCTAAGCGCTCTATAGAAACTTCCTCTTCAATCATTACAGTTTTAAAAGTTTTCTTGAATATAATCAATGTAAAGGGTAATAACCGTACCAATAGCCACAGTATTATTGATCTGCCTCAATTTCTCATCACAGCCTTTAATATATATACGAATTTCAGCTAAGCTTAATATCTTCATTAAGTACTTAATTGTTGTTGGGTTTACTGAAACTAGGTATAGGGTAGATGCCGTAGATGAAGGGTTTTAACCCTATAGAGCTTACAGAGATTACAAGAAAATGGGCTTCAAGAAGTATTAAAGGAGTAGAAGAACGTAGATACTATAGGTTTAGAGGTGGTAGATGGTATGGCGGTATAGCTACAGGTGATGTGGTTGGTTGCAATCTTAGGTGTAAATTTTGTTGGAGTTGGAGATTTAGTCATGCAATGGATAAAGGCGATTTTTACGATCCTAAGCAAGTATTTGGAAAACTAATTGAAATTGCTTCTAGATATAGGTATAGATATCTTAGACTAAGCGGAGGCGAACCAACAATTTCTTGGAATCATTTAATAGATCTTTTAAAGTACGTTGAAGAAACAAACTACATATTTATACTAGAGACTAACGGTATCCTCATAGGGTTTGATAAAAGATACGCTAAAGATCTTTCTAGATTTAATAGAGTAGTTATAAGAGTATCATTTAAAGGTACTACATTTGACGAATTTCATATGTTAACTGGTGTAGATCCTCAATTCTATGAGTTCCAGTTTAAGGCTTTAGAAAATCTTATGGAAGTAGGTATGACGCCTGGCCAAGATTTTTACCCTGCTGTTATGCTAAGTTTTTCATCTGATGATAGCTATAGAACTTTTAAGAAGAAACTTTCTTCGGTACACCCAACGCTCGCAGATTCTATAGATGAAGAATATGTGATATTATACCCGCACGTTGTAGAAATCCTAAGTAGACACGGAATAAAACCTAGAGTAGCTGTTACACCTAATAATATACCGGATTCAATGATTTAGTTGTAATGAATTAAGATGTGTTTATATGTTTAATAAAGGCTCTTAAATAACCACTTGAAATCAGGTTTTTCTAGTCTTTCAATACCTTCTTCGTGTAACGCTTGGGCTATCAATGGTAAAGCTATCGTAGCGTCCACGTATACTGTTTTCTTTTTAGCTCTATATGAGACCTTGCCCCAGCTAATAGCTTCTTCAAGAGTAGCTCCAGAGAGACCTCCCCAGTGAGGGGCATCAGTTGTTATTTGAACTGCATATTCCAAGGGTTTATACCCTTCTTCTCCATGCTCAAGAACATCTATAAGCGTTTGAGCTACTGTAACGAGGTTTACATAATCCTTAGGAACACCTCCGCCTATGTATATAGCCGACATCTTTTTTGCTTTTCTACCTATCTCTACTATTTGATTGAAGTCTTTAACCATATCTAGAACTATCCTATGCCCTTTTTCTTTTATGGCAAGTATAGCCGCTATACCATATCCACTATCAACTAATGCTGGAGAGAAAACAGGTACTCCAACCCTATAAGCTGCAGATACTATACAATCTATACCTTTATCGTTGAGGTATCTCCCAAAGAGATGTAGGAATTCAGCTGATGAATATTGAGCTCCCTTAGGTAGAGTATATATGAACTCTTTTATAAGGTTCTCCATCCTCCTATATGCAAGTTCGTCTGCAAATACATCGTAAAACCTATCTATCTTATGCTTATACAATTCATAATCATCAACATAGGGAGACCCTTTGTAGTAACTAAAACCCATAGCTTCGTATATATCCTCAGATATATTTGCACCTGTAGACACAACAACATCGACATACCTTCGTTCAATAAACCACTTAGCTATTTTCCACATACCTGCCGTACTCATAGAGCCCGCTAATCCAAGAAATATCACTACATCGGGATCTCTTAACATATTTGTTATTACTTCGTATACTTCACCTAGAGCTCTCCCTTGATAAGCAGTATCAGCTAAATCTTTTAAAAACCCTTTAAAATTTCTGCTCTTCAACTCGAATGTTCTAAGTTTTTCAACAAGGTATGGATTCGAACTCATTTTTCCCATCTTTTGATATCTCTTCGACATATGGGTGTATAATAAATCTTAATAAACTTTATGAGTTTATTTGCCATTCGTAACCTTTTACATAAATCCATAGGAGCCATAAGGATCCAACTTTGCTAAAAACAGGCAGCATTGTTATCGGATTCCACTCTACAAAGGGTGTATCAGATAATACCATTATTGACTCAAGGTTTATTCTTTTGCGAGTTTACTGGATAAAGTTCTTGTTGTTAAATGATAGTGAGATATGAGATACATATACAAATGATAGTTAGCTGAAGATAAGCTAACGAGAGGTTAAGAGGTTAACTTTCAAACATACCGCTATTCACTATATATAACCTTGATTCTATTCATAACACCAGCAATTTTTGAGCATTTCCACTATATTACAATCCAAAAGCTCGCCCTTCAAGGCGGGAAGGAGGTCAGATAGACATAATCCAAAATAACCTCTTTTCGTAGCTTTTCTATGATAAGTCTAAAATTTCATAATCAAGATTGTGGAAAACATTGTAGAAACCCACGTTTATTAAATCCATGAGTTAAACGACGATTTTATAAGGTGTTAATATCGGTTATCGATACATCGGCTTCCCCTAAACACTTCCTATGCTATTCTATAACTATTCTGCATCCTTCATCTGTACATAATTCCTGTGGTATTTTACCACCAAAGATGATCTTCTTAAGTTGGTCTACAATATCTTTCCAATTCTTTTTACTAAGATCAACGTATATTCCTTCACCTTCTTCTGAAGGCTCTTCTACTAAGTACATACTCATCCTCTCTTTAATATTTAGCACAAAATCTATCAATTCATTCATACTTAGAACCCCAACTTCACGTTCGATGTACACAGGTGTACCATTTTCAATAACAACTACAACTACTTGAGGTGTTTCAAATACTAAGTAAAATATAAAGCTATTAGAAGCAGTGTAATCGCTGCATTCTATAAAGAAGTTATTACATTGAATAACAGCGTAATTAGCGGCTGTAGTATAAGTTGATATAAATTCTGACCAAATTTTATCGAAGGTTTTGCATCCTGGGCACTTGATATTTCTAAAGTATAGAATATACACACCATCTACCTCGGGTACAAAAGGCCCTTCAGTAATATATTTTTGCCAACTCCCTTCTATGTATATGTATACTCCTTCATCCTCGGGCAGCATATAACATCCCTCTTTATCAACACCAAAGTTATTCAATAACATGCTCTAGGTTTTCACTAGACATATATAGAGATTAATATAGATTACCGGCTAACTAAGTAATCTTTGTAATCTTTATATGATGTTATCTTTTAATCATGGTAGCTAAGGAAATAAGCTATAGATTATAGAACCGATGAATTCAACACTAACAGCTATTATGATGATATATACAGAATTAATAGAAATAAATATGTGGTGAACGAGTAGCTCTATTTAAACCTTAGTAAATATGTTCTAAGTAGCTTGCTAAACATTGCTATAGTTCTTACTAGAAGTAACGTTTTATAAAGATTTCAGCATAATTGGTGAAAGGATGGGGGCGCTATTTAGTAAGTCAATAATTCTCGAGCATATCCTTAAATATCTAAGGAAAACACAGTATCATGTTTTTAGTGTTAAAGGAGGTGTTACAGTAGTAGAAGATACGAGTAAACAAAGTAGTACAGATATGTACATAAAGGTAAATCCGAGGTTAGTTAATAGCATGAAATGCGAATCTATTCTAACAATGCATGTATGTTATAATGTTGTAACTGGATACAAAGAAATCCTTGATTTAGACGCCATAGCTTAACATCTTTGCATCCTGAAGACTAGAGTTTTCAGCTGCAGAAAAGATATTTCTTGAGGCCGTAATAAAGAGAATGGCAAGAATAATAACGCAAAATGTTTTTATCTTTGAATAGCGCTCGGCTTATTTAGGTGTAATCTGATGATGTTAGAGTGCATATTTAGAGATACAGGGTTTTCCGTTGTTATCGATGTCAAGAGGTATGTAAAAGAAATAGAAGAGAAAATCCCGTTTAGTTCTTCATCTATTGTTTGGAAACAAGAGGTATACTTTTCAACACCTATTGCACTGAAGCTGTCTCATGAAGATCTTACTCATAGTGTTCACAGGGGAGGTGTTTACTATTGGCCTCCCGGAAAAGCTTTATGTATATTCTATGGTATAACACAACCCTATACACCTGTAGCTTACGTAGGTGAAATTGTTGACCCTACGCACACACTATATTATGTTAAAAGTAATTCTAGCGTTGAAATTTCTAGGCATATTGTTGATAACAAGTTTTCAGATGTAGTTAAAGTATTGAATAAACTTGGATATACCGTAGCCACACCTCTTAGAAATAACGAAAAAGTTGTTGTAGCTTACAAACTAGCTAATGGGAGAAGATATTCGATGCAAATATACGTAGAGGATTACGGCATTCACATAGAGAGCGAGGGAGTTGCAAAGTATGCA
>JAWASI010000055.1:0-4629 GCA_038892955.1 Ignisphaera sp.
GGAGACTCTATAGCGGAACTTGCTAGTAGGTATAGCTCTATCATAGTCTTAGAGAACTTGAATAAACTCAGGAGTAACGTGAATAGAGGTAGCAGTTTCAACAAAGAGCTCTCTCTATGGTTCTACAGAAGAATACAGTTCACCATAGTATATGAAGCATTAGAGAGAGGACTAGAGACTAGATACGTCAACCCAGTAAAGACATCATCAACATGTCCCAGATGTGGAAACAAACTCGAGAGCAACGGTAACAGAGTAATGCGATGCACTAAATGCGGATTCATAGGAGATAGAGACGTGATTGCATGCATAAACTTATTTCTAAGGTACTCAAGATGTGGGGGTCTAGGGGTGCCCCTAAACGCCCCTAAGGGTGATGCAAACCCAAGACCAATGCGGGGGAAAAGAGATGAGGCAATGAAATCAACTTACATAAACCTACATCAGAGCTGAACCCCTAGGCTTCAAAAAAACTTTTTAGAAAAGCTTAATTACCACAAAATTATATAGATGTAGACAAGCGCCGCGGTAGTATAGCCCGGTCAAGTATGCGGGCCTTTCGAGCCCGTGACCCGGGTTCAAATCCCGGCCGCGGCACCATAAATAAATATTCTCTATTTTCTAAATTAATAATTAATATAAATAGATTAATTTAAATAATGCTATGCTAGGTAGTTTGCATATGAGTTAAAGCTTCGATGAAAAATTACTTAAATATTATTTTAGTATAAAGTATTAGGGTAGCACATTATTGTTGGAACAAACATGATAAGAATATTTCATTTTATTGAATATATTATAATATTGAAAGAGATGAAAAAGGTTTTATTCTAGTAAGTTTCTCCATTTGATTTCGCTCTCAATAGCAGAGATAATATCTTTCTCTTTTGCTTTAAGAGAATCTGCTGTAACTATTGATTGTACTTCTCTGAGTTTTTGCACAGTCGTATATGTATCGTAGGGTACTAAGAGTACTGGTACACCTGTTTCCTTAGCTTTAATAAGAACGCCTATATCTGGGTATAGATTTCCTGTTAATATTATTACACTTGGTTTTGTTTCAAGAGCTAGTTGTATTAGGTCTGTTCTATCTCCACCAGTTACTATAGCTGCATTAACTGCTCTTCTAAACCATCGTAAAGCTGCTGAAGGAGCCATTGCGCCAATAACTATGTCTTCAACTAAGTTATTTAGCTTATCTTTGTTTTCTAAAATTTCGGCACCTAATGCTTCTACTATATCCCTTACTGTAGGTGCTAATAACCTAGGTTTCTCGGTTATTACGCCGTAAACCTTTAAACCCATATTTTCTATTAACGGTAAGAGTACATCTTCAATACGTTCGTAATAATATATGGGTACATTATTTATTATTACACCATCAAGTGGATACCCGAAGCGTTCAAAGAAGCATTTGTAAAGGTATATTCTATCCACGATTTCGTCCACGATTTCTCTATCTCTTGCATTTATTAATAGTATTGATTTAGTGTTGAGTATTTTAGCTAACTCTGGTGACGATAAACCTATTCCTGATAGTATATCAGGTGTTGTATACCCCTCTACAATTACAAAATCTTTATTTTCAGCTATTTTCTGAAAACTTTCAATAATGGTCTTCTTTATACTGTCCAGTTCGTTCTTTAACTCAATTGTGGTATACGTAATAGTTACGGGGCTTATAATTTCAAAAGGTTCAGACAAACCTAGTGCTTCTTTTATTGCAGTAACATCTGGGTCTATGTATTTAAGTGATGGAAGTCTATATCTGCCTCTTGAAATAGGCTTAAAATATCCCACCTTGTACCCTTCAAGCATCAGTTTCTTCATTAATCCATAAATAAGTACTGTCTTACCTTTTTCGCCTAAGAGGAATACAGACTTAACCATTGTTACACCTACTCTATAACCATCTTTACGTCTACAGCTACGCTTCCTGCACCCTCTTCGTATACGAAAAGCGGGTTAATATCCATTTCCACAATTTGCGGTATATCTGTGACAAGCTTGCTAACCCTAAGTAAAATATTTATTATGGATGCTATATCCGCTGGGGGTTCTCCTCTGAAGCCTTTGAGAAGTGTATATGCCTTAGTCTCCATAATTATTTCTTTAGCTTCATACAACGATAAGGGGGCTAACTTAAATGAAACATCTTTGAATAACTCTGTATAGATACCACCTAAACCAAACATTATAATATGACCAAATATAGGGTCCTTTGTTGCACCAATAATTACCTCTTTACCCTTAGGCACCATTTTCTGAACAACAACTCCGTGAATAGAGGCCTGAGGTGCATATCTTCTAACATTAGTTATTATAGTCTTAAAGGCATCTCTAACATCTTCATCTGATCTAACGTTCATTATAACACCACCAACATCTGTTTTATGCGTTATATCAGGTGACGCTATTTTTAGTACAACTGGGTACCCAATGCTCTTTGCTGCTTCTACTGCTTCATCTTCTGTTTTAGCTAGTATTGTTGGAGCTACTGGTACGCCGTAGCATTTCATAATTTCTTTAGCTTCTGATTCTAGTAAGACTCTTCTATTCTCATTCCTAACCTTCTCTAGCATTGAGAAAGCTCGGTTTCTGTCAATGTTGTATAATTCTATATATTCAGCTATCTTAAGTAGATATTCCCTCGACTCTCTATACATATTCATTCCGTAGAGAGCTGCAACAGCTTTTTCAGGCATATCGTATACAGGTATGTTATTATCTATAAGCATTTTAACAGCTTTTTCAACTCTTTCACCGCCTATGAATGCCGCTAGTATTGGTTTATACGGATACTTTCTACTCAGCTCTATAATGGCTTCAGCAGTTTTTTCAGGTTCTGTTACAGCTTGCGGCGTAAGTATAACTACTACTGAATCCACGTTAGGATCCTTTAACAAAGCATCAATAGCTATTCTATACCTATCCGCTTTCGCATCTCCTAGCACATCAACAGGATTATATATTGCTGCAGCAGGTGGTAAGCTGTTACGGAGAATATCTATAGTGTTCGAGGACGGTGTAGCTAGCCTTAGACCTTTCAAAATTATGGTGTCCGACGTTACAACTCCTCCACCACCTGCGTTAGTCACTACCCCGACTCTATTACCTAAAGGTATAGGTTGATTATTAAATGCTATAGCCATATCAAATAACTCTGAAAGAGATGAAACTAAGATTATCCCAGCTTTCTTTAGGGCGGCTTTTAATGCTGTTACCCCTCCAGCCATAGCACCTGTATGACTTAATGCTGCTTTAGCTCCAGCTTCTGTAATACCTCCTTTAAGAAGGATTATAGGTTTCTTTCTAGAAACAGCTGAAGCTACTTCAACAAATTTTCTTCCGTTGACTATAGACTCTAAGTAGAGTAATATAACCTTTGTTTCTGGATCCTCGCCTAGGTATTCAAGGAACTCTACTTCATTTAGATCTGCTTTGTTGCCTAAGCTAATAATTTTCGAAAATCCTAATCCCGTCTTAACAGACCAATCTAGTATTGCTACAAGTAAGGCACCACTTTGCGATATGAATGCTATACCACCCTTTTTGTTTATTAGGGGGCCAAACGATGCATTTAATGGTGTATGCATATCTATTATACCAAGACAGTTGGGGCCAACAACTCTAACACCATACTTCTTAGAAATTTCAATTAACTTCTTTTCCCTTTCAATACCTTCACCTCCTATCTCCTTGAATCCAGCTGAAATAACTATGGCAAACTTTACCCCTTTAGTGCCGCATTCCTCAATTACGTTTGGAACACTTGGAGCAGGTACAACAACAACAGCTAAGTCTATGTCGTCAGGTACTTCAAGTAAATTCTTATAGGTTTTCAATCCTAGTATACTATCAGCTTTGGGATTTATTGGGTATATCTTTCCACTATATCCACTATCAATAATATTCTTTAAAACACTATGGCCAACTTTACCAGGTTCTCTTGAAGCCCCTATAACTGCTACAGACCTTGGCTTAAATAGTAATTCTAACTCCTTACCCATTGCGAATCCTACCATATAGCTTCTGTTATTTAAATGCTTTTTAAGCTAAAATAAAGTTTATCTATCAAGAAAATTCTGTAAGAGTATAAAAATATTTTACAGGATTCTTATTAACTTTGGTAATAGGGTGTAGTAGCATGAAACTTGTATTTATAGGTCCCCCCGGAATAGGGAAAGGAACTTACGCAAAAATGTTAAACCAAAAATATGGTGTTCTCCACATATCAACAGGGGATATCTTTAGAGAAGAAATATCTAAAGGGACAGAACTTGGAATAAAAGTAAAGCAATTCGTTGAAAAAGGACTCTTAGTTCCAGATGAAATAGTTATAGAAATTATAAAGCAAGTCCTCCAAAGACCAGAATGCAAAAAAGGCTTTATATTAGATGGCTTCCCAAGAACTATTAAACAAGCAGAAGCATTAGAACAAATAACAACCATAGATGCTGTATTCCTTTTCGAAGCCCCTGTCGAAATAATAATAGAGAGGGTCTCCGGAAGACTGATATGCCCAAACTGTGGAGCTATATACAATATACACTGGAAACCCCCGAAGACACCGGGAATATGCGATGTATGTGGACATACATTAATCCGTAGAAAAGACGATGAACCAGA
>JAWASI010000055.1:4639-5651 GCA_038892955.1 Ignisphaera sp.
TTAGAGCTAGGTATCAGATATATAAGCAAACTTTTGAACCCGTAATTGAGTACTATAAAAGGAAAAATCTTCTAATAGAAATTGATGCTTCAAGGGATGCAAAAATAGTTGTTAACGATATCGAAAAAATTCTTAAGGAGAAGAATATATTAAAAGAAAAAGAACTATAGTACAATATACAGAGTTATGTAGGGTTCTCCAACTAATTACACATAATAGGAGAATCTTCTAATGACATTTATACTGCAGTAATATAGTAAATGATCTTAGAGAGACAACTAACGCTTAATTAAAATTTTAGTAGCAATGCAATAATTCAAATCGTTACACTAAACATACGAAATTAAATAGGATAGCAGATTATATTATTTATTGTTTTATCAATTAACATTTTACAATTTTAAATTATTTAAGTATTAAGATGATTATTTCGTACTTAGTGCTATAAACCTAGATAAGAACAGGTTATATTTTAAACAACTAGTACCTTATCTACATGGCATACAGTTTAACCAAATTTTGTGTTAAATTGGTAATATAATAGATAATATAGATAATTTAGTATACAAAATTCTAGATGTATACACGAATGTTTTCATGAATATTTTTATAGATCTGCATACCACACCTTTCTCTAGGGTTAGCCTTGAGTAAGACTTTCTATAAAATATTTATGGTAATACCTCTGATACTATTAATAACATTATCTCTGCTACAAACACTATATGTACCTAATAAGGTTGTTAATAGTCAAGGTAATCTTGGGAGTAGAGTTGTAGAAAAACTTGGCAGAGGCCTTGTAGCACTTAGAATATCTAATAACTCTGTTTGGCTAAGCTGGAGATTATTGGCAACAGATCCTGACAATATAATGTTTAATATATATAGAAGGATAGGATACGGCCCTCTGGTTAAGGTTAATAGTGAGCCTCTTTACTTGACTTGGTTCATAGATAATTTAACAGATTTCGATTTTTCAGAACCTATAACATACTATGTAGTAAGTGTTATA
>JAWASI010000056.1:0-5162 GCA_038892955.1 Ignisphaera sp.
CTTAGCGGTGGGCAACTACAACGTGTTGCTATAGCTAGGGCGCTAATTCTTAGACCTAAGCTTGTAGTAGCTGATGAACCTGTGTCTATGCTTGATGCATCTGTTCGTATTGAGGTACTCACATTATTTAAGAAATTAAAAGAGAAGTACGATTTATCAGTAATATATATAACCCACGATTTTGCAACAGCAAAATATTTCTCAGATAACATAATCGTTATGTATGCAGGTCAATTTGTAGAAAAAGGGTTGTCCACGGATTTAATACATAACCCAAAGCACCCGTACACAAAAGCTCTGCTAAGTGTATTACCGGATCCAGACCCACGGAATAGATCAGTAATGCGTAAAACTCTTCCAGGTGAACCGCCGAGCTTAATTAACCCTCCTCCTGGGTGTAGATTCTACCCAAGATGTTCATACGCAATGGATAAGTGTAGAAACCAAGATCCACCTATGGTCCAGCTAGAAACAAATACACAAGTTAAGTGTTGGCTTTATGCCTAGAACTACTATAGGATTACAAGAACTTGTTATAGGTTTAATTCTTCTTTTCCTAGGATGGATCATAGCGTTCCTAATGGTTATATACGAAACTTACTATAGCGTACCTATATCTATATTAAGCTATATCTTATCTTTAATAGGGTTGATTCTCTCAACCTATGGTTTATCATCTATTCTTTTTACTAAGAGAAAAAGAATTAAATAAAACAATTGATACTATATTTGTATGGAACTACCTAAAGTATTTTTCTAGTTCTTAACGTTAATCTTCTATGATATGAAAGTACCATGTATAGAACAAGGAATAACATTAAGGAGAAAGCAACTAATTGCAACGCTATTCTTAACCTATAATCTATAGGTAGTGAAGCAATTAATAGGTATAACGGTAACGAGGTATAAACTATATATATTCCTGCTATTAAAGGTCTGTACTCAGGTAATAAAGCGCATAATATTATAGTAACCAACGTTATAATTATTACAAATATTAATATACCTATCACAGCTATCTCCTCATCTTCTTTTCAACTTCTTAAATATTAAAATAATTGCATTAAATAACAATAAAAACCCTATTAGTAATATTAAAGGACTTTCCTTAGCAATTATATAGGATTCCCCGCCAATGTACCGAATAGTTAAAAGGGGTATCGGGGATGAGTATCCTTCAACTTCTATGCGGTCGCCGCATAAATCTAGGTAGTAGTTATTGATAAGTTCGCTTGGCTTTATAGCTACAGTCCTAGATGACCCATCTTCGTTAAAACCCTTTACTAAAATTCTATCGAATGAGTTATTTAAACTAAGTTTTACCCCACATTTTTGGGGTCTTATAACGAAATGTAGTTCGTATGGGTGATAGATTACTATAGCGTCAAAGCTCTTAGAGTACTTGTCATCTATATAAGCTACTGGTATACCTACATCAGTTCTATTAATCACTAGGTACGCAATATATTTTTTACTAGCGTTAAGGATTGAATTAGAGCTTTTATTGATGAATATTATATCTTGGTTAGCTAATATTCTATGTGTCCCTAAATCTAGGTATATAGGTGTTTCTTCGCTATTGTATGCTCCTACCTCTTTAATTATTAAACCTATATCAAGATTGACATCACTTTGTAATAAATTACGTGGTATATGTACTTTATATATGTTGAATGTTGTATTTAGGTTTAAAAAGCTCATTGTTATGCTTTTTTGCCTAGAGGGGAAGGGAATTTCTAGGTTTGCTATGTAGACTAAAATAAAGGTTATTGATACAATTATTAGTAGAAAAAATATATAGTCAAGCTTAGTTCTATGTCTTACTTTACCTTTTTTCTTCAAGCTTTTCTTTGATTTTATTTTTTTCATTTATTTTCTCACTTCAAAGTATTAAGTTATCTTCGCCTTAACCTTGGATTAGCAATTTCATCTAGCGCTAAACCTATTAATACGAAGCCTATTGATATCGCTATAATGCCTAGTATTGGCGGCCCAAACCACCACCAAGCATTGTGGAGGAAACCACCTTCTCTATAAGCTTCGCTTATCATTCTACCCCATGTAGCAGCTTCAGGATCTCCGAAACCTATGAGCTGAACACCTGCTTCAAACATTATTACACCTGGCACGCTCATAACAATGCTGTAGACTAGGTAGGGTACTAGCTGAGGTGCTATATGTACAAACAGTATTCTTAAGGTGCCTGCACCAATAGCTCTAGCAGCTTCAACAAAAGGTGCTTCTTTTTGAACCGCAGCCCAATTCCTTATAATACGGGCTGTACCAGGCCATGAGAACAGTATTAGTAGTGTGTATATTAGGAACATGCTTCTTCCATATATCATTCCGAGGACCATTATTAGAGGTAGTAATGGTATGAAGTATATGATGTCTATTGTGAATGTTATTATTGAATCAACTATTGTTCCATAGTTGTAACCTGCAATAAGCCCTACTACTAAACCTAGGAAAACTATAGCTGATGCTACACCAACTCCTAGAACTATAGCCGACCTAGCTCCCCAAACGAATTGAGACCATACATCTGCACCCATATGGTTTGTACCTAACACACTAAATGCTTTACCTAATATTCTAAACGATATAGGTTCCAAGATTACCTCTATACCGCTATCTGGAGAGCACATCATAATGAAATCTGTTGGGTTACAGTAGTAAACTATGTTTACATTTAATGCTATTCGTGTGTTTTTCTCTAAAATAAGCTCTCTAACCGCATTAACACCCTCTATAACGCCTATCAATGATCTATCAGAGTACGGTTGAATACGATTTATCATCGGGTTCGGAAGTACTACACTAATAGTTTTCTTTGGAACAACCCTTGTATTTACTAAGTCGTAGACCTGGATTAATCTTTCTTTAGCTAGATCAAAAGCTACGTATATCCCTCGAGGGATATATCTAACTATTTCATCTCGTATCTGAAGACGATACGTAGCGTTTCTTGATCTAAGATCTAGGTTTTCTACAACTATTTGCACATTGTACCAAGGCATTGTAGAAGATATGTTGTTTACAACTAAACTTGATGAGAGGATCAGCATGCCAGCAGGATCATAAGGATATAACACATATTCGCTAGACATTAACGATATATTTGCGCTTCCAGGACCTTGAATTTTAATTGCAATACCGTTTGAGAGCGTTAATACCTCGATACTTACGCTTTGATCTACATATTTTTTAACTAGTTGAAATGATTTGAAAATTTCCTCTATATTCCTTGGGGTTTCCGGTGATGCTAACCATGATGGTATGGCGTAACTGTCAGCAAGTCTAGATGCACTATAGCTATACTTAGTTATAACGTTGGCTAAACCGCCGATTAAGGCAAAAAATATTATTATGGTGATCCCAGCTATAGCCGATCTCTTTCTCATAACCATTAACAAATCTGATACGAGTTTGCTTTTAGTTACTCTCCCAACATTGTTTTTAAAACTATTTCTAGCACCCATACTTCCACCTCAGCGGAGCCTTATCCTAGGATCAACTACAGCTATTACTATTTCAGCTATAAGGAGCGAAACTATCAACAGAAATGTTGATATGGTGAAGAAAGCCATCATAACCGGGAAATCCCAGCTAAGAACAGCATTATAAGCTTGGTAAGCTATACCAGGCCAATTACCAACTATCTCGAATATCAATGCACCACCAAAAATACCTGGTAAAGTGTATGCAAGCCTCATTATTAGCGGTGGCCTTGTGTTTGGTATAATGTGCTTCTTTAGGGTATCCGATTGGGATAAACCTTTCGCTAAAGCTGTTGTTACATAGTCTTGCGCTAACTCTGAAACAACTAGCTGCCTTATGAAGTATATCCAGCTACCGGTCCAAGCTACTATAGCCGCTATTAGCATAGGCGATATATACCATAGCAAGTACTTCAAAGCCTCAAAATCGAATACTGTGACCTGAGGAGGTCTTACTGGTAACGGAAATATATAGTAATCCCATAACCTCTTGGGTAGGTATGCAAAGAAGTAGTATAGCAGTAGTAGGACAAGCCACGATGGTATTATATACGATACAATACCTAGTTGAACAAGTGCGCTATCTAGTTTACCTCCTCTGTGTTTAGCGCTTACAATACCAAGATAGTACCCTATAACTATTGGTAGAATAGTTGCACCAGTATATAAAGATAAAGTATAGGGTAGTCTTAGAGCTATTTCTTCTACAACTAATCTTTGAGAGTATAGAGATGAACCAAAATCAAATAGTAGGGCGTTTCTCATGTAGATTAAGAATTGCGAAAAAAGAGGTTTATCATATCCATACATCTTCTTAATTTCTTCAACCCAGTTGGTGAATCTAGGATCTTCTGCAGATCTCTTTAAGGATATGAGTAGTGGATCTGCTTCAGGACCTAGTATAAGAGTTGGTAAAACTCTTACAACTATAAAGTATAACGCTATAACAACTATATACGTAATTAGCAACCTTGTAGTTGATTTAACTATAAATGTGCCTAACTTCATAGCTGAGTGCACCAACCATGGTCATTTTGTTGTATAAAAATAAGGATAAGAAATTTGTAAAAATATATTCAATTCAATCAACCCGGCCTCTTTACAAATGTTAAAACAGCGCTTATAGCTATAATAGCTATAGCAAGCCCTATAGTTGCAGCGCTTAAGTTCATAGCGCCTGCAACTTCTACTGGTTTAATCTCTACAGTAGGTCTTGCAACTTCTACAGCAGGTGTTGTTACAGTAACAGAGGCGGGCATTGATACTGTTATAGTTCTTAGCCCTGGTATAACTGGTGCTACAACAAATTCTGTAGCAAATGTTTCCGTCGGTATCGGGGTAGTTACTGGAGTAGTTACCGTTGGTGTAGGTGATATAACCACTTCACCTACAGATAACTGTGATTCATAGACATTTGATAGAGTCCACATCATTAAAGGCATTGAAGCCTCTATCACTACTCTATAGATACCTGATTCTAGCCCTGGTATTGAAACTTCGTAAACCCCACCTCCGACATGCGAAGCTGTTAAAGGTCCTAGTACTCTCGGTCCTGATAAAGTTATCTTTACAGTACCGTTAACAACTTTTGATCCATCGTAGTTCTCTAATTCTACAACTACTTTGAATGATACACCTTCATCTACATTGCGAGGTACATCA